>NZ_NHRY01000226.1 GCF_002937115.1 Rhodopila globiformis | reverse complement strand
ACCAGCGCGACATGGCGTCCATCACGTCACCGGATTATCCCGGCGAGCGGCTGGTGGTCTGCCGCAATGCCGATCTCGCCGCCGAGCGCGCCCGCAAGCGCGAAGAGCTGTTGACGGCCACCGAGAAAGACCTCGCCGCCATCAAGGCCAGGGTCGAGCGCACGCGCAAGCCGCTGCGCGGCACCGCCGAGATCGCGCTGGCCGTCGGCGAGGTCTTCAACGCGCACAAGATGCGCAAGCATTTCGATCTGACGATCACCGACGACGCCTTCAGCTTCGCCCGCAAGACTGCCGAGATCGCCGCGGAGGCGGCCACCGACGGGCTTTACGTCGTGCGCACCAGCCTGGCCGAGGCGACGCTGGGAGATGCCGATACGGTGCGTAGCTACAAGTCCCTGAGCCTGGTGGAGCAGGCGTTCCGCTGCGTCAAGACCGTCGATCTGCACGTCCGCCCGGTGTATCACTGGCTGGAGGGCCGGGTGCGGGCGCACGTGTTCCTGTGCATGCTGGCCTACTACCTGGAGTGGCACATGCGCCAGCGCCTGGCGCCGATGCTGTTCGACGACACCGATCCGGAAGAGGCCGAAGCCCTCCGCCGCAGCGTGGTGGCGCCGGCACAGCGGTCCAAGGTCGCGATCAAGAAGCAGACGACAGGCATGACACCGGATGGATTGCCGGTGCACAGCTTCCGCACGCTGCTGGCCGATCTGGCGACGCTGGCGCGCAACACCATCACCACCGCAATCAACCCGCTGTATCCGCTGACCGTGGTGACGCGGCCGACGCCGGTGCAGCAGAAGGCGTTCGATCTGCTGGGGCTCGCGGTGTAGCCAGTAGCAAGCGGCTGAAACGGCATTTTATACAATGCTATCAACGGTTTATGTAAAACTAAAGGCGGAAGCTCGGTATAAGAGCCGGTTTGAGTCAGTGTTTCATAGTCAAGCGGCACGAATTGGCATTGGATTGAGCAGTGCCTGAAAGCCGGACAGGATGGCGACGAAGGCCGGCCGCCCGGCTGAGACATCAAGCCGTCCGGCACGGTCGCGCAGCAGACCACCCCAGTGCGCCAACCAGCCGAAGCTGCGTTCGACCATCCCCGACCGCGGCATGCCGCAACAAGAAGCCCCCAATGCGGTGCCGTACCGGTTTCCAGCCGCACAGCAGGCGCACCACAATTCAAGGCCCGTCCGATCGAACAGGCTCTGAATGAGGAACCCAGCCAACCAGGATCCCGGACATTTCATCACTAAAAAGGAACATTCCTCCACCGTCACGGCCCACCCAAGAACCGGACTGCCCCGGCACGCCCCCGCCAGCCAGTAGACCGCACACGCACGAGTATGCTTAGCTTACCCATCAGTATCATCGGAAAGGACCGGTAATGGACGGCACCGTGCTCGAAATCCCCGAAATGGTCGGCATTCTCCTCTCGCCCGCCCGCACCGCGCAGGCCGCGACCCGTGCATGGCCCGAGGGCACCGTCATCGTCTCGGCCGACAGCCACATGCTGGAGACCGATTGCTGGGTGGACCGTTTCCCCGAGCACCTGAAGCACCGCGCGCCACGCATGGAATTCCGCGACGGCGGCTATCACATCACGGTCGCCGGCGAGGAAGTCGGCAAGCGCCCCGGCCGCACCTTCGACGCCGCGGCGCTGTGCATGGCGCTGGAATGCACCCCGGGCTTCACCAGCATCGAGGCGCGCCTGGCAGATCTCGACACCGAAGGCGTGGAAAAGGAACTGGTCTTCCCGCAGCGCCTGTTCAGCCTGTTCATCCTGGGCAAGCTGATGGACCGCGCGGAAACGTTCTCGGCCTATAACGAGCACATTGCGGAAATGTGCGCGAAGGGCAGGGGCCGCCTCTATCCGGTGATGGTGCCCAACTACTGGGACCCCGCCGAGGCCAAAGCCTCGGTCGAGCGCTGCCGGCAACTCGGCGCGCATGCGCTGATGATCCCGATCAAGCCGGGCAACGACGTCGACGGCGAGCCGATCTACTACAACGATGCGAAGATGGACAAGTTGTGGGAGGCGATCGCCGCCTCCGGCATCCCGCTGTGCTTCCACATCGGCGAGAATTTCCTGACCAGCGCGTCGGGCGCTGCAGGCTCCGCGGTGCTGGTGCAGATGCAGGGGTTCCGCCAGATCTGGGGCCCGCTGACGTTCGGCGGCGTGTTCGACCGCTTCCCCGCGCTGAAGGTCGTGTTCACCGAGGGCGGCATCAGCTGGGTCGCGTCCATGCTGCACGACGCCGACATGATCTACAACTCGTTTCCAACGGTGATGAATCCGCAGCTGCGGCACCCGCCGAGCTGGTACTGGTTCAACAACTGCTACGCCACCTTCATGACCGATCCGGCGGGGCTGGAACTGCTGCACCGCATCGGGCCGGACCGCGTGATGTGGTCGTCGGACTATCCGCACCAGGAATCGACCTTCGGCTACACAAGCAGCGCGATCCAGGCGGTGTTCGACGCGACGAGCGTCGGGAACGCGCAGAAGATCCTCGGCAAGACCGCGATCGAGGTGTTCAACCTGCGCTGACGCGCATCGGCGCCCGCTCCGCCCGCCGGGCACCGGAGCGGCGCCTGCATGACTCCGCCGCCGAACCCATATACACTCCTGTCAACCAACGGGGAGCACGCGAGACATGAGCGCGACACAGGAAACAGCCACCCTCGGTGGCGGATGCTTCTGGTGCCTGGAGGCGGTCTTCAAGGACCTGCGCGGCGTCACCGCGGTGATGTCGGGCTATGCCGGCGGCCACGTGGCGAATCCGGACTACCACGCGGTCTGCACCGGCCGCACCGGCCACGCCGAGGTGGTGCAGCTGACCTTCGATCCCGCGCAGGTCAGCTATGCCGACATCCTGCGGGTGTTCTTCACCATCCACGACCCCACCACCAAGGACCGCCAGGGTAACGACGTCGGGCCGCAGTACCGCTCGATCATCCTCACCCACTCCGACGCCCAGGCCGAGACGGCGCGGGCGGTGATGCGGGAGATCACCGACGAACAGCTCTGGCCCAACCGACTGGTGACCGAGATCGAGCCGCTGACCACGTTCTATCCGGCCGAGCCCGAGCACCACGACTACTTCGCCCGCAACCCCTACAGCGGCTACTGCCAAGTCGTCATCGCCCCGAAGGTGACGAAATTCCGCAAGCACTTCACCGACAAGCTGAAGCGCGAGGCGGCGGAATAGCCGCTCCATCCCCTTGGCGGCTTCCTGGCCCCGTGACAGGCTGGTGCGGCCAGGAAGCAGGGGGGTAACGAACATGGTCACCTTGGGCAGCGGCGACTATCGCTACGAGCCGGTGGAGGACTGGGCGAAGCTGCCGCCGGGCTGGTCGTTCCGGGAAATCGGCGGCATCGGCGCGGACAGCCGGGACAACGTCTATGTCTTCAACCGCGGCGAGCACCCGATGATCGTGTTCGACCGCGACGGCAATTTCCTGCGGTCCTGGGGCGAGGGCGTGTTCCCCCGCGCCCACGGCGTCCATGTCGGGCCGGACGACACGCTGTGGCTGACGGATGACGCCGATCACTCGGTGCGGCAGTGCACGCCGGAGGGCAAGGTGCTGCTGACGCTCGGCACGCCGGGGAAGCCGGCGCCGTACATGGGCGGCGAGCCGTTCCACCGCTGTACCCACACCGCGCTGTCGCCGCAGGGCGACATCTATGTCTCGGACGGCTACGGCAACGCGCGCGTGCACAAATACGCGCCGGACGGCCGGCTGGTGCTGTCCTGGGGCGGCTCTGGCAGCGACCCGGGCGAGTTCAACATCGCCCACAACGTCACCTGCGACGCCGACGGCTGGGTCTATGTCGCGGACCGCGAGAACCACCGGGTGCAGGTGTTCGACGGCAACGGCAGGTATGAGACGCAGTGGAACAACCTGCACCGTCCGTGCGGCCTGTTCATGCCGCCGGGGAAATGTCCGATCTGTTACATCGGCGAACTGGGGCCGGTGATGGCGGTGAACCGCGACGCGCCGAACCTCGGCCCGCGCGTGTCCATCGTCGATCACACCGGGCAGCGCCTGTCGCGCCTCGGCGGGCTGTGCGCCGGGCTTGGCGTCGACCAGTTCATGGCCCCGCACGGCCTGTGCGTGGACAGCCGCGGCGACCTGTATGTCGGCGAGGTGTCCTGGACGCAGTGGCCGCAACTGTTCCCGCAGGACCCGATCCCGGCGGGCCTGCGCTCGCTGCGCAAGTTCCGGCTGCTGGCGTAGCGCTACGGTCGCATCCGCGCGGCCACGGTCATCCACGTGGCCTTGCCGTCCTGCGGCCGCTGACGCAGGCGTGTCGGCAACCTCGCATGCCCTCCCACAGTTCTGCCCCTGTGCACGACCCAGCCTGGGAGGAGTCCCATGATTATCAGCGCAATCGCCCGCCCGATACTGGCGGCCTTGGTGCTCGGCATCATTGCCGCCCTGGGCATCTGGACGCAGGAGGCCTGGCTGGCACCCAGCCTTGGCTCGGCCGTGTTCACCCAGGTCCTGACGCCGTCCGAGGCCAGCGCCAGGCCATACAACCTCGCCGTCGGCCAGTTCCTGGGTGCCGCCGCCGGGTTTGCCGCCGTGTTTGCCACCGGGGCTGCCGGCATGCCGCATTTCATGAGCGGCCAGCCCCTGGTCATCTGGCGCCTGGCGGCCGTGATCATCGCGACCTTGTTCGCGGCCGTGCTGCAGCTTCTCTTCCGGGCGATCACACCGGCGGGTGGCGCAACGGCGCTCGTCGTCGCCGTCGGCGCCGAGCCCACCAGGTGGATCGGTGTGCTTCACCTGTCCGTGGGCATCCTGCTGGTGACCGTACTGGGCGAGGCCGTGCGGCAGGTCATGGTGCGCCTGCAGTACAGGGACCAGCGGGCCGGGTGAAGCGCGTGCCGCTTTGGCCGAAGCGCTTCAGCTTGTGCAGGACATGGGTTGCCTGCCTTCATACCGGGCGCCGGTGAGCCCGACCGTTGGGCGGCTGCGTCCCAACGTGATGGCGCTCGTCGGGCCGCCATCCAGGCCTTATGCCAACCGGCATAGCGTT
Source organism: Rhodopila globiformis (assembly GCF_002937115.1). Taxonomy (GTDB): domain Bacteria; phylum Pseudomonadota; class Alphaproteobacteria; order Acetobacterales; family Acetobacteraceae; genus Rhodopila; species Rhodopila globiformis. The sequence goes on along the minus strand of NZ_NHRY01000226.1, from coordinate 43,102 downwards.
TGACCGCCGGGTGTCGGCGCCGCCCCGTCATGGCCGGGCTCATTCGCACAGGCGCTGACTTAGCGGGGCCAGCCCGCTAAGTCAGCGCCTATGCGGCTCGTCCGCGCCAGGAGCACCTGCGTCAATCCCCTGCCTGCACGTCCATCGCGACGTTGAATGAGCCTCGGGCAGGGGCTGCGATACCGGTTCCGGCTCTTGCGCGGCCTTGCGGGCCTCCGCCGCGGCCGCCGGGGTGCGGCAGAACAACGGGGCCACCACGCCCGCCTGCGGGATAGCGCGCAGCATCGGCTCCGGCGCGCCCAGCCGCCACGGTCGCACATGCGGCCACAGCTTCAGGTACACCAGGCCGCTGCCCGGCTTCGGCCGCAGCGTGATGTCGCCGGTGCCGGCCCGATGGACGCGCACCGACAGTTCCGCCACGCGATGCAGCGGGATCGACAGCGTCGCCGGCAGCGCCGTCACCGACTGCACCGAGATCGGCGTGTCGTTCAGCAGGTACAGGTCCCAGCTGGCATCGGGGAAGAACCTGCGCACGTTGTCGCCCGACTCGCGCCAGTTCTCCTGCCTGGCGACGATCGCACATTCCGGCGGCGGCGCGCTGGGGAAACAGGTCTCCGCCGGCACCGGCTGCCCGCGGTGGCAGGTGAAGCAGGTGACGCCGCTGTCCTTCACGTGGCTGCGCCAGTCGGCGTTGACGTGGCGCACCATGCGCAGCATCAGCCGCGCCACCTGCTTCTGCGGCTTGGCGTCCGAGGCGTCGTTGCCGGCGACGTGGCAGAAGGCGCAGCCCTGGTGCGGCGACACCCACTGCGTGATCGCCTGCTGCAGCCGCATGAACTCCGCGGCGCTGAGGTCGGTCAGCACCTGGACGTTCTGGTAGGTTGCAGTGGTCGGGGCGCCGCCCGCGGCTGCCGGCGGCAGCGGCGCCGGCACGGCCTGCGCCACCGGCTCCGGCATCTGTCCGCGGCCGAACTGGATCATCGAGGCCGGCGGCGCGGCAAGCTGCCGGCTGGGCATCGGCGGATAGGTCCAGTCCGGCAGGACCACGAACATCGCGCCGAGGATGATGACGAGGGCGCCGATGATGATCGTTGCCCGGCTCATCACGGCGCGTCCAGGGACAGGGTCTTGTGGAAGCCCGGCGGCAGCGTCGCCGGCAGGCCGGGCACCGGGGGATACGCCGGCGCGATGCCCTGCTTCACGCCCCACAGGTACCAGTTGTCCACCAACGTGCCGGTGATCAGGATGCCGATGCCGCCGGTCAACGTGGTCAGGATGGCGAACCAGTAGATCCAGCGGTGGATCGATTCGAAGTTGGCGTTGAAACCCATGGTCCAGCGCCAGAACAGCGCCGCCCGCTCCATCGCCGTGCCGCGATCGGCGATCTCGTGCGTCTCGCGCTCGCCGCCGAAGCGCGCCACCGCCAGGATGGTGCCGGCGTGCATGGCGAACAGCAGCGTCGAGCCGTACAGGAACACGATCGACAGCATGTGGAACGGATTGTAGAAGATGTTGCCGTACCGCAGCGAGAACGTTGCCGTCCAGTTCAGGTGCGGGATGATGCCGAACGGCACCGCCTCGGCCCAGCTTCCCATCGCCAGCGGCCGGAAGAAGCCCAGCACCAGGTACAGCCAGATCGCCGAGGCGAACGCCCAGGCCACGTGCGTGCCCATGCCGACGGCCACGGCGCGGTTGTACATCCGCACCCACCACAGCAGGATCGACACGGTCAGGAAAAAGCCCGCCAGCATCCACCAGCCGCCCTCGTGCAGCGGCGGGAACGGGTACAGGCCGTATTTGGCCGGCGGCGGCTCCAGCGCCAGGAACGGCAGCATCTTGATGAAGCGGACCGGGTTCCAGTTCACCGACGCCCACATGTTCAGGCCGATGATCTCGAACGCAATGAAACCGCATATCACCGACAGGATGCCGGAAATCCCCAGGTAGGTCGGCCCCACCTGGCTTTCGCCGATGCGGCCCAGCAGGCGGGAGTGGAAAATGCGCTTGGTGCGGCGGTCGGAGCCGAACCGGACGGGAATGCCGGGCTCCAGCGGGCCGTGCATCTCGATCGAGGTGTACAACGTGTGGAAGCGTGCCATGTGCCTGTCCCCCTCAGCTGAAACCGTGGGGGCCCCAGATCGGGATGTTGAGCCACCAGCCCCACCAGTACGGCCAGCCGCGGGTCCAGAACGGGCCAGAAATGATCATGCACAGCGCGCTCCAGATCCCGGCGTTGATCGCCAGGAAGTAGCCCAGGCGGTGGATGCCGAGTTCACCGATGGAATAGGCGATGGTGTCACGGAAATACACGCTTTCATGGCCGCCATACTTCAGCGGCTGGCCGCGCCCGGGATTGGCGGCGGCCAGGATTTCACCGCCGTGCAGCGCCAGTCCGAAAGTCGTGGCAAAGAAGAACGACACCGCCACCATGTGAAATGGATTGTAATGGAAATGCAGATACTGGTAGCCGACGTTCGATACCCAGTCGAGATGGGCCATGATGCCGTAGGGAAATCCGTAGCCCCAGGCGCCCAACAGCAGCGGGCGGATCACCACCAGCGAGGCATAGGCGAAGATCGCGGCGCTGAAGGCGGCGGGCAGGTGCAGCCCGATGCCCAGCTTGCGGGCGATTTCCACCTGCCGCAGCGCCCAGGAACAGAACGCGCCGAGCGCGCAGATGGTGATAACCTGCCACAGCCCGCCTTCCCGCAGCGGCGCCCATCCGAAGCCGTAGCTTATCGGCGGCGGACTGATCGTGATCCGGAACAGGATCCAGGTCCCGCCAAGGGCCGCGCCATAAATGACCAGTGCGGTTCCGAAACCGGCAAAGATTGCGGTGGTAACGCCGAAGAATCCGACATAGAAGGGGCCGATTCACCAATCGAACAGTTCGCCGCCGATAAGGGTTCCGCCTCGAACGCAATATTTTTCTTCGTATGACAGCATCGCCATGCTGCATCTCCTCGCGAAGTTGCGAATGCGACCAGTCCGTCTACCAGACAACGTGATGACATGAACTGCAAGATGTCCACTGGCATTGACGTGTGGCGTCAACCGGACAGGACACGATATGCTGAGCACAGGCCGCAGGATGCGTCAGCTTTGCGGGCTCGCAACATTAACCGCCGTCGCCGCGCTGCCCCTGTCGGGCGCCGGGGCCCGGCCGGGCACGGTGTACTGGACAGCCTATCTCCGTTCCGGCCCGGGAGTGAAATACGCCGTCATCGACGAGGTGTCGCCGCAGAGCCGGGTGGACGTCCAGGACTGCGCCCGGGGCTGGTGCAAGGTGACCGCCCGTCACGCCAACGGCTATGTCGAGGCGGCGCTGCTGTCGGCCCCGGACATCCACGCCGTGCCGCACCAGGCCGGGCCGAAGGCGACCTGCGTCGACGCGGTGCTCAACGGCCTGCCCCGCGGCGACGACGTCCGCTTCTGCGCCCGATGAGCAACCGTGCGGCCCCATGGCCATGAGCGACCGGCAGGCCCGGCCACCGGGCGCCCCTCGGCGGCGCTCGCGATCGGCCCGCCGGCTGTCGCCGCGGTGCTGGTGGCCGGCTCGCTCCTTGGAGTGTTCCTCGCCCCACACGACGCGGCGCATCGGTCCGCGCCGCCCGGGCCGGTCGCCCAACAGCGCCTGCTGCGCTTCGCCGATCGGCCGGACGAAGCGGTGGTCGTGACGGACGCAAGCGACGGCCGCGTGGTCGCGGTCATCACCGGCGCGAGCGGCTTCCTGCGCGGCACGCTCAGTGGCCTGGCGCGCATCCGCATGACGCAAGGACTGGGTCCCGCCATTCCGTTCAGGCTGACCTCCTATGTCAACCGCCGGTTGACGCTCAGCGACCCCGCGACCGGCCAGACGATCGAGCTTGAGGCGTTCGGCGCCACGAACGAGGCTGTCTTCGCGCGGCTGCTGGCTTCGGATGCGGCTTCCTCCGCCGATACGGGCGACGGCGCGGAGGCCGGACCCACGCCCGGCGCGACGCGGTAGCAACGACCGCCGCCGGCGCGGCATCGATCCGGCGGCAAACGGAACCGGACGCTCAGAAGCGGTCAGGAAATTACTGCGCTATTGGGTGTGGGGCACCGTCCTCTCCCATAGGCGCCAGTTCAGGCGGCCAGCGGCACGGCCGTTGCTACCCCGTCATGACGCGGAGGGGCCGGTGTCTTGCACCCAATGATGCGGTTATTCGCAACCAGGCCCTCAGCCCACCCCCGGCTCCCGCCCTCGCTTCAGCGCCGGGTGCACCGTCTTGTTGATGATCCGCAGGTCCTTGCCGATGACATGGGCGATGTCGCCGACGATCAGCGGATCCGGCCCGGTGACGATGGACGGGTCCTTGCCGTCATAGGGCAGCATCGCCAGCAGATGCTGCATGGCGTTCAGCCGGGCACGCTTCTTGTCGTCCGACTTGACGATGGTCCAGGGCGCGTCGGCGGTGTCGGTGTAGAAGAACATCGCCTCCTTCGCCTCGGTGTAGTCGTCCCACTTGTCCAACGAGGCGCGGTCTATCGGCGACAGCTTCCACTGCTTCAGCGGGTCCCGCTCGCGCTCGCCGAAGCGCCGCCGCTGTTCCTCGCGGCTGACCGAGAACCAGAACTTCACCAGCGTGATGCCGGAGCGGACCAGCATCCGCTCGACCTCCGGGCACTGGCGCATGAACTCCAGGTAGTCGCTCGGCGTGCAGAAGCCCATGACGCGCTCGACCCCGGCGCGGTTGTACCAGGAGCGGTCGAACAGCACGAGTTCCCCGGACGCCGGCAGGTGCGCGATGTAGCGCTGGAAATACCACTGCGTCTGCTCCCGCTCGGTCGGCTTCTGCAGCGCGATGATGCGGGCGGTACGGGGGTTCATGTGCTCGGTGAAGCGCTTGATGGTGCCGCCCTTGCCGGCGGCGTCGCGGCCCTCGAACAGCACGACGACGCGCTGCCCGGTCTGCTCGATCCAACGCTGCGCCTTCAGCAGCTCGCGCTGCAGCTCGAGCATGTGCGCCTCGTACGGCGCGGTGCGCATCTTGACCCGGTAAGGATACTCGCCGGTCTCGAACAGGTGGCGGATGGCCGCCGGATCGTGCCGCATGGCCGCGAGGCTGTGCACCACGGACGCATCAGGCGGCGGCGCGGCCGGCGCGGGCGACGGTTCGGCGAGGCTGACGCCGGTCGCCTCGGCCGGTTCGGTATCGGTTTCCGCCAGGTCAGACTGCTTGGGCATCGTCAACTCCCGTATCGGGCGGCGCCCGGGATGGGCGCGGATCAGGCGGCTCCGGCTTCCAGCGGATAGTCGCGCACCGGATCGATGCCGGCGGTCTCCAGGAACTTGCGCAGCGCCACGACCTCGTCCTTCGACAGGGCGTGATGCGGCTCGTGGAAGCCGTGCGTGTGGCCGTTCAGCCTGACCACGACGTGGCGATGGCCGCCATGCGTGACCTCGCCGCCCAGCGACTCGATCAGGGACAAGACCACCCTGGGATCGATGTTGCCGCTGACCGGGTGGGCGAACAGGGCGTGCAGGGTGTGGCGTTGCTTGTGGTTCATCCGATTGTGACTCCTAGGCTGGAGGCATGTGGGGCGGATCACCGCCCAATCTCCTTGATTCAGGTCAAACTACCATACTTGAGCGTGAAGCCACGCCGATTCGGCGCGCCGCTGCCGGGCCGGGAGCGCGTCTGTGCCCCAACCGGCCGGCGGCCAACGCCGGGTCCGTTGTCACTTTGCCGCCATGACAATGCATCAACGGTTCTTGTTGCGGATGTTTAATCGGCGCGCAGATTGTAACAGTGTGTATCGCCGCTTTTGACGGTGATCCATGCGGAAGCGAATCGCGTAGCAGGGACTGTGAGCGCAACCTGTCTGCCGTCCGGGCCTCTGCGCCGCCGGTACGTCGCCGCCACGCGCGGCCGCAACCGGCGGCATTTGGTGCGGCCTGTCGCGTGCCGTATAGCAGTACTCGACATGGCTCAGGGGACTCCGATCCCAGACGATCATGCTGCCCTGCTCCAGGCCATCGCGCGGCATCGCGAACGCGCTGCCTTTGCCGTGCTGTTCCGCGTCTTCGCGCCGCGGGTGAAGGCCTGGATGATCCGCAGCGGCGCCGCCGACACCGTCGCCGAGGAGCTGGCGCAGGAGACCCTGCTGGCCGTCTGGCAGAAGGCGGACCAGTTCGATCCCGGGCGCGCCGGGGTCTCCGCCTGGATCTTCACCATTGCCCGCAACCAGCGGATCGACGCGCTGCGGCGCGAGCGGTATCCCGGCACCCTGCTGCCCGATCCCGACTCTGGCGGCGCGGCCGAACCAGTGCCACCCGAAAGCGCGGTGGCCATGGCCGAGCAGGAGGCGCGGATCCGCGCGGCCCTGGCCGGCCTGCCGGCGGAGCAGGCGGCGGTGGTCCGCAAGGCCTACTTCGAGGACAAGGCGCATGCCGAGATCGAGCAGGAACTGTGCATCCCGCTGGGCACGGTGAAGTCCCGGCTGCGGCTGGCGATCACCCAGCTGCGCGCGGCGCTGGCCGATCGGCCATGATCACGCGGCATCCGAGCGATGGCTGCCTGCTCGCCTATGCCGCCGGCACGCTGCCGGAGGCCCTGGCCATCGTCGTCGCCACGCATGCCGGCCGCTGCGCCTGCTGCCGCCGGACCCTGCTGGCCTGCGAGGCGACCGGCGGCGCGCTGCTGGAAGCCCTGCCGCCGGCGCCGCTGTCGGATCATGCGCTGGAGACGGTGCTGGCGCGCATCGGCGAACCCGTGGCCGGCGTGCCGCCGGTCCTGAACCCGGACCTGCCGGCGCCGCTGGACCGCATCGCGCTGGGCCGGTGGTGGCCGATTGGCCCGGGCATCCGGTGGCGGTGGCTGCGGGCGGAGGGGGCGGCCTGGGCAGGGCTGATCCTGGCCCAGCCGGGCCGCAGTCTGCCGCCGCACGCCCATGACGGGCGGGAACTGACCTGCGTGCTGTCCGGCGCCTTTGCCGACGGCGAGGGCGTGTACCAGGCCGGCGACGTCGCCGAACCGGATGGCGACCACGATCCGCCACCCGCGGTGGTGGCGAGGCGCCGTGCCTGTGCGTGCTGGCCTCGGAGGGGATACGGCTGCGCGGCGCGTTGGGCGTGGCGCAGCGGATGCTTGGGCTGTGAGGATGGGGCGGCATTCACGATAGAGCCGCCATCCCGCGGGGAGCGACCGGCGGCCTGTCCGGATCATGCCACGGTGGTTGATACTTACCCGGCATGATCTCCGGCGCCATGGGACCGGCTCTGTCGTCAAAACGACAGATGATGCATTGTGTTGCGATATAGCTGCGAACCTGGAGCGGGCCGAGGTTCCGTGAAGCGGGGCGTATCAGCAATAACGCGGCAGGCAGCCATGCTGCGGAGGCGTGAATTTCCCGCATTCGACGACTTCGACGTTCCACCAGCCGGCGACCGGGTGCGGCCTGGACCATATGGTTGCAGCTCCGTGTCAGGAAGAATCCACGGGTCGATGCCCGTCCAAAGCGACCGCTGGTTGCCTGGATCCCTGCTCTGCGCACTCTGCGCTCCGCTCTGCGCGCTCTGCGTTGAAAATGCGGTGTCGCAACAAAGAACGGCGTTGCCAGTAAGCCGCCTGATCCGAAACGACGGTGGCGCCCCGGCCACCGCGTTTCAACGCAGAGCGCAGAGTGCGCAGAGCAGGATAGGTTGCGACCTGCGGTCGCGGCCGGCCGGCGGCATTCCGCGTCAACCGGAACGTTCCGCCTGTGTGGCGGGCGCGTTCAGATCAGATCCGCGACAATATCCCCCGCCGCGGCCCAACGACGTAGATCATCTGCACCAGGATGATGAACCCGATGCTCCACCAGGTGCTGACGAAGCACAATGCCGCCCCGAACGCATACAGCGCCTGGGCGATATAGATCCGCTGCTCCACTGATCGGCTGATGGACGCTGCAACCTCCGGTTCCACCAGCCTGGCCCGCATCGCGTAACGCCAACTTGCAGCGAGCAGCGCGCCCAGCAGCAGGATGTCAAGCCAGTACAGCAGAAGTGCCGCACGCAGCGTTATGAACTCCGCCATCAGCGAGGTCGAGAACGGCATCAGCGACACCGCGAACAGGAACAGCAGGTGGATCCACGTCACATGCCGGTTGCAGCGCGCGAAGTGACTGAGTTGGGTCTGCTGTCCGACCCAGAAGATCCCCAGCGTCAGGAAGCTCATCAGATAAACCAACACCCGCGGCGCCAGCGCGCTCAGCGCCGCCAGCAGCGCCCCGTCAGTGGCGATCCCCTCGCGCGCCGGCAGCTTCAGGTCCAGCACCAGCAGCGTCATCGCCACCGCGAACAGCCCGTCGCTGAGCGCGGCCAGCCGCTCCACGCTGTCGCCGGCGATCAGATTGTATCGCGTCCCCATCGGCATTCACCTCCATCGTTCCGGCCGCAGCCCTTGAGCAATCCGCCGGACGGGCGGATGATCGCCCGGAACGGCTCCAAGAGGAATCACGAGAGGAAACACGCATGCCCGAAAGCCCGGCTGACCAGGCAGCGCTCGCCGCCAGCCAGACCCGCCTGCCGCTGAACGGCATCACGGTGCTCGACCTGACGCTGGCGCGCGCCGGCCCCACGGCGGTGCGGCATTTCGCCGACTGGGGCGCCGACGTCATCCGCATCGAGCCGCCGCCGGGCGAGGGCGAGGACGTCGCCGGCCGCCGCCACGGCTTCGACTTCCAGAACCTGCACCGCAACAAGCGCGCCATCACCCTGAACCTCAAGACGCGCGAGGGCCACGAAGCCTTCATGCGCCTGGCGCAAAAGGCCGACGTGATCCTGGAGAACATGCGCGCCAATGTGAAGCATCGTCTGAAAGTATCCTATGACGACGTCCGGGCGATCAATCCGCGCATCGTCTATGGCAGCATCTCCGGCTTCGGCCAGGACGGCCCGTACGGCGCGCGCGCCGGCGTGGACCAGATCGCCCAGGGCATGGGCGGGCTGATGTCGATCACCGGCGAGCCGGGGCGCGGCCCGATGCGCGTCGGCATTCCGGTGGATGACCTGACCGCCGGCAACCTGTTGGCGCTGGGCTGCATGATGGCGCTGTTCGACCGCGAGCGCACCGGCGTCGGCCGCTGGGTCACCACGTCGCTGCTGGAGGCGCAGGTGTTCATGCTCGACTTCCAGGCCAGCCGCTGGCTGATGGAGGGTGAGGTGGCGGGGCAGGCGGGCAACGACCATCCGACCGGCATTCCCACCGGCGTGTTCCCCACCAGCGACGGCCACATCAACATCGCCGCCAGTTCCTCGCGCGTGTTCACCCGCTTCTGCGAGGCCATCGGCCGCCCCGGCTGGCTGCAGCGCGAGGACTGGAAAACCCAGGCAGGCCGCAGCAGGGACCGCAAGGCGATCAACGCGGCAATCGGCGAAATCACCGCAACGAAACCATCCGCCCACTGGATCGAGCTGTTCGAGGCGAACGGGATTCCGTGTGGACCGATCAACACGATTGACCAGGTGTTTGCGGATCCGCAGGTGAGGCATCTCGGAATGGCAACGAAAATGCACAGCCCCCATGTCGGCGACACCGAGGTCGTTGCGTCGGCCATCAACATCTCCGGCTTCTCCAAGGCGATCCGCAGCTACCCGCCGGATGCCGGGGAGCACACCGGCGAAATCCTGAAAAGCGTCGGCTACAGCGACGCGGAACTGAACGACATGCGGCAGAAGGGAGTCATCTGAATGTTGCCTAATCATGCGGCCACCACCGCCTTCGCCGGCGGGAAGATGCTGGCGGCCAGGGATGACGGCGTCGGGCTGATCACCTTCAACCAGCCGGAAAAGCGCAACGCCATGTCGATGGAGATGTGGACTGGCCTGGGCGAGATCCTCGATGAATTCGCCGCGGACAGCGGCGTCAGCGTGGTGGTCCTGACCGGCGCCGGCGACAAGGCGTTCGTGTCCGGCGCCGACATCAGCCAGTTCGAGAAGAACCGCAACAGCGCCGAATCGCAGGCGGAATACGACCGCGCCACCAGCGCCGGACGCGACAAGTTTCATGCGTTCCAAAAGCCCATCATCGCGCGGATACGCGGGTATTGCATGGGCGGCGGGCTGGCGATCGCGATGGCGGCGGACCTGCGCATCGCCTCGGCCGGCAGCCAGTTCGGCATTCCGGCGGCGCGGCTGTCGATCGCCTATGCGCCGGAGTCGGTGAAGCGGCTGATCGACCTCGTCGGCCCGGCGCACGCGCGGATGATCCTCTACACCGCGAAACGGATCGACGCGGCGGAAGCGGAACGGATCGGCCTGATCAACCGGATGACGACCGAGGAGGCGCTGGACGACGTGGTGCTGGACATCGCCCGCACCATTGCCGACAACGCGCCGCTGTCGGTCGCGGCGTCGAAGCTGACGATCAACGAGATGCTGAAGGACGAGAGCCAGCGCGACATGGACGCGGTCCGGCGCATGAGCGAGATCTGCTTCAACAGCGCCGACTACAAGGAAGGCCGGACGGCGTTCATGGAAAAGCGCCAGCCGCGGTTTGTGGGGCGGTAGCCACCTGCGTCATGGCGGAGCGAGGTCCTCGTCCCCCCGTCATGGCCGGGCGTGTCCCTACGCAATGCACACATCCTGGAAACGAGTCGGAAATGACCGTAAAATCAAGTGCTTGCCTGGGCGCCAAGAGCGTTCCCCCATCGTCATGGCCCGGCTTGTCCGGGCCACCTGTCGCGGCACACGTGCTGGAATAGGTGGCCCGGACGAGCCGGGCCATGACGAAAGGGAAACGCCGCGGCGGACCGTTTCCGAGATGTGTGCATCCCGTAGGGCGTGTCCCGGCCATCCACCCCCCGCTGTCGAAGCGCAGATGGCCGGGACACGCCCGGCCATGACGGAGAGGGAACGGCCCTAGCGCCAGGAAAGGAAACGCGATGTTCGAACTCCCCGAAGAACACCGGATGCTGCAGGATCTGGTGGCGAAATTCATCGACCGCGACGTCATGCCGCTGGAGAAAGCCACCCTCGAACGCGAAATGTCCGGTCAGAAATCCTCGCTCCCGCCCGAGGACGAAGCGAAACTCCTCGCCAGGTGCAAGGACCTCGGCCTGTGGGGCCTCGACGTGCCGGAGGAATACGGCGGCGCCAACCTGCCCTACGCCGCGCTGATGGGCGTGTATGAAGAGCAAGGCCGCACCTGCGTCCCCTTCACCTTCCCGCCCGACAGCCCCAACCTGCACATGCTGATCGCCGTCGCCAACGACGAGCAGAAGAAGAAATACCTCGAACCCTACGCAAGCGGCGAGGCCCACTCCGCCATCGCCATCTCCGAGCCCGGCGCCGGCGGCGACCCGGCCGGCATGGCCACCCGCGCCGTGAAGGACGGCGACGACTGGGTGATCAACGGGCGGAAAATCTGGGTGAGCCGCGTGCCCGCCGCCGATTTCATGATCCTCATGGCCCGCACTGGCGAGGGCAAGAGGCACGAGGGCATCACCGCCTTCATCGTCGAGCGCGGTACCAAGGGCTTCATCATCGAGCGCGAGATCCCCATGCTCGGCGGCCAGCGCACCTACGAGCTTGTCTTCGAGGACTGCCGCATCCCCGCCAGCCAGCTTCTGGGCACGGAAGGCAAGGGCTTCGCGCCGATGCAGCTCCGCCTCACCGTCCGCCGCCTGCAAATCGGCGCGTGGTGCATCGGCATCTCCCGCCGCGCGCTCGACATGATGATCGAGCACGTCAAGCAGCGCGTCACCTTCGGCCAGCGCCTGGCCGATCGGCAGGCGATCCAGTGGTGGGTGGCGGACGCGGCGATGAAGATCCACGCCTGCCGCCTGATGGTGTATGACGCCGCCACCAAGGCCGATGCGGGCAAGGACGTGCGCACCGAAGCCTCGATGGTGAAGCTGTACGGAACGGAAATGGCAACCGAAATCGTCGACCACGCGATGCAGGCCTTCGGCGCCATGGGCGTCGCGAAGGAACTGCCGCTGCAACTGTTCGCGCAGAAGGTGCGCACCATGCGCGTCTATGAAGGCCCGTCCGAAGTGCACCGCATGGCGATCGCCCGCCGCATCATCGGCAAGTGACCCAGCCCCGCATCAAGGCCGGCCTTTGGGTCGCCTCGGCGCTCCGCCTGGGTAACGCCGACGGCCGGTTCGGCGCCGTGCTGCGCAAGGGCGACCCCGACGCCGGCGGCGTGCTGGTGGTGCTGCGCGGGCGGGAGGGCCTGTCGGTGCTCTCCCAGGTCCGCACCGCCGACGGCGAACTGGCCTGGATGCGCGCCACCGGTTCGGCGCCGGTGGACCAGGAGGCGGCCGACGCCTACGTCGCGCGGCAGCTGAAATACGACGCCGACCTGTGGGTGCTGGAGTTCGAGGCGCCGGACCTGCTGCCGCCGTTCGAGGCTAATATCGTCTGAGAGGGGGTTTGAGTGGGTTGGGCCTGGCGGTTGGGAGCGGCGGCGGCCCGGGATGGTGTCTCGCCGGCGGGGACAGCGTGGTTGATGGGGTATTTTTGTTCGCACAGAGACGAACGGAGCACCGTTGAGGGCCGCGGAGGATCAGGGGGACGTCGCGCGGGTTGGTGCGGTTGTTGCCGTCGTGGCCGGCCGGGCGAAACGGGCACGTCTGACTTGTGTTTCATTCCAAATAGATACGGTATCATCACAATATCAGAATAAGCTTGAACCCGCGGTTTGCGATGTGCTTTCCCAGCCAGCGCTATGATGTAAGGCGTTGGAATGCGAACCATGAGGCACTCATTGGCAGCCTCCGTCGTGCTGGCTACCGCAATTATCGCGCATACTCCATCCCGGGCGGCGACGTCGCTGCTCGGCCCGGCGGAGACGCAGGCCATGGCTCAACCTGCCGCGCCGCCGGGTGCCGGCGACGCCCAGACCAGCCTCGCGGTGCTGCATGCCCTGATGCGGCGGGAGGTGCCCCACCAGCTGACGCTGTCCGCAGGGCACCGGCAGCGCATTCTGGACCTGGCATGGGACCTGCTCCAGCAGGTGCCCGACGCCGGGCTGGATCGGCCGCAGGCCCTGCTGGTGGTGGACCGGAACCCGGCGGTCCAGGCCCTGCTCGTCGTCGGCGCGATCCCCGGCAAACCGTGGGAGGTCGTCGGCGCCACCCATGTCTCGACCGGCAAGCCCGGCCGCAAGGAGCACTTCGTCACCCCCGTCGGCGTCTTCCGCAACACCGCCGACATCCTCGGCTACCGCGCCGAGGGCACCAAGAACGAGAACGGCGTGCGTGGCCTGGGCGTGAAGGGTATGCGGGTGTGGGATTTCGGCTGGCAGCAGACCGACGACTGGCGCGCGCCGGGCGCCCGGATCGACATCCGCATGGAAATGCACGCCACCGACCCGGACCTGCTGGAGCAGCGCATCGGCCGGCCGGACAGCGAGGGATGCATCCGCATCCCGGCGGCGATGAACCGCTTCCTCGACCGCTACGGCGTCATCGATGCCGATCTGGAGGCCGCGGCGAAGATGGATCCCCGGTTCGCCGCCTTGCTCGCGCCTGACCGCATGCCCACCCCCATCGCCGGGACGCTTCTGGTTGTCGTCGATTCATCGGCCGGAGGACGCGACCCGGCCGTGCTGCCGGTATCGAGGCAGGCCCGTGCCGCGTCGCCGTTGCAGGCGTCGCGGTAAGAACCCGGGGCCGAACAGCCGATCGGCCGCGGTCGGCGCACCGGCCCCTCCGCGTCATGGTGGGCCTGCACCGGCCTTCCCCTCGTCGTGGTGGGCGGAGGCCCACCATCCACGCCTGCGGTATCGATCATGGCAAAGGCGTGGACAGCCGGCCTGCGGCCACCGTGACGGCGTCGTGCCGGCTGACGGTGATGAACGTCGCGAAAGACCCTGGGGCGTTTGCCCTGGCCGTGGTTGGCAACGGCTGGGGGCTGAATCCGCAACGGGTGGCACTTGCCAGGGTTATTCGGAACCGCTCGTGCTTGTTCATCTGTCCGCGATTCTCACCACGGGGGAAGATGAAGGATCACGAAGCGCCACGGAGACCGGACCTTGCCGGCCTGTCGGGGCCTGGCCAGGCGTTATCGGGCTGCCGATCGCGGTGCAGCGCATCGATCAGTCCGGGTCTGCGCGGATGTGTCCATGCCGCAGCCTTAAGCACGGCTTGCGCGGCTTCATTGTCTGACTCGTTCACGCCCCTTCGTGGCCCTTCCTGGTCCTCCGCCGTCCTCCGTGTTGAAAATCGGTCGGCGATCCAGGCTCCGCCGCCGCCTTCGACCCGCCCGGTGCGGCTCGCCGGGAAACGCCGCCCCACTGCGCCATCACGGAACGCCCTGCGGCCTGCCAGCCTCCAGCGCCGTCGCATGCGGACATTTATCTTTGGAAACAAGATTACCCTTGTTGGCTCGGCCGCCGCGCCGCTACGGTCTGCGCGCGGGCGGTTCGGCGTCGAAAGGACACCGGCCGTTGCACAGCGTGGACGGCCGCTCCCGGCGCCTGGCCGGTGAATCCGCATCGTCGCCCGCAGAATGCGGGGGCGAGGACGTCCTGAGCGAAGTTGCGGTGGCGCTGCTGTGCTGCACGCCCGGTCCTGGATGCCGCCATGGATGTCGTCGCCCGGCTGTGCTGTCTCCGCCGGACCCTGTTGATACGGACGTGTGCGCTGGCCGGGCTCGTCCTGGCCGGCGTTGCCTCGTTGCTGTTCGGCCTGAGAACCCTGGCGCAGACCTGGCGCGACCGGGCCGATCCGATCGCGGCACTCGCGGCCGCCATGCGCCACGTCCACGACTGCAACGCCGCGGTCCGGATTCCGGGCACCACGCCCCCCGACCAGCTGGGCAACATGGCCCGCGCGCTGGCAGTGTTCCGCGACAACCTCGTCGCCCGCCAAGCCAGCGAGACGGCGCTGCACCGGGCGAATGCCGTCTTCGGCACGGCGCTGCACGGCATGATGCAGGGGATGATCGTCTGGGGTGCCGACCACCAGGTGCAGTTCGTCAACCGCCGCTACTTCGCGGTCCACGACCTGCCGCACGGGTGCGTTGAACCGGGGATGGACCTGTGCGAGGTCGTCAAGATCCACTGCGCCCACGGCATCCACCCGGGTGAGACCGAGGCACAGGCATACCGCAAGCTGTACGGGTTGATCACCAGCCGGACGCCGCTGCAGCAGGAACTCGAGGTCCGGTCCGGCATCATTTGCCAGATCTCGCTCCAGCCGACGCCGGGCGGCGGCTGCGTGGTCACCTTCGAGGACGTCACCGAGAAGCGCCTGAACGAGCGGCGCATCGCCCACCTGGCGCGCCACGACACCCTGACCGGCCTGGCCAACGGCGGCAGCTTCAACCAGGTCATCGCCGCCGTCGTTTCGCCCAC
Source organism: Rhodopila globiformis (assembly GCF_002937115.1). Taxonomy (GTDB): domain Bacteria; phylum Pseudomonadota; class Alphaproteobacteria; order Acetobacterales; family Acetobacteraceae; genus Rhodopila; species Rhodopila globiformis. The sequence continues at coordinate 27,791 of NZ_NHRY01000226.1, read as the reverse complement.
GACGCCAGCGCGCCGGTTGCCGTCCTGTGCCTCGACCTCGACCGCTTCAAGGCGGTGAACGACACGCTGGGCCACGCCGCCGGCGACGACCTGCTGCGCCAGGTCGCCGATCGGCTGCGCGGCTGCATGCGCGCGGACGACCTGGTCGCGCGGCTCGGCGGCGACGAGTTCGCCGTGCTGATGCCGGCGGCGGCCAGGCCCGGGCCTCGGCGCTGGCGGCGCGGATCATCGAGCAGGTCAGCGCCCCCTACGACGTGGCCGGGCACGGCCTCGTCATCGGCGTCAGCGTCGGCATCGCGCTGCTGGAGGCGGACCAGAGTCCCGAGGATCTGCTCAAGCAGGCCGACATCGCTCTGTATGACGCCAAGGCGGAGCGCGGAACCTGGCGGGTGTTCACCCCCGGCATGGACGAACACCTGCGCCACCGCCGGGCGCTGGAAACCGCTCTGGCCGCCGCGCTGCAGGACGGGGGGGTTCACGCTGCACTACCAGCCGCTGCTCAACCTGGCGGGCAACCGCATCACCGGGTTCGAGGCTTTGTTGCGCTGGCGGCAGCCGGACGGCACGCTGGTGCCGCCGGCCGGCTTCATCCCCGTCGCCGCGCAGAGCGGCCTGATCGTCGCTATCGGCGCGTGGGTGCTGCGCACCGCCTGCGCCGAGGCCGCTGGCTGGCCGATGCGGAAGGCTGCACCGAGGCGCAGGGATACTTCATCAGCCCGCCGCGGCCGGCGTCGGAGATCGCCGGCATGCTGACGCGCCGGACGGCGGCCGGCCCGGGGACCGACAGGCGATGGGTCCCGTGCTGGTCCGCCATCGCGGGTGACCAGGCCGGCGGCGGCACCGGCGCGGAAAAAGCCGCGTAACGCCGATCGGCCCCGGGGGCGTTGCGCGCAAGCGCTCCGGCATCTCCGGCACCAGGCAATCCAGCGCGGCGGCTTCCCGCCGGCAGGGCCGAACCCGTACGTCCGCCGCGTCGCCGATCAGGCACGATAGCGGCATCGGCGGCCCGGCGCGCCAGCCGCACGCCCGGCGCATCGACAGCACCGAACATGGGACGCCCGTTCCTTCGAGGCGCCCCGCAATCCTGCGATTTCGTTCAGCTGCGGTCTCCGGCCAGCCCGTGCCGGGCCCGAGGACGGGCAGCCGCGCCGCGCGGCCGCCTGACGGCTTGTCTTATACGAAAATCAACGCCAGGACGGCGAAATATGTTGCAGTTAAAAACTAAATTCGTATATGACACATTCAGGCTTTCATTATGGCAATTCAAGCGGATACGTCACCAATGCCAACGAAACGATTCATCCTGATCATCGCAGACGATCTGGCGCTGCGTCAGGCGCTGGTCGAACACCTGTCAGAGAACGAGGCGTGCAAACCGGTCGAGGTGGGCACGCTGGCCGATGCCTTGCATTATCTTGAACAGCAACCGGCGCGGACGGACCTCGTGCTGCTCGATCTCGGCCTGTCCGGCGGCGATGGGCTGGCCTTCTGCGCGCTGCTGCGGCGGCAGGGCCATGAGATGCCCATCATCATGCTGGCCGGCGCGAGCAGCGAGGCCGACATTGCGCGGGGACTGCAGAACGGCGCCAGTGACTATGTCTGCAAGCCCTTCCGCATCGCAGACCTGGGGGTCCGCATCCGCGCCCGGCTGTGCGCCGGTGCGAATGCCACGCCTGGCCGGACCTGACATCGGGCACCGCCTGCCGGCCTGTCCTGTCCCGGTGCGAATGAACAGCTGCCGAAGCGCGAGGATGACGTCCACTACCTGGAGTGCCGCGAAGGCCGGGCGCCGGTTCGCGTTGAAGATACGGCCCTGATTGCCCTGAATGCCAGGCCACAAGTTGCGACGGGAACAGCCCAGCCGCGTTCGATCTGCCGCGATCGCGGGCCGCCGCAATTCCTTCTCTGCGGGCTCTGCGCCCCGCTCTGCGCGCTCTGCGTTTTAAAAATGCGGTGCCGCAACAAAGAGCGGCGTTGCCGGTGAGCCGGCCAACCCGAAACGCAGGTGGCGCGCCGGCCACCGCGATCCAACGCAGAGATCGCAGACTGGGGCGCAGAGCCCGCAGAGAAGGGATCCGGATCGCGTGCCGCCGCGATGGCTGTGCCGCGATGGCTGTGCGTTGATCACCGTGCCTTGTCTGTCATGGCCGGGATAGCAAGCACGCGGATGCGTAACCGGCCGTGGAACTGCCGCACCGTAACGAATCCGGGTGCGGACCGCAAGATTTCAGTTACACTCAAGAAATAACAATCAGATCGTGCCGACAAACGCCTCCCGCGCGAGGTCGAGCAGGATCTGGTCCATCGGCCGCGCCATGCCGTCCGCGGCGTCGATCCGCACCACCCGCGCCGGCACGCCGGCCACTGTCGCGCGCGCCGGCACCGGGCGCAGCACCACCGATCCGGCCGCCACCCGCGCGTTGTCGCCGACGGCGATGTTGCCGAGGATCTTCGCCCCCGCGCCGACGATGACGCCGGAGCCGATTTTCGGGTGCCGCTCGGCCGCCTGAATGCCGGTGCCGCCCAGCGTCACGTCCTGCTGGATGGTCACGTCGTCGCCCACCACCGCGGTCTCGCCCACCACCAGCCCGGTGGCGTGGTCGAGAAAGATGCCCCGGCCGAACCGCGCCGCCGGGTGGATGTCGGTCTGGAAGATCTCCGAGGCGCGGCTTTGCAGGTACTCGCAGAAGTCGCGCTCGCCATTCAGCCACAGCCAGTGGGTCAGCCGGTGCGCCTGGATGGCGTGGAAGCCCTTGAAATACAGGAACGGCTCGATGAACCGCTCGCAGGCCGGATCGAACTCGTACACCGCGATGATGTCGGTGCGCAACGCCGCGGCGATCTCGGGGTCCGCCTCCAGCGCGCGGTTGAAGGCCTGGACGATCAGCGGCAGGGTGACGACGTCGTTGCGCAACCGCGCCGCCACCCGGTGGATCGCCGCGGCTTCGAAGCTGTGCTGGTTGAGAACCGAGTCGAGGAACAGCGGCGCCAGGATGGGGGCGCGTTCCAGCGCGTCCTCGGCCTCGCGCCGCAGACGCGCCCACAGCACTTCGGTGAACGCCTGCACCGCGCCGGGGCAGCGCGCCACCAGGGTCTGGTGCCCGAGCGGCTGGCTGGCGGTTCGGCGCGGGCGCGCCCGGGCGGCCATGATGGCCCGGCGCCGCGACATTGGTCCGGCCGCATCGGCCTCATCGGCAAGTGGTTGCACCATGGCAGCGACGCAATGCCCTCCGTGTTTGTAATCGGCCATAATGCAGCATACCCTGTGCCTCGGGCGCAAGGATTACCCGGACGGCCCGGGCACTGGAACGGCAGGAGGATGCCCGGGGCCGGGCGCTTTGTCTGCAGCGGCGGCTTGCTTGAGGCTGTCGTGCTGAACGGGATCGGGCTGGGGCGTTTTCGCCACCGCAATCAGGCGGACACGCAGCCGCTGCCCTGTCGTCATGGCGGCCGCGACCGCCCGCCGGAGATTTGGCGCCCATTCCCCCGGACCTTGGCGGGCCGAACGGCGGAGGACGTTTGCGGCAAGCGGTGCGACTGTTGCGGGGTCGAAGGCGGCGGCAATGGCAGCAGGTGGTGCCGTTCTTCGCCTTCCCGCCGGAGGTGCGGCGGATCATCGACACCACCAATGCCATCGAGAGCCTCAACAGCAAACTGCGTTCCTCAGTCCGCAGCCGGGGCACTTCCCCTCCGAGCCTGAAAATCAATCGACTTTTGGCCGGAGTCGAGGTTGCTAACCTACTGTAAAATATGGTATTATTATTGAGAGTCGTCCAGAAAACCGATTGATTTTCGGGCTCTCCGACGAGGCGGCAACGAAATTGTTGTATTTGGTCTTGCGCGATGTCAGCAAAAACTGGAAGATGCCCAGCGTGAGTGGACCGCTGCCAAGACGCAGTTCGCCATCCTGTTCGGCGACCGGTTCAGCCTCGCATAGAAGGTCCTGGTGAAACCCGACCTTCACACAAAAATCCTGACAGGCTCTGGCGCGCTGGCAGCCAACGACAGGGACTCCGCAAGGGGAGGTCCTCACTCAGCCCACAATGGTGCAAAACATGCTCAGTGGCGGGGTTTGGTAATCCCGGGTCCGCGGGTGCTGGTGTCACGCGCAGCACCACGGTGACGTCCTCTCGATCGATCTCGACGCGCTTGACCAGCAGCCGGATCAGGTCGCGTTGCGTGGACCAGTCCACCGCCGCCATCCGCTGCCACACCCGGCGGGCAAAGTCTTCCAGCCGGCCTATGATCAGCGACAGTGCCGCGCGCTGCGCCACCTCGTTTCGTGCCCGAACTGCCTGCTCCTCCCATCCCCGCAGCCGCTGGCGCAGCCCGGCGGCGCGGGGCTCGAACTCGGCCGGCTCTTGTCGGGTTCCGGGGTGGTCGGGTGAGGCGTTCCACGGCCCCGAAATCCAACCGGAACCGTGTTGAAAAGGGCCACGACACTGCCCTGTCGGACGACGTGCGCCCCCGCTGCGGCAACAGCCCTGCTGCATTTGCGTTCATCTGCGTTCATCTGCGGTTCCATTTCTGCTTTGGCGCAGCACGTAGGCGTCGCAACATCCCTCCCGCCGCCACGCTGATTCAAGAACCGCAGATGAACGCAAATGGGCCGGTGGTGAACTGGACCTCCGAACGTGCTGTCGGCCGCGCGCCGATCGTTGCCAGGGCGCTCGGTTGCGGTTTCCAAGGGTCCTGCCGGGTTCCGAATGGGCGGTGAAGCGTCTCAGACCGGGCCGATGCGGATTGCACGGCCGACACGCCATCAACGGCGCTCCCGCGAAGCCGACCACAGGCAATGGACCAATGCCTTCTTCGCGAAATTGGACCTGTTCACCCTTCAGACAGCCCACAAGGACGCGAGACACTCCCCGGCCCCTATCGGGGAAGAAACCACCTCATGCCGGCAGGGTCGCCTTGCTGGCATGAGGGCGCCGCCGCACCGGCCGGGTCTCCGGCATGGCAACCAGGAGCAGCAGCACGGCCGTGGTTCCGACCGCGGCCAGGAACAGGAACGTCTCGGATGGGCCATAGCGCTCGGCGATCCAGCCGGCGACCGCGGTGCTGAAGGTCGCTCCCAGGCCGGCGGCCAGGCCGAGGGCGCCGATGGCAAGGTTGAGGTAGCCGGTGCGCTTGGTGCAGTCGGCGGCGATCAGCGGCAGCATCACGCCGAACATCGCCGCGCTGACGCCGTCCAGCGCCTGGTAAGCCAGCAGAGGCACCGCGCCCGGCAGGGTGGCGAACAGCAAGGCCCGCAGCGGCACCGCGGCAAAGCCGATCAGCAGCACCAGGCGGCGTCCGTGGGTCTGCGCCAGGCGGCCGGTGCGCGGGGCCAGCAGCGCGGTGATGACCTGCGGCACGACGATGGTCGCCGATATGATCAGCCCGCTCGCCTCGTGACGCTGCGTCAGGGTGCTGACGGCGATCGGCAGCAACGCGGCATTGGCAAGCTGGAACAGCGCCGCGGCCACGGCGAAGACGTGCAGCGCCGGCTCGGACAGGATCTGCCAGGGCCGGTGCTCGCGCTCGCGCGGGTGGCGCATCGCCGGATGGTCGTCGGCGTCCCCGACGCAGTCGGCGGCACGGATCATCAGCAGGGACAGCAGCGCCGGAACGGTCAGCGCCGCGGTGACGAAGAACACCGCGCGCTCGGAAAACCAAACGGCGGCAGCGCCGAGCAGGGCGGCCGAGGCGGCATTGCCGAGCGAAGCCCAGCGCGTGTTGATGCCCAGGCGCTCGCCGAAGCTGTCATGGCCGCACACGCACAAGGTCACGGCGGCGATCGCCGGGGTCACCACGCAGCTGGCCAGCGAATGCGCCACCTGCGCGCCCCAGATCAGCGGCCGCGTCGGGGGCAGACATAACATCAGCGCACTGACTCCCAGGCCGAGCAGGCCCCAGGCGGTGACAATCCGCTTGCGATGGATCTGGTCGACCACCAGGCCGCCCGGCAACTGCCCGACCAGGGCGGCGAAGGTGCCGATGCTCAGCGCCAGGCCGAGCGCGACGGGATTCCAGCCGGACTGCGTCAGCCAGACGACGATGAACGGCCCGAAGCCGGCCTGAACCGCCGCGGTGAAGAAGTTCAGCCCGTTCAGGCCCAGTCTGCTCCGCATCGCACCGCCCGGAGAAGTGACGCGCTGCGCCGCCTGTGACGCCGGCGCAGGCATGGACTCGCAAAGGGGGCGCGCCTCCCGTGAGCATACTATCTGATGCGACCAGGGAAGAGAGGCAACCTTTATTGGTTACCGGACGACGAAACCGGGCGGCGGACAGGTCACCATACGCGCTAACTTAGTGCGGCGTGAGGTACAGTTGTTCCCACCCCGTCATGGTGGGCGCAGGCCCACCATCCACGCCTTTTGCCGGTATCAGCACCGCAAGGCATAGATGGCGGCCGTACGGCCGCCGTGACGCGGAGGGGCCGGTGCGCCGGCTCCGGTGGATCGGTTATTTTGGCTCAGGCGCTTATGCCGCGACAGGTGGCCCGGACAAGCCGGACCATGACGAAAAGGCGACAGCCCGCCCAAATTAATGCCAATGCCGGCTTGTCCGGGCCATGACGCAGTAGCAACCATCGCGCCACAGGGGCTTGACTGAACGCCTGCGCGGCCGGTCCTCCGCCGTGGCAGGGGACCAGGCGCGTAGGACAAACCCTGTACTGGCGTCAGCCGTTGACGACCTGCAGGCGGGGCACCGGCGCCATGAGCGACTCGTAGACGTCCACGTAGTCCTCGGCCATGCGGCGCGCGGTGAAGCGGCGGTCGAACGTGGCGCGTACCCTGGCACGGTCCAGCGTGTCGATCTTGCCCACAGCGGCGACGGCTTCGTCGATGTCGTTGACGATGAAGCCGGTGACGCCCGGATCGATGACTTCCGGCACCGAGCCGCAGTTGAAGGCAATGACCGGCGTGCCGCAGGCCATGGACTCGATCATCACCAGGCCGAACGGCTCGGGCCAGTTGATCGGGAAGATCAGGGCATGTGCGCCGGAGAGGAAGTCCGGCTTCTGCGCATCATTGATTTCGCCGATGAACTCGACATCCGGGTTGCCCTGGATCAGCGGCTTGATCTGGCTGTCGTAGTAAGCCTTGTCGGCGTTGTCGACCTTGGCCGCGATCTTGAGCTTCATGCCGGCCTTGCCAGCGATCCGGATGGCGCGGTCCACACCCTTTTCCGGCGAGATGCGGCCGAGGAAGGCGGCGTATTCCTGCTTCACCGGCTGCGGCGTCAGCAGGTTCGCCGGCATGCCGTGCAGCACGGTGCGCGTCCAGTTCAGGTGCGGTATCGGCCGGCGCTGGCTGTCGGAGATCGAGACGTACGGCGCATCCTTGAACGTCGAGTAGGTTTCCACGAATTCCGGCAGGTCGAGGCGGCCGTGCAGGGTGGTCAGGAACGGCACCTTCTGGCGCATGAACAGTGACATCGGGAAGTAATCGATGTGGAAGTGCAGCACATCGAATTCGTCCTTGCGGCGATAAACCATCTCGACAAAGCGATAGTAGATCGCCACCCAGTCCTTGACGGTGGGATCAAGACGCAACGCCTGCTCGCGCATCGGCGCGAGGGTGGCGGAGGTCACGGAATCGCCGCTGGCGAACAGCGTAACATCATGGCCCATCGCGACCAGTTCCTCGGTCAGCGAGTAAACAACCCGCTCGGTGCCGCCGTACAGCTTGGGCGGTACGGCCTCGAACAGCGGCGAGATCTGAGCGATACGCATAAGTACAGTGCCCCAGTTTGATTATGGGTTTCAGGGTGTCATCCGCTTTTGTTCTTGTGATTGTTTCGGCACATCTTGTGCTTGACTTCACAGTCCATTGGCGTCTATCAAGTCCTGGTTATAATTTCTGAATGTGGCGAAAAGTCGGCGTGTTGGCCATGATGTTCGGGCACGATGTGTCCGGACGCAGCGGCCGCCAAAGATGACGAAGCCCCGTCCAGGGCGGTCCGGGTCCGCTTCCTCATCCCGGATATCAGGAGCCTGCCATCGTCATGGCGCACGTCATCGGGGCCGTCGCCCCATTTCCCCGGCGGCCAGCCGCCCATTCCCGTGAGCGCAATGCCGCGCCGGCGCCGCAGGCCGGCAACCTGCCGTCGCTGCGCGGGCGGCCGCTGGCGTTCCTGGCCTCCTATGTCCGGCGGCATCCGGCCGGGCACCTGACCGTGCTGCTGTCGGTGATCGTCGCCGTCACCTGCAGTGTCTCCACCCAGTACGGCATGAAGCACCTGATCGACATCGTCGCCGCCGGGCGGGACGCGGCCGGAACCCTGGTGTGGGGCGCCTTCGCCGTGCTGTGCGGCCTGGTGGCGGCCGACAACCTGTCCTGGCGCGTCGGCGGCTATGCCGCGCACCGCACCTTCGTCGCCGTCACCGGCGACATCCGGCGGGACCTGTTCACGCATTTGTCAGGACACTCGCCGACGTATTTCGCCGAGCGCCTGCCGGGCGCGCTGGCCAGCCGGGTCAGTGCCACCGCCACCGCCGCCTTTACCCTGGAAAACACCACCGTCTGGAACGTGCTGCCGCCGACGATCGCGGTGCTGCTGTCGATCGCCTTCATCGGCTCGGTCAACCTGCAGCTGGCCGGCTCGCTGCTGGCCATCGCGCTCGCTCTGGGCGCGCTGGTGTTCAGCATGGCGCGCAAGGGCGCGGGCCGGCATCGTGACTACGCCGAAAAGGCCGCCGCGGTGGACGGCGAGCTGGTCGACATCATCGGCAACTTCAACGTCGTGCGCGCGTTCGGCGCGACGTTCCGGGAGCAGGCGCGGCTCGGCGACCGGATGGATGCCGAAATGGCGGCGCGGCGGCACAGTCTCTATTATCTTGAGCACCTGCGGCTGGTGCACGCGGTGCTAACCGCGCTGCTGACCGCGGGCGCCGTCGGCTGGGGCATCGTTCTGTGGCAGAACGGGCAGGCGCAGGTCGGCGACCTGGTGCTGATCACCTCGCTGGCGTTCAACATCCTGCACGGGTCGCGCGACCTGGCGGTGGCGCTGGTCGACCTGACGCAGCATGTCGCCCGGCTGGACGAGGCGATCTCCACCCTGCTGACGCCGCACGACCTGGAAGACCTGCCGGACGCAGCCGACCTGCCTGCCAGCCGTGGCGAGGTGACGTTCGAGCAGGTGCGCTTCGCCTATCCGAACCGCTCGGCGGTGCTGAACGACTTCAACCTGGCGATCCGGCCGGGCGAGCGGGTGGGGCTGGTTGGTTTCTCCGGCGCCGGCAAGTCGACGGTGCTGTCGCTGCTGCAGCGTTTCTTCGACGTCAGCGGCGGGCGGGTGTCGATCGACGGGCACGACATCCGCGACGTGACGCAGGCGTCGCTGCGGGCGGTGATGGCAGTGGTGCCGCAGGACATCTCCTTGTTCCATCGCTCCGTGCTGGAGAACATCCGCTATGCCCGGCCGGACGCGACCGAGGCCGAGGTGATGGCGGCGGCCGAGATGGCGCATTGCCGCGACTTCATCGAGGCAATGCCCGAGGGCTTCGCCACCATGGTCGGCGACCGCGGGGTGAAACTGTCGGGCGGGCAGCGGCAGCGGCTGGCGATCGCCCGGGCGCTGCTGAAGAACGCGCCGATCCTGCTGCTGGACGAGGCCACCAGTGCGCTGGATACCGAGAGCGAGCAGGCGATCCAACAGGCGCTCGACCGCCTGATGGCCGGGCGGACGGTGATCGCGATCGCGCACCGGCTGTCGACGCTGCAAAGCTTCGACCGGATCATCGTCATGGACCAGGGGCGGATCGTCGACGATGGCGCGCCGGCGGTGCTGGCGGTGCGGCCGGGGCCGTACCGGGATCTGCTGCGGATGCAACAAATGGCGCCGGCGGAGGTTGCGGTGGCGGCGTAGCCGCCCCGACTGGCAGGGCGGGCCATGCAACGCGCCCCGTGCCGAAGGGTGGCCGGACCTTGCCGTTCTTTCTCCGTCATGGCCGGGCGTGTCCCGGCCATCTGCGCTTCGACGGCACGGGGTGGATGGCCGGGACACGCCCGGCCATGACGGTGAGGCAACGACCGTTCCTGTGTCCCACCGTTCGAACGCCAGCGGGACGGGCGTCGGCGATCCGGTTCAGAATATCAGCCGCAGGCCGAGATAATGTGAAAGCTGAGTCGTCGCCCCGACGTTCTGAATGCGGCGTCCAGCGGAAACGGCAGACAGCGCGGGATGCCTGGCCTTATCTGCCCTGCCGGCGCAGCCGCTTCACCCGGCGCTGCTGATAGACGGCGATGTCCTCCGCCATCGGCAGATCCTGATCGAACTCCAGGTGGGTGATCGAGGTGACGAACACGGCGTCCTTCCCGTCGGCCGCTTTGGGGAAGGACAGCTTGCACATGATCCCGCCTTCGTCGCCGGCGTTCCCCACCCAGGTGACCTCGCACTGTTTGGGGAGCGTGACGCCCGGCTTTTGTTCGCGAATGAGTTTCGCCAGGCGTGGGGTCAGGGTCGCGGGCAACGGCAGCGCGGCCTCCATCCTGGCCAGCAGGTCGGCGACCTGTTTCGGATTGTCGATCATCGGCGGAATCCAACCTTCCGGTTTATATGGCCATGTTATACCCGGCTTCCGGCCGATGCCGAGTCCGCCACCTTGCCGGTATTTCCGTCCGGCGTCTGTCTTTGCGCCCGACCGATACCTGGCGGCAAACGCCGCGCTGTTAAATTGCCTGCGCCCGTGCCGGCTCGGCCGTTACGGTTCCGCCGGCACGGCAGGCCAGACGCGCCGGTACCGTACGCCAGGCGCCGCGGCGAACCGGCCCGGGGGAACCCGGATGGGCCGATCTATTCGTGCAGCAGAGCGAAGCGCGTGCACCACCCCTGGGGCGAGACCTTGCCCGCCACGATGCCGCAGGTCTCTGGCGCCTGGAAGTAGGTGCAGAACAGGCACTTCTGCCAGTCCTTGGGTGTCGGCTGGTAGTGCACCGCCTCGGGCGAGAGCTTCGTCACGTGCGGCGGTTCGTCAGCGGCGGCGTCCCCGGCATGGACGACGGCGGCCGTGCCGGCAAGTCCCGCCAGCAGGATCCGCCGCCGCGTGGTGGCGTGTTGATGCAGTCCCGGCATGGCGAACGTCCCTCCCCTCGACGAACCGGCGCGCAGGCGGGGCAAGCTAATCACAGCAGCGGGCGGGAACGCCATAGGCGCGGGCGGCGCGACCGGTGGCGACCTGCCCGGCCGAGGTTCCCGGCGGAATTTTATTATTGATTCGAATGTTCGTATTTTCGCATTGACGAAAATATGGCGTGCTGGCAGGCTGCCCGGGTGTTGGCAAGGAAACCTCCGCATGGCCCGCATCGTCGTGCTCGGCAGCGGCTTCGCCGCGCTGACCGCCATCCGTACCCTGCGCCGGCAGGGCGTCGATGCCGAGATCGTGGTGGTCTCGCCCAGGGACACGCTGACCTACCTGCCCAGCCTGATCTGGGTGCCGCCCGGGCTGCGCTCGGCGGCGGACCTGACGCTGCCGCTGGCCGGATTCTTCGCCCGCCATCGCGCCACCTGGCACCAGGGCACGGTGCAGCGCGTCACCGACGGCGGCCGCCGGGTGATCACCGACACCGGGGAGATCGGCAACGACGTGCTGCTGGTGGCGAGCGGCGGACGCTTCCTGAAGCGCCTGCCGGGCATCGAGCACGCCCTGGTGCCGTGCGACGGCCTGCCACCCGCGCTGGCGATTCGCGACCGCCTGGACGCGATGGCGGGCGGCAGCATCGCCCTGGGCTTCGCCTCCAATCCCGCGGAACCGGGCGCCGTGCGCGGCGGGCCGATGTTCGAGTTCCTGTTCGGCCTGGACACGCTGCTGCGCCGGCAGAAGCGCCGCGACTCGTTCGAACTGGTGTTCTTCAATCCGTCGCAACAGCCGGGCCAGCGCCTGGGCCCGCGGGCGGTGACCGGCCTGCTGGCCGAGATGCGGCGCTGCGGCATCCGCACCCACCTGGGCCACAAGCTGGTGCGCTTCGAGGAACGCCAGGTGGTGACCGAGGGCGGCGCGTTCGACGCCGACATGATCCTGTTCCTGCCCGGCCTGACCGGCCCGGCCTGGCTGGAGGGCAGCGACCTGCCACGCTCCCCGGGCGGGTTCGTGCAGGCGGACGCCACCTGCCGCGTGCCGGGGCTGGAGCGGGTGTGGGTGGCCGGCGACGGCGGCAGCTATCCGGGGCCGGACTGGATGCCGAAACAGGCGCACCAGGCGGACCTGCAGGCGGTTACGGCGGCGCGCAACATCGCCGCGGAGCTGGCCGGGCGGCGGGCGACGGCGCGGTTCCGCTCGGAACTGATCTGCATCGTCGATACGCTGGACGCCGGCATGATGGTGTTCCGCAACCCGTGGCTGAACCTGACGCTGCCCCGGCTGCGGGCGCTGCACTGGGCGAAGCGGGGGTTCGAGCGGCATTACCTGCGGGAGTACCGGAGCGCGGCGGGGTAAAGGAAGGGAAGAGGAACGCTTCCAGCCGGGCCGGCGGCGGCGCCCCCAGCCAAACGCCGCCGGATCGCCCGGACCGGCGTGGCCCGGGCGTCCGGCTGGTGCCTCAGGCCAGGCTGAGCTTGACGTCCACGTTGTTGCGCGTGGCGTTGGAATAGGGGCAGATCTGGTGCGCCTCGTCGATCAGCTTCTGCGCCTCCGGCCGATCGAGGCCGGGCAGGCTGATGGCCATGTCGACGGTGATGCCGAAGCCGCCCTCGGAGCGGGGGCCGATGCCGACGGTGGTGGTGACGGTGGTGTCGGCCGGCACGCGGGTCTTGAGCGACGGCGCCACCGCCTTCATCGCGCCGAGGAAGCAGGCGGAGTAGCCGGCGGCGAACAGTTGCTCGGGATTGTTGCCGGCGCCGCCGGGGCCGCCGAGTTCCTTGGGGATCGCGAGCTTCACCTGGAACGTGCCGTCGTCGGTTTTGGCCGAGCCGTCGCGGCCTCCGGTCGCGCTCGCGGTGGTGCGGTATTTCACGTCGACGGGCATGATGGTCTCCTCGGGCGTTGGGGTTCGGGTGTCGTCGGCTGCGAGAATCGTTGGGACTCGCGGCCGGGGCGCCGCGGTGGGTTGCGGCGGGGGTGATTGGTAACGGATTTATGGGCGGAGGCAATGCGGGGGTGGTGCGTGGCCAGGGGACTGGCTGGAGGGCCGGGTGAGGGCGCATGTGCTTCTGTGCATGCTGGCCTACGACCTGGAATGGCACATGCGCCAGCGTCCGGCGCCGATGCTGTTTGGTGACACCGACGAGGACGAGGCAGAGGCTCTGCGCGGCAGCGTGGTGGCGCTGGCGCAGCGGTCCAAGGCTGCGGTCAGGAAGCAGACGACGGGTATGGACACTGGATGGACTGCCGGTGCACAGCTTCCGCACGCTGCTGGCCGATCTGGCGACACTGGCGCGCCATACCATCGTCACCGCGATCAATCCGAACTGTCCGCTGACCGTGGTGACGCGGCCGACGCCGGTGCAGAAGGCATTCGATCTGCCGGGCCTCGCAGCGTAGCCGGCAGCACGCAGCGGAAACGGAATTTTGTGCAATGTTATCAGCAGCTTATGTAAGAGTGAAGTAAGAAGATGGGGTTACCCCGGCGGACTGTCCCGGTGCAAGGCAATAACGAGAGGCGATCGACGTGATTACTTCGCAGCGCTGTGTGTCCGCGGCTCCTGCACCAGGTACCGCCGCAGCACCGCCATGTCCGGATCGCGTCCCAGACCCGCGCCGGCCGGCACCGGCACCGTGCCGTCCTTCGCCTCCAGCAGGTCGCCGTACGGGCTGGCCTCCAGATCGACGAACAGCCGCTCGAACGGCGCGTCCGGCGCCAGGGCGGCGTTGACGTGCAATGACGCCAGGTAGCCGGCGCCGAAATAGGCGTTGTGCGGCACCAGGCGCACGCCGAACGCCCGGGCCAGCGCGGCGACCTCGATCATCGCCGAGGGGCCGCCGATTTTGGTGACGCTCGGCTGGGCGATGTCCTGCGCCTCGGCCTCGAAGGCGGCGCGGAAGTCGTGCAGACCGGCGGCGTTCTCGCCGGCGGCGATCGGGATGCCGCCTTCCAGGCGCACCCGGGCCAGGCCTTCGTGGTCGCCGGGCGGCCAGACCGGTTCCTCCAGCCAGGCCAGGTCGAGTTCCGCCAGGTCCCGGGTCATGTCCAGCGCCTGCCAGATGGTCCAGGGGCAGTTGACGTCCACCATCAGCCGGACGCCGTCGCCCAGCGCCTTGCGGGCGGCGGCGATCGCCGGGGTGGTGATCTCGTGCAGCTTGACGTCGCGGTAGCCGCGCGAGGCGGCGCGCTCGCAGGCGGCGGCAACCTGCGCCGGATCGGGGTAGCGCAGCAGGCTGGCATAGGCGGCCAGGGTCTCGGCCGGCGCTCCGCCCAGCAGGCGCCACAGCGGCTGGTTCGCCGCCTTGCCGGCGATGTCCCACAGCGCGATGTCCAGCGCCGACAGGGCGAAGGCATGCGTGCCGTTGCGGCCATACAGGTGGAACGCCTGCGACAGGCGGTGCCGCAGGCCGCTGATGTCGCGCGCGTCCTGCCCCGGCAGCGCCGGCGCAAGCTGGGTATCCAGCACCGCCAGCGAGGCGGCCGAGCAGCCGTGGCCGAACGCCTCGCCCCAGCCGTCGATCCCGGCGTCGGTCAGGATGCGCAGCCAGACCGTGTTCATGCCCTGCCACTGCAGCCCGGCCATGGCCGCGGGCTTCGCGCCCATGTCGAACGGGATCCTGGTCCAGTAGGTCTCGACGCCGGTGATCTTCATGGCTTCCCTCCGCCTGTTTCGCGCGACTCTGCGCCGAGGGGCGGCAGAGCGCCAGCCCGCCAAGGCCCCTCGTCATGCCGGGCGGAGGCCCGCGGCATTCACGCCTTCCGCCGAAATCAGCCCGGAATGGCGTGGATGGTGGCCCTGCGGCCACCACGACGATTGGAGCGTCCGGGCGACACCTGGAGCGGCTGTTCCACGCCAGGCCCTGCATTTGAAGCAGCACCCGCCGGCGCCGCTGCGGCCGGGCGTCCGGACCGGAGAAGCTGGATTGCCACGGGGCCGGTACGATTATATGCCGGGTCCGGTATCGTGAATCGTCCAGACTCTCCCGGTGGTATCGGCTTTGCGCCATATGACCGCCCGGGTACACATTCCAGGACCATAACACCGGCTCAGCAGACAAGGGGCGCCCGCCATGCCGCAAACGGGACTGATGATGCGAAAATCCTTCGAGGCCATCATGCGGACCGGCGATGCCCACGGTCACCAGATGGTCAAGACCCTGGGGCCGGTCAGCATCACCTCGATGGGCATCGGCGCCATCATCGGCGCCGGCATCTTCGTGCTGACCGGCACGGCGGCGGCGAAGTTCGCCGGCCCGGCGATCATGCTGTCCTTCGTGCTGGGCGGCGTCGCCTGCACCTTCGTCGGGCTGTGCTATTCCGAGCTCGCGGCGATGATCCCGGTGGCCGGCAGTACCTACAGCTACACCTATGCGACACTGGGCGAGATCTTCGCCTGGATCATCGGCTGGGACCTGATCCTGGAATACGCCATGGGCGCCGCGACCGTGGCCGTCGGCTGGTCGGGCTACGTCACCAGCCTGCTGCACAATTTCGGCATTGCCATCCCGGGCACCCTGGCGGCGGCGCCGGGCACCGTGATCAAGCTGGCGGACGGCACGCAGACGACGGCCATCCTGAACCTGCCGGCGGTGGTGATCGTCGCCGCGCTGACCACCCTGCTGGTGCTCGGCACCAGGGAGTCCTCCCGGCTCAACAACGTCATGGTTGCGGTCAAGCTGACGGTGGTGGTGGCGTTCATTGCCCTGGGCGCCGGCTACGTGAACACGGCGCACTGGCATCCGCTGATCCCGGCCAACACCGGGACGTTCGGCGAGTACGGCTACAGCGGCATCCTGCGCGGCGCGGGTGTTGTGTTCTTCGCCTTCATCGGCTTCGACGCCGTCTCCACCGCCGCCCAGGAGGCCCGCCATCCCCAGCGCGACATGCCGATCGGCATTCTGGGGTCGCTGGTGATTTGCACGCTGCTGTACATCGCGGTCGCGGCGGTGCTGACCGGGCTGGTGCCGTACACCGCGCTGAATGTCCCCGACCCGATCGCCCGAGGAGTCGATGTCATCGGGCTGCCCTGGTTCTCGGTGCTGATCAAGTTCGGCGCGCTGACCGGGCTGACGACGGTGATCCTGGTGATGCTGTACGGCCAGAGCCGCATCTTCTACACCATGGCGTATGACGGGTTGCTGCCGCAGTTCTTCAACCGCATCCATCCCACCTACCGCACGCCGTATCTCAGCCAGATCCTGATTGGCACGGTCGTCGCCGTCGTCGCGGCGCTGGTGCCCATCGGCATCCTGGGCGAACTGGTCAGCATCGGCACGCTGTTCGCCTTCGTGCTGGTGTGCGGCGCGGTGATCTACCTGCGCCGCTCGGACGCGGACGTGTTCCGTCCGTTCCGCGCGCCGGGCGTGCCGGTCGTGCCGATCCTGGGGATCCTGTTCTGCCTGGTACTGATGGCGGGGCTGCCGGAAGACACCTGGCTGCGGCTGGTCGTGTGGCTGGTGGTCGGGATGGTGATCTATTTCGGGTATGGGATACGTCATTCGACGTTGCGGCGTTCGGGAGTGAAGGGACGCGGGAGGTGAGAAAAAAGGGCCGCTCTGGAACGAGGCGCGGCCATTCATGCCGGAATGGTTGGGGTCTTGCCCTACCGCATGCACAGATCTCGGCAACCGCGCCGTGCCGTGCCGCGAGCAGGACCGGTCCACCGCTGGAGTGACACCGCCGGCGACGCGGCTCCCATTCACGCTGCTGAAGGCCATTGCACCCGGTGACAAAGCGGCAATGCCGTCGGTCGGCCGCCTTGCCGGACCAGGCGTATGGCACCGCGTGACACCTCGGCCGGCGACGGAGCGGAACCCGCCGGGTCCGGCTCGGCGATCTCCCCGCCATCGCGCTTTCGCCCTTTCAGCAGGGCCGGGTTGCGGGCATAAGGCCCGCCCCATGCTCTCGACCCTTTCATCCCTGGCGCTGCCTGTCCTGCATCGGCTCGATCCCGAGCAGGCGCATAACCTGGCCTTGCGCGCCCTGTCGCTGCGATTGCCGCCCGCGGCGCCCGCCGCCGATCACCCGGCGCTCGGCGTAACCGTGCTCGGCCGGCGCTTCAGCAACCCGATCGGCCTCGCCGCCGGCTTCGACAAGAACGCCGTGGCCGGCGCGGCACTGATGCGGCTGGGCTTCGGCTTCGTCGAGACCGGCACCGTCACGCCGCGCCCGCAGCCGGGCAACCCAAGGCCGCGCCTGTTCCGCCTGACCGAGGACCAGGCGGTGATCAACCGCATGGGCTTCAACAACGACGGGCTTGCGGCTTACCTGCGCAACCTCGGCCGCCTGCAGGCCCGCACGGTCCCGCTGGGCGCCAACGTCGGCATCAACAAGCAGGGCGCCGAGCCGGTCCGCGATTACCCCGCGCTGATCCAGGCCGTCGCGCCGCTGGTGGACTATGCGGTGATCAACGTCTCCTCACCGAACACGCCCGGCCTGCGGGACCTGCAGTCCGAGGCGCAACTGCGCGCCATCCTCAAGGCCGTCGCCGGCGTCGCCAACCGGCCGCCGATCCTGGTCAAGATCGCCCCAGATCTGTCGCAGGACGGGCTGGCGGCGGTGGTGGAGACCTGCGTGGCGGAGGGCGCGCAGGGGCTGATCGTCGGCAACACCACGATTTCCCGACCGCCCGGCCTTGTCTCGCGCCATGCGCGGGAGAGCGGCGGGCTGTCGGGGCAGCCGCTGCTGGCGCTGTCCACCGCCATGCTGGCGCGGGCGTCGCTGCTGGCGCGCGGCCGGCTGGTGCTGATTGGCGTCGGCGGCATCTTCACCGGGCGCGACGCGCTGGCGAAGATCCAGGCCGGCGCCTCGCTGGTGCAGCTTTACACCAGCTTCATCTACCAGGGCCCGGCGCTGATCCCGCGGCTGAAGATGGAACTGCGCGCCGCCCTGCGTGACGGCGGGTTCAACAGCGTGCAGGATGCCGTCGGCACCCGGGCCAAGGAACTGGCGGAGCAGATCTGAATGGAACACCTGTCCGGCTTCGCCCCGCTGGCCGAGCGCTACAACGGCTTCGTCCTGGACCTGTGGGGCGTCATCCATGACGGCGTCAACGCCTTCCCGCACGCGGTCGAGTGCCTGAAGCAGTTGCGCGCCGCCGGCAAGCGCACCCTGCTGCTGTCGAACGTCCCCCGCCCGAACGGCGCGGTGCAGAGCATGATGCAGCGGATGGGCATCGCCGACGACCTCTACACCGGCATCCTGACCAGCGGCGAGGCGGTGCGCCAGGCGCTGCGCTCGCCGCCCGACCTGTGGTGGGCGGAACTGGGCACCCACGTCTATCACCTCGGGCCGGAGCGCGACCGCCCGGTGTTCGACGGCCTGCCGCTGCGGCTCGCCGGCACCCCGGCCGAGGCGGATTTCGTACTCAACACCGGCCCGGACGATCACCGCAACCCCAGCGACATGGCGGAGTTCGAGGCGGAACTGGCCGAATGCGCGCGCTACCGGCTGAAGATGATCTGCGCCAACCCCGACCTTGTGGTGATCCGCGGCGGCGTGCGCGTGCTGTGTGCGGGTGCCCTGGCGGTGCGCTACCAGGAACTCGGCGGCGACGTGCGCTCGCTGGGCAAGCCTGACCCGGCGATCTACCAGCCGGTGCTGGAGCAGCTTGGCCTGCCGCCCGAGCAGGTGCTGGCGGTCGGCGACTCGCTGCGCACCGACATTGCCGGCGCCGCGGGGGTCGATCTGGCGGCCTGCTGGGTGCTGGGTGGCGTTCACGGCGCGGAACTGGCGGATGGGGCGGGGGGCTTCGACACGGCCGGGGCGGAACGCGCCGCCCGCGACGCGGAGGTCGAGCCGGTCTGCACGGTGCCGTTCTTCGCGTGGTGAGGGGAGGTCGGACTGGCGCCGGCTGATTGCCCATCCGTCAGGGCCGGGCTTGTCCCCATGCGTATCACGAGAAGGGACCGGACGGAGCAGGGGCTTCTCTCCACCGTCATGGCCGGGCGTGTCCCGGCCATGACGATAGGGCGACGATCACGCCCTGGTCCCCTTTACGTCAGCGCCTGTGCCGCATACCCAACGGCCTACGCCGGGCATGACGAGGTGGCAGCGACGGCCTCCCGCTCCAACGCCTGCCTGACCTGTTCGATCACCCCGGCCCAGTCGCCGCGGCTGGTCTGGCGGAAAATCCGCATACTCGGGTACCAAGGCGTGTCGTCGCGATCGAGAAACCACCGCCAGCAGGCGTCGAACCGGCTGAGCATCCAGACCGGCTTGCCCAGCGCGCCGGCCAGGTGCGCCACCGCGGTGTCCACGGCGATCACCAGGTCCAGCCCCATGATCAGGTCCGCGGTATCCGCCCAGTCATCCAGCCGGTGGGCGACATCGTGCAATACCGCGCCCGGCGGTGGCGCCTGCATCTGCCGGGCCGGCGGGCCAAGCTGCAACGAGACGAAGCTGCACCCGGGCACCGAGAACAGCGGCGCCATGTCGGCCAGCCGCATCGAGCGCCGCTTGTCGATCGCCGCCGCATGCGGCTGCGCGGTCCGCGACTTGCCGGCCCAGACCAGGCCGATCCGCAGGCCGGGCAGGGGATCCAGGACGTCCGCCCAGGCGTCGGCGTCGGCGCGCAGATAGGTGGCGGGAGCGGGGATCGTCGCCATCTTGGTGTCGAAGGCGAACGGCAGGCTGAGCAGCGGGCAATGGTAGTCGAACGGGGGCAGGGGACCGTCTTCCTCGGTCAGCAGGTCCGCGACGCCGTCCAGGGTCGTCATCAGCCGGCGCAGCAGCTTCGGCACCACCAGCACGACGCGGCCGCCGGCGGCAGCGACCATCGGAGCGTAACGGCAGAACTGCAGCGTGTCGCCGAAGCCCTGTTCGGCGTACAGCAGCACCGTCTCGCCGTGCAGCGCCTGGCCGGTCCAGCGCGGCTGCGGCAGCGCCGGGGCGGGGTCCGACATTGCCTCGACCTCCCAGCGGGATTCGTAGGCCTGCCAACCTTCCTCCAGCCGCCCCTGGGTCAGCAGCGCCAGCGCCAGGTTGGCGCGCGCCTCGGCGGAACGGGGATTGATCGCCAGCGCCTCGCGGCAGCACAGCTCGGCCTCCGCCGGCCGCACCTGCTCCATCAGCGCCAGGGCGAGGTTGCTGTTGGCGTGGACGGGATCGACGCCCAGCGCCAGGGCGTGGCGGAACAGGGCCTCGGCCTCCTCGACATGGCCGCCAAGCTGCCGCACCGAGCCCAGGTTCAGCGTCGCGTTGGCGTGGCCGGGGGCCAGGCGCAGGGCGGCGCGGAAGCAGTTCTCGGCCTCGGCGAGGCGGCCCTGGCTGTAGTGGATCATGCCCAGGTTGTTGTGCGCGTCCGGCGTATCGGGGTCGAGGCGCAGCGCCTCGCGCTGACAGGCCTGGGCTTCGTCGCGGCGGCCGAGGGTGAAGGCCGTCAGGCCGAGGTTCATCCAGGCTTCCTTGCAGTCCGGATCGAGCGACAGGGCGGCGCGGTAGAACGGCTCGGCCTCCTTGACCAGTCCTTGGCGGTGGAGGGCGAAGCCGCGTTCGTGTTCGATGTGGGATTGGGCGAGGGTCATGCGACCTCAGGTTGTGGCATCCGGCAGGCGCGACAAGACCTCTTCGCGGAATTTTTTCATATCCGCAGCGGACTGCGCCGCGTCGCGGCCCTCGAAGTCGAAATCGAGCGCGGTGACGCCGATGGCGCGCAGCGCGGCGATGTCCTCGATCGTGTCAGCGACGGTGCCGGTGAACAACTTTCGGTTGCCATCGGTGGCGGGCGGGGCAGGCTGGCCGTGGCGCTTGACGCGGTAGGCGACGCCCATGGCGGCGGGATCGCGGCCGGCGGCGCGGGTCAGGTCACGCATCCGGGCGATGCCGGCGGTCAGGCGCGGCAGGGTGTCGAGCAGGTGGGCGTTGTTGCTGCCGATGGGATACCAGGCGTCGCCGATGCGGGCGGCGCGGCGCATCGAGGGGCCGCTCTCGCCGCCGACCCAGATGGGCGGATGCGGCTTCTGGACCGGCTTCGGATCGGCCAGCAGGCCGTCGATGTGGGTGTAGCGGCCGTGGAAGACGGGGCGGTCCTGCGTCCAGATGGCGCGCATCGCGTCGATGGTGTCGTCGGTGACCGCGCCGCGCTCGGCGAACGGCGTAGTGGCGACGGCGTCGAGTTCCGCCTTCAGCCAGCCGGCGCCGACGCCGACGGTCAGGCGGCCGCCGGACAGCACGTCGATGGTGGCGAGGGTCTTGGCGGCCAGCACGGCGGGGCGGTGCGGCACGACCATCACCGCCAGCACGATGCGGATCCGGCTGGTCTTCGCCGCCACCCAGGCGGCGGTGGCGAGTTGCTCCATCCGGTGCCCCGGGTCGGGGGTGTAGAATGCGCCGGTGGGGGAATACGGGTAGCCCGGCGTGCTGGTGTCGGGCAGGACGATGTGGTCGGTCAGCGTCAGGTAGTCGAAGCACAGGGCCTCGCCGAGTTGCGCGATGGCGGCGATGGTCCCGGGCGTGGCCATCGGGCCGCTGATCGGCAGGTTGAAGCCGATGTGCATGGTTCCTCCGCGTCCGTTCGTTGCCGGGAGCAAGCCGGGCGGCGGGATGCGTGTCAACCGAGGGGCGGAGGATGGGATGACGGCCGAAGCCGCCGCGAGATCCGGCCCGGGGGGTACCATAATGCCGAGGCGAACCAGCCGGGCGCAGACCGTTGCGACGTCGTCATGGCCGAGCGTGCCCCACAGGTATCAGGATAGGACAACGGCCAGAGAAGGATTTGGGGCCGCGGCCGTTCTCTCACCGTCATGGCCGGGCGTGTCCGGCCATCCACCCCCCACCGTCGCAGCGCAGATGGCCGGGACACGCCCTATCAGGTTCACAGATCGTGGAAACAATTCCGTAGCAGCGTCGATAGAGGACGGTTGGACGCGCTGTCGCCCGATCTGGTGCTCCGATTGTATCGTAATGAGCCGCAAAAACCCGACTTTGAAGACCATCGGACGATCGTTCGCACGATGTGTGAATTTGGTGGGGACACGCCCGGCCATGACGATAGGGAGAAGCCCTTGCTCCGCCGGACGCCATATCCTGATACGCATGGGGCGTGTCCCGGTCACGACGGGGGGAGGCGACCCTGCGCCGCACGCCCATCGGCGGCGGCTCGCGCCAGGGTTGCCTTTTCGGGCGCCGTGACCCAGGCCGCTGCCTGCCCATGTGGCATGACCACCGGTAGCGGGGTTGAATCCGTCCACCGCGGGCGGTGGACGGATGTGTCAGGTAATTGCGTGTGCAAGCATCGTGTTGAGGTCCAGGCTCGCCGCGCCGGAGATGGTTGCAATCGTCGTTCCAGGTCCGCCCGAGGTCGATGCAAGATTGATGGATGCGTCATTGGACGACGTCGTGACCGACATATAGTGCGATAACGTATCAGCCGAGCCGTTCCAGTCCGTGGCGGCAAGTGCCGATCGCAGATCAAGCTTGTCGCCCAGGTTGAGGATGTCGCTGGTGAACGTGGCGCCCTGCGTGCCGGAGGATGGCAGAACGAACGTGTTTCCGCCGCCCGTGTCGGTCACCGTGCTGCCGCCGCCGGTCAGGTCCACGGTGTCCTGCGAGCCACTGATGAACAGCATGCCGCCGGCCGGTCCGGACACCCAGGTGTTGCTCTGGTCCACCGAGACGGTGTTCCCCTGGTTCTGCGTATCGCCGCTGTTGTTCGCGCTGCCGCCGGAGCCCGTGGCCTGCGTGCCGCCGCTGTTGTTCGCACTGCCGCCGGAGCCCGTGGTCTGCGTGCCGCTGGATGGCGTGCTGCTCTGCGTGTCGCTGGACTGCGAGGTCGTGGCGCTGGAAGTGCCGGAGGACGACGTGCCACTGGGGTTGGGGATCGTTGCGCCTGTTGACATATCGACGTTGCCGGCAAACGTCAGGTTGCTGCCGCTGGGCGGGTAGAATGGGCCATAGGCGCCGCTGTAGTCGATATAGTTGTTGTCGACCGTTGCGCCGTTGATGGTGTTGCCCGGGTTCTGGATCACCGCGACCGAGTAGGACATTTCCAGCGAGGAACCGCCCTTGGCGATGATCGTGTTGTTGTCGATCGTCGTGTTGTTCAGCGTCGATCCGTTCTGCGCCTGCAACTGAACGCCCTGCTCGCCGCTGGCATTGGGCTGGTAGATGGTGTTGTAGGCCTCGACCGAGTTGTTGGAGGTGACTCCGACATACTGCACGGGGTCGGGATGCGAGCCGGGGCTGGTGCCGATGTTCTCGAACAGGTTGTTCTCGACATCCGTCGTCATCGTGCCCGAATTGAAGTCGATCCCGTCCTCCGGCGCGTTGAGGAAGGCGTTGTTCTTCGCCGTGAAGGTGCCCGATCCGTCGTAGCTGACCAGGCCCCAGACCGCGCTGCCGCCGCCGCTGCCGTCGATCGTGTTGCCCAGCACGCTGACATCGCCACTGCCCGCCGCCGCGTTGATCGGCACGTTGTTGTTGCCGCCGACGAGGAAATGGCTGTTCTCGATGGTGACGTTGCTGGCGCCGGACGCGATGTCGACGCCCCATCCGCCGCCGCCGCTGAAGTCGTAACCGTTCAGCGTGACGTTGCTGCCGCTGATGGTGATGGTGTGGCTTGCGGCATCGACCGACACGCCGGCCATGTTGATGGAGGACGGGTCCGCCAGGCCGGACGGGTCGCCCACGGCGTAATCGACGCCGGCGACCTGCCAGGACGGCCGGGCGGCATACCCGCTCAGGAGGCCGGACAGAGTCGAGGTGCCCGCGGCGGCGCTGCTCGCGCCGGAGGATGTTGTACCGCTCATGTATTATCCCTTGTACAGCAGAGAAGGCGTAGTATCGGCCCTGGGCGAGCCTATACCATTGCCATCATTATGATGTCTAAATGAACCCTAGATTGCTGATTGGGGTGACGAGTTAAGTTGCAAACGAAATCCGGCTGTCTCCAGTTCAAGGCGGCCGGACCATATATGCGGTCGTGCAGATGGCAACGTCTTTGAACAATCCGGCGGTCATCAGGTGGGCTTTTTGCAAAAGCGCGTTGTAGACGACCATGCTTTACAGGACGGATTTCCCAAACAAGCGAGGGTCCAGTGCGATATAAGAATGAATTTCGGCGGCGTTTGACTTTGGAGCAATCAAGTGATGACGCGGCGACGATGGTGCCGGATGGGTGGCTCCTGCCGGTGTTCGCGCGCGGCTCCGTCCGGCACGAAAAGGCACGCGGCAACGGCGTGTCGCGGCCCGGATGCGACGGCGGCGTGCGAACCGGACCAGGGGCGCCGTCATCCCATGCCGCTTCCCTGCCGCCGGGTGCCCAGCCGGGCAGGGTGCGAGCCGAGCGGCCGCGGCATGGGAACCGGCGGCCCGGCCGGACTGTGCCCGCATGCGAGGCGCAGGCAATCGCCGCCAGGCGGCGTGCGTCCCGCGGCGGCAATGTGCGTGTGACCGAAGCGCTGCGTGACCCGGCAGGCCGGAACCGGCTGTCCTGCCTTACGCGGTGTGCGCCCGCAGATCGTTGTTGGTCCGGTGATCCCCCGCCATCCAGCGGGCCAGTTCCGCGTGCGCATCGGCACGGCGGATCGCCTCGATCCTGGCGGCGTCCGGCGGATCCACGGTGAATTCCACGACCAGCCCGTCAGGCGAGGTGCAGTACATCGACCGGCAGTAGCCGTGGTCGGTTTCCCGCACGGGCTCGCCGGCCTGCTTCAGCCGCGCCACCAGTTCGTCATAGGTCGCGTCGTCCACCTTGAAGGCGACATGGTCGAAGGCGCCGATTTCCGCCGGCTTCTCCGCCTGGGTCTTGCGATAGACCTCGTCGTCCGCGAACGAGAAGAACGCCAGCGCGCCGCCGTCGCCCAGGCTGTAGAAGGTGTGGCAGAACGCCACGTCCCGGTTGACCCAGGTGTTGAAATGCTGCTCGCACCAGGTCGCGGCGAGCGGGATGCCCAGGATGTCCTCGAAGAAGTGGCGGTTCGCTTCCTGGTCTTTCACCACATAGGCGTGGTGATGCAGGCGCTGCGGCGGGCGGGACAACAGGCTGGCCATCGGTATCCTCCCATGGATTTTTCCGCAGCCTGCCGCAATTGCCGGGTGGCTACAAGGGTGGACGCCATAGGGGCTTGCGGGCGTATCAGGATGGGCGGGGGTGGAGAAGGGGGGGTGCGGGAACCAGTCGTCTCTCCATCGTCATGGCCGGGCGTGTACCGGCCATCCGCCCTCCACCGTCGGAGCGCAGATGGCCGGGACACGCCCGGCCATGACGGTGAAGCAACGGACCGGGCGCCAAGTCCTTCTCCAATCGCCGCTCTGTCCTGATAGCCAGGGACAAGCCCGGCCATGACGACAAAGAGATGACGTTGTTTCGCCCCCACCGCAGACAACGGCCGTCGGACCCCGCAACGGATCCGGCGACCGCAGCGTCACTCCGCCGCCTGCTTCTGCGTCGGGATGTCGGTCGAATACCGCAGGTGCACCGGCGCGTTCGCCTCCCACGGGTCCTTCAGCCCCAGGCCGGCGCCGAATTCCTTGATCGCCGGCATCACCTCCCTGCACATCAGCTGGATGCAGCGCCGGCGGTCCTCCTTGCTGACAGTGCCGTCGTTGCCCCACAGCGCCATGATGCCCGGGCGGGTGTTCTCGACGACGTATTTCAGCCGCTCGATCACTTGGTCCGGCGTGCCGGCGATGATCATCGTGTCGGCGACCTGCTGCTCGAAGGTCGGGTTGCCGCGCGGATTGATCGCCCGCCCCACAGCGAACTCGACGAAGCCGCGGCGGCCGGACGGCGAGAAATACCCCGCCGGATTGGCCCAGACCGGGTGCGCCAGCCCGGTGAACTCGCCCTGCATCCACATGAACTGCCGGGCGTTCTGCAGCGCCTTTTCCTCGGTATCCTGCACGTGCACGCGGATCAGGTAGCCGAAATTCTCCGGCCCGGGGGTGTAGCCGGCTTCCCGCGCGGCCTCGTCGTAAGTCTCGTGGATCTTCTTCGTCGCCTCGATCGAGGTGTTCAGCGCGATGTACGGATAGCGCTGCTGCGCCGTCCAGATCACCGTTTCCTTTGAAAGCACCCCCGGTATCCACACCCGCGGATACGGCTTCTGCAACGGCAGCGCCCACGGGTTCACCACCCGCTGCTGGTAGTGCGTGCCTTCCCAGCGGAACGGCCCGGGCGTAGTCCAGGTCTTCACCACCAGGTCGTGCGCTTCGACGAAGCGCTCGCGGTTGAACGCCGGGTTCACCCCGTTCGCCAGTTGCTCCTGCCCGCCGCCGCGCACGAAGCCGGACACCAGCCGTCCTTTCGAGATCATGTCGATCATCGACAGCTCTTCCGACAGCTGCACCGGATTCTCCGACAGCGGCAGCGGATTGCCCAGGATGACGATCTTCACGCGATGGGTCACCGCCGCCAGAATCGAGGCGAACATGTTGGTGCGGGCCTGCATGCAGAACGGCGCGTTGTGATGCTCGTTCAGCATGATTCCGTCGGCGCCGCATTCCTCGACCAGGGCGTATTCTTCCAGGTATTCGTTGTACAGCCGGCTGCCCTCGACCGGATTGTAGTAGCTGTTGGAGAAATTCAGTGCGGTGGCGCCGTAATCCAGGCCGGCCTTGGCGTCATAGGCCGCCATCGGCTGCTCGGTGAAATACATCATATGCATGGAAATGGCCTCCCTCAGGTCCGGGTCATGAAATCGATCGCCAGTTTCGCCACCGCATCGGGTTTCTCCATCTCGGCGAAATGGCCGCAGGCCGGAATGGTGGTGAACGTCGCCTCGCGCAGCGCCTTGGCATACGCCTGGCCAGCGCTGGTTGGCACGATCCGGTCGTCGTCGCCCCACACCACCAGCGCGGGGGCACGCACGCCGCCCAGCAGATGGGGCAGGGTCTGGCTGTACATGTACGGCTTCCAGGCGGTGCGGAAACTCATTTCGCGCGCGATGTCCCAGGCCTCCAGCTGGTCGGTGCTGACGTCGCCATACACCCGCTTGAACGCCGCCTCGTCATGGAAGCCGGCCTTCGGGTAATCGATATACGAAACGATCGCCTGGTCCGCGATGTCGCCCTCGGGCGGCTTGATCCCCATCGCGCCGATGAGCACCAGCCGGTGGTAGCTTGCCGGCGCCAGGCTGGCCATTTCGGCCGCGATCCATCCGCCGAAGCCCAGCCCCACCAGCGAGGCGCCCGGTTCGTTGAGGTCCGACAGCAGCCAGGCATACATCGCCGCGATGTCGCGCGGGTGCCGCAGCCATTGCGGCCGCTCCGACTTGCCCCAGCCGGGATGATGCGGGATCAGGACGTTGAACCGCGCCGCCAGCGCCTCGTAGAACGGCAGGCGATCGACGGTGCCGATATCGTGATGCAGCACCAGCACGGTGGGGCCGTCGCCGCCGCGGATCAGGTGCAGGTTGATGCCGGCGATTTGTTTGACCGTCTCGGTCCAGCTGACGCTCATTGGGTGGTTTCCTCTCGCACGGTTTTGCCGCCCGAGGATACTCACCGGTAGCCTGGACTGTCGAATCGTCTCCAACGATCCCGGTTATTAGGGCGTGTCGTCAATTGGAGCCAGCCGAGTGAGTCTGGGCTGCAACAGTGCGGCGGAATCGTTGATCAACAAGCGGCTTCCCGATTCCAGCAGCCCCGGTTCTTCGATGCATAGGCAGTCAGCTTTGGAGAGGCTGACCGATGCATCGACATGCCTTGCGCGACGACCAGTGGGAGCGGATCAAGGACCATTTGCCGGGCCGTCCGGGGTCCGTTGGCGTGACCGCTGCGAACAAC
>NZ_NHRY01000225.1 GCF_002937115.1 Rhodopila globiformis | reverse complement strand
CCAATCGCCGCTCGCCGCGGACCTACGACCGCGACCTCTACAAGGCGCGCCATCTGATCGAAAATTTCTTCGCCAGGCTCAAGCAGTTCCGTGCCATCGCAACCCGCTATGACAAGACTGCCCGCAACTTCCTCGCCGCGGTCCACCTCGCCGCCGCCGTCGTTTGGCTTAATTGACGACACGCCCTAGATCTCGCGTTCCCACGTCGCCACGCCAGCAAGGATGGTCAGCATCAGCTTCGATGTGGGGTTGCGGGTATCCGGGCGTTCCCCGCCCATGCTCAGGACGATCAAGCCAATCCCGCGCTTTTCCAACAGTCCGCATGAATGGTCAGCAATTCAGCCGTGCTACGGGCCAAACGATTGGGTTTGCAGACGATCAACACGTCGCCTTCGCGAAGGAAGGCAAGATAGGTTGCCAGCACGTCACGCTTGGCAACGGAGGAAACCTGTTCCGAGAACACCTTTTCCGCTCCGGCGCCATGGCCACGACCATGCCGTCAACCCGCTCATACCGGCCGCGCGGCTGCGCCTCGGCCCAGCTTCGGTAGTCAGCGCGTGACATGGGGCGGTCAGGCCCCGGGTTGGGGGCGGCGTCGGCCATCGGGTGCTCCGTGACTGCCCGGCAATGATAGGAAACGCGCGGCGCGGGTTCAACCGGCATGGCGGGTCCATCGACCGGGTGCCTGGCCACGCCGTCAAACGGACCCTCATAGGACAATCTTGGATTGTAACTTTATGTGTCAATATACGCTTGCCGCGCATCCAAACCGCATATAATGTTCCTTATTAGGACATATTCCGGGAAAGATCCGTCGCATGCCCACGCACCGTCCTGCAATCGAACGCCTCGTTCTCGCCATATCGGCCTCCGCGGCACTGGCGGGCTGCGCCATGACGCCGATGGGCCCGACCGTCCAAGTGATGCCCGGGCCGGGCAAGAGCTTCGATCAGTTCCAGGCCGACAACGCCATGTGCAAGGCCTTCGCGGCCGATCAGGTCCGGGGCCAGGCTGACGCCGCCAACCAGCGCGCGGTCGGCGCCGCGTTGCTGACCACCGCGCTGGGCGCGGGCGTGGGCGCCGCCGGCGGCGCCCTGGGGGGCAATGCAGGCCTCGGCGCGGGGTTGGGCGCGGGCGTCGGCAGCGTGGCGGGCGCGGCCATCGGCGCGAACACCAGCCAGAACGGCCAGATGGGCATCCAGGGGCAGTACGACGCCGCCTTCTCGCAGTGCATGTACGCCAAGGGCAACCAGGTGCCCGGCTTCGCGCCGCTGGCCGTTGCCATGCCGGCACCGGTGGCGGCAGCGCCGCCGGACCCGACGGTGCGCGCGACGCAGGCCGAGCTGATCCGCCTCGGCTACCTGCGCGGCGCGGCCGACGGCTACAGCGGACCGAAGACCCGCGGCGCCATTTCGGCCTATGAGTCGGCCAGTGGCCTGCCGGTGGACGGCGTCGCGTCACAGCGGTTGCTGGCTGCGCTGCAGGCGACGCCGGGCAGCGCGGGACCCGCGACCTCGGCGCGGGCGGCGGCTAACTGGGGCGCGCCCATGGATGGGCCTGCGGGCACCGCCAAGGGAGTGCCCCCCTCGTCCGCCGGCTGGGTCGCCCCGACCCGGTAACAAGCTGGCCGCCATCGCCCGGGAAACGGGCCTGCGATCCCGGTGACGCTCACGACCCGGCATGGTTCCCGCATCGGCGCCGGGATGCCCAACGCAACCGTGGGACGCGCCGAACCGGATGGGGCGGAACGCCACACGGCGCCGCCCCCCCGCGCCCCCGCATCCGTGATGAACCGTGACCCCGCCGCCCGGACGATGGTAAGAAGCGGCCAACCGACACAAAGGACCGCTCATGCCCGCCCATTACGACCTGCTGATCCGCAACGGCACCTGCGTGTTGCCCTGGGGCCTGGAGGCGACCGACATCGGCGTGCGTGACGGCCGCATCGTCGCCCTGGGTGTCGGCCCGGACGCCACCGCCGAGAAGACCCTGGACGCCACCGGCCTGCACGTGCTGCCCGGGCTGATCGATCCGCACGTCCACCTGCGCGACCCCGGCAACAAGGCGGTCGAGAGCATCCCCACCGGCACGAAAGCCGCCGTGCTGGGCGGCCTGACCGCGGTGTTCGACATGCCGAACACCAACCCCTCGATCACCGATGCCGAGCGGCTGGCCTGGAAGCAGGGCTATGCCGAGGACGTCGCCTGGTGCGACATGGGCCTGTACATCGGCGGCACCAAGACCAACATCAACGCCCTGGCCGACCTGGAACTCGGCCGCGGCGTCTGCGCCATCAAGATCTTCGCCGGCAGCTCCACCGGCGACCTGATGGTGGAGGATGACGAGCACATCGAAATGGTCATGCGCGCCGGCCGCCGCCGCATCGCCTTCCACAGCGAGGACGAATACCGCCTGCAGGACCGCAAGCCGATGTTCAGGTCGGGCGATCCGTATTCCAACCACATGGTCTGGCGCGACGAGGAATGCGCCTTCCTGGGCACCCGCCGGCTGATGGCGCTGGCGCGGAAGACCGGGCGGCCGGCGCATATCCTGCACGTCTCCACCTGGCAGGAGCTGGACTACCTGAAGGACTTCCGCGACGTCGCCACGTGCGAGGTGCTGCTGAACCACCTGACCCAGGTCGCCCCCGACTGCTACGACCGCCTGGAGGGCTTCGGCGTGATGAACCCGCCGATCCGCGGCGAAGAACATCGTGAAGCGGCCTGGAAGGCGATCAACGACGGCACCGTGGACACCGTCGGCTCCGACCACGCGCCGCATCCACGGGACAAGAAGCTGCTGCCCTGGCCGGAGTGTCCCGCCGGGCTGACCGGCATCCAGACCCTGGTACCGATCATGCTGGACCACGTGAACGCCGGGCGGCTGTCGCTGATGCGGATGGCGGACCTGATGAGCGCCGGGCCGGCGCGGGTCTATGGCATCGTCGGCAAAGGGCGACTGGCCGCCGGCTACGACGCCGACTTCACCCTGGTCGACATGAAGCGGCAGCGGCGGATCGAAGAATCGTGGATCGTCTCGCCCTGCGGCTGGTCGCCGTTCGCCGGCATGCCGGTCACCGGCTGGCCGGTGGCGACGATCATCCGCGGCAACGTCGTCATGCGCGAGGACGAAGTGCTGGGCGAGCCAATCGGTCGGCTGGTGAAGTTCCAGGGGTAGCGCGGCGGCGTCCGCCGTCCGGCTGGAACGCTGTAATAATGGCCGCGCATATCCGGCGCCGCCCCCCCCCCGCCACCGGGCGAGGGGCGCCATTTGGCTGCCTTAACCCGGCCGGGCAGATGCAACGCTCTGCTCTTGCCGGTGACTGTCATGACGGTGGTCTCCGCCCCATGGGCGTAAAATAGCAGGCCGGCGGCACGATGGTTGCCACCGCGTCATGGCCCGGCTTGTCCGCCATCAGTTCAAGCACGTGTACCGCGGCAGGTGGCGCGGACGGACCGGGCCATGACGCGGTGGCAACAGACAGCCTCATTTCAATGCCAACGAGTCTCAGCCCGGCACCTCGCACAGCGGCGCCGGTCCGCCCCCGCCTTGCCGCATCAGGCCTTGAAATTCGGGATAACGCTGCCCCGACGCGCCGCGTCACATGCCGATCCACCGCCCCGTCCCGTTGCTGCCCCGCGCCCGTGCCTCTCCCCCTCGTTGTCCCCGCCGCGCTACGCCCCGTTGCCAAACCACAAGTCACAGCCGTTTGAAAATCTGTTTCGCTTGACACCATCTACGCCCGCCACCTTATGCTGCACTGCACAATGAGAGGAACGTCCTTCGTCCGACCGCCGGCCCACGCCGGCACAACCGAAGGAGCGTGACAATGAACCTGACCCACACCATCCGCCTGCCCGGCCGCGGCCCGCACCCGACAAAAGCGGCGCGGCACATCCCGCTGCCCGCCGGCTTCGCCCGCGTCGCCGCCGCCTGGAGCCGGCGCCGCAGGCTGGTGCAGGACCGCCGGACCCTGGAAGGCTTCAGCGATCGCCTGCTCGGCGACATCGGCCTCAGCCGCTGCGATATTCCCGCCGCGCTGGTCGGCACCGTCCGCCGCGACTGAGCCCCCGCCACAGCGCCAGCGGGCGCCGCCACGTTGACGATTCCGCCCGGCCGCCCGCATGCTGCCACCAACAAGGCAGCAGCGGGAGGACCGGACATGCCGGCAGTCGGCGACGCCAAGCGCGAATACCCAGGCCTGATCGACCGCAAGGACGCAGCCCTGAAAGCATGGCTGGAAAAGCGCCCGCGCGAAGCGGCGCTGGAGCCGGACCTGCCCATCATCGATCCGCACCATCATTTCTGGGACACGCCGCAGCGCGGCCACTACTTCCTGCCGGAACTGCTCGCCGACATCGGCGGCGGCCATAACATCGTCTCGACCGTCTTCCTGGAATGCCAGGCGATGTACCGCAAGCACGGCCCCGCCGAGATGGCGCCGGTGGGCGAGGTGGAATTCGTCAACGGCATCGCCGCCATGAGCGCCTCGGGCAACTACGGCCCGTGCCGCGTCGCCGAGGGCATCGTCGGGTATGCCGATCTGCGCATCGGCGCCCGGGTGCGGGATGTCCTGGAGGCCGAGATCGCCGTCGCCGGCGGACGCTTCCGCGGCATCCGCCAGGGGGTCGCCTGGGACGAGCATGACTCGATCAGCCGCCACGCCTCCCGCAAGGTGCCGCTGCACCTCGTGCGTGACAAAACCTTCCGCGAGGGCTTCGCGCAGCTTGCCAAACTGGGGCTGAGCTTCGAGTCCTGGCAGTATCATCCGCAACTATCCGATGCCGTCGACCTCACCCGGGCGTTCCCCGACACCACCATCATCCTCGATCATGTCGGCGGCGTGCTCGGCGTCGGCCCGTATGCCGGCCGGCGGCAGGAGATTTTGCAAAGCTGGGCGAAGGACATCCGCGCCATGGCGGAATGCCCGAACGTCGCCGTCAAGCTCGGCGGCCTCGGCATGACGTCGTTCGGCTTCGACTTCCATGAACGCGACGTTCCGCCGTCGTCCGAGGAGCTGGCTGCGGCGTGGCGCCCGTACATCGAGACCTGCATCGAGGCGTTCGGCGTCAACCGCTGCATGTTCGAAAGCAATTTCCCGCCCGACAAGCAGTCCTGCGGCTACACCGAGCTGTGGAACGCCTTCAAGCGCATCACCGCCAACGCCTCGGCGGCCGAGAAGACCGCGCTGTACAGCGGCACCGCCGCCCGGGTGTACCGGCTGACGGCACCCTGATGGAGGCGGGATTCCTCGGCACCGGCAACATGGGCCTGCCGATGGCGACCCGGTTGCTGGACGGCGGCCACCGGCTGACGGTGTACGACATCCGCGAGGCGGCGATGCAGCCGCTGCTGGAGCGGCAGGCCCGCCGCGCCTTCTCGCCGCGCGACCTCGCGGACCAGTGCGAGATCGTCTTCGTCTCGCTGCCCACCCTGGCGGCGTTCCGCTCGGTGGTGTCCGGGCCCGATGGGCTGGCGGCCGGCAAGGCGATCCGGCTGCTGGTCAACACCTGCACCGTCGGCGTGCCGTTCCTCACCGAGATCGCCCAGGCGATGGCGGCGCAGGGCATCGCCGTCGTCGATTGCCCGATCTCCGGCGGGCCGCCCGGCGCGCGTGCCGGCACGCTGTCGGTGATGGTCTCGGGCGATCCTGAGGCGGTGGCGCGGCTGCGGCCGATGATCGACCTGTGGGGCCGCACCGTCACCATCGCCGGCGACAAGCCAGGCGCGGCGCAGGTTCTGAAGCTGACCAACAACATCCTCTCCGCCGTGGCGCTGGCGGCCACCGCCGAGGCGTTCGTGATGGGCGCCAAGGGCGGCCTGGACCCCGAGGTGATGCTGGCCGCGATCAACGCCGGCAGCGGGCGGAACAGCGCGACGGAGTCGAAGTTCCCGCTGTCGGTGCTGACCCGCAGCTTCGACTACGGCGCCGAGATGCATATCCTGATGAAGGACATCGACCTGGCGATCGCGCAGGGCGAGGATCTGGGCGTGCCGATGTGGGTCTGCCAGGCGGCGCGGCTGGTCTTCAAGCACGCGATGCACCAGGGCGCCGCGCAGGAGGACCTGACGGCAATCGTCAAGTACATCGAACGCGGCGCCGGCTTCGAGATCCCGAAGACGCGCTGACGGCGCCAAGTCCGTTGCCTCACCGTCATGGCCGGGCGTGTCCCTACGCAATGCACACATCCTGGAAACGAGTCGGAAATGACCGTAAAATCAAGTGCTTGCCTGGGCGCCAAGAGCGTTCCCCCATCGTCATGGCCCGGCTTGTCCGGGCCACCTGTCGCGGCACACG
>NZ_NHRY01000224.1 GCF_002937115.1 Rhodopila globiformis | reverse complement strand
TCCCATTTGGTGTGATTTAGGCTCTCGAATTCGTCCATTGATGGAACTCCATCAGCGTGTGCTTTGGCGGCTCACGCTCCAGAGTTTCATTGATGGGCGAACCGGGGCCTACCCCCGCAAATGTCAAACTGCTGCTGCCTCCCCGGCAGAGCCGGGGGAACTCCCGGTTACGTTAGGGAACGGTAGCGGATGCAAGCGCAATGCGACCACAGGCCATCTGAATCCCTGCTCTGCGGAGCCTGCGCCCCGCTCTGCGTTGAATCGCGGTGGCCGGGGCGCCACCGGCGTTTCGGGCTGGGCAACCCACCGGCAACACCGATCTTTGTTGCGGCACCGCATTTTTCAACGCAGCGTCCGCAGAGCGGGGCGCAGAGTCCGCGGAGAAGAACTTGTTGCGACCTGCGGTCGCCTGGGAGCAACCGCTGTCCCACAGGCTTCGTCAGGCCGGGGCAATCGTTGGACTTGGCGGCGTAGGCTCTGACACGGCAGCGACCGGCGAATATGGCGGCACTCCGGCCTCTGGAGGCCGGCTCAACAGCGCAATCAAGACGCCGCTTGCCAGCGCGCCGGCAGCTCCGTCCCCGACGATCAGGCTCTACCGCGACCGCTATCAGACCGTTTCCCGCAAGTACCACGTTTCGTTAGCATGCCGCAGCAGATTCGGGTCGGCCTGACAGCGTGCGATGAAATCCCGCACCTCATCGGTCTTCCAGGCCTGCCGATAGGCATCCCAGGCTTCGGCCAGCGTCATCCGCCGCAGGTCGCCCGGCGCGAAGGGCAGAGCGTTCAGCAGCTTGACCCGGCCGTTCGGCACCACCAGCATCATCGCCTGCGGGCTTTCGATCCGCTTGTCCAGCTCCGTCAGGATGCCCCACGGATAGATCGACAGCATCAGCCCGCCGCCGAGCGCGATCGCCCGCGCCCGCAGCGTCATCGCCGCGTCCCGCCAGGTTTCCTCGTCGCAGGCCAGCGTATCCCACGCCCACGCCGCCCGACCCAGTTGCATCAGCGGCCCGGTGACGAACGCGCTGCACCCGTGCTGCTTCGCCAGCTCATAGGTGGCCGCCATGTCGTCGACATTCAGCCGCGTCGGCGAGAACACCACCTGTGGCGCCAGGCCACGCGACACCAGCCGATCGATTGCGGCGAGGGCGGCATCAAAGCTGGAGCCGGGGCGGACCCGTTCGTGCACCTCGGCCGTCGAACCATCCACCGAGATCTGGACGCACTGCACCTGCATCGCCTGCAGCCGATCGGCCGCGGCGTCGTCGATGTGGCGCCCGTTGGTTTCCAGCTTGAGGGTGATGCCAGCCGCGGCCAGCTTTTCAAAGATGTCCCAGCAGAACGGGACGCTCAGCGGCTCACCGCCGCCAAAAGCCACGTACGGGATGCCCATGCCGATCGCCTGTTCGGCGACATGCAAGGCTTCGTCCCGGTTGAGTTCGTCTTTCCAGCCCTTGTCCGGCCCTGATTCCTCACAGCATGCGAGGCAGTTCGCCTCACAGCGGTTGGTCAACTGCCAGGCGAGGAAGAGCGGGGACCCAAACTCGTCAAGCGATCGCCCGCTCATTGTCACAGCCGATCGGCTCAGGTGAAGCGGATGTAGGGCTGCGCCATCACCTGCTCGGAGACGTCCTCAAGCTTCGGAGTCTCCCAGAAGGGCAGGTCGCTCTTCTGCTTCTTGGCCTGCACAGTTTCGGCAGCCTTGGTCGTTTCGACTACCATGTCATTCATGTCACTGCTCCTTCGTCCGGAATGGACTGCCAGGTGTTTGCGTCCGCGTGACCCGCTTCCGCCGCAATGGCGCGGCGTATCGCGTCCAGGACCGTTTCGTTGCGCCAGGCGGCGCGATAACTGTCCCATACCTCCGTCAGCGTCATACGGCGAAGGTCACCACAGACATAACCGATCGCCGCAACGACCTTGACCCATCCGTTCGGCAGCACCATCAAAGTCGCCGGCGGGGAGCCCAGGCTCTGCTGCAACCCTGCTTCGATTGCAAACGGATCATGGCAAAACTGCATTGTATCGTCAATGATATGCTGCTGCCGGTGCAGCGTTTCGCGGAAGCGCGCGTAGTCCGCCTCCGACGGCGCGATCCGCGGCCACAGCCGCGCCGCCCGGCCGATTCGCATCAGCGCGCCGGTGTTGAAACGGAAGGCGCCGAGGTCCCGCGCGCGAGCGATCACCGCCTCGGCCTGATGGATGTTCATCCGGGTCGGGGCGAACGTCACCTCCAGCGGCAGCCCGGCGTCGCGCACCGCGCGGCAGGCGGCGTGGGTCTTCGCCAATGAAGCGCCGGGACGCTGGCGCCCATACACGTCCTGGGTGTCGCCATCGAGACTGATCTGGATCGAGCGAATCGGCAGCCGCTTGAGACGCTCGGCCGCGGCGGCGTCGAAGCGCTGGCCGTTGGTCTCGATCTTCAGCTTGACGCCGGCGCGGCCCAGGTACTCGGCGATGTCGAAGAAATAGGGCACGATCAGCGGCTCGCCGCCGCACAGCATGACGTACGGGACGTCGTGGCGGACGATGTCCTCGGCCAGCCGCATTGCCGCGTCGGCATCCAGCTCATCGGCAAGCGGCTTGTTCGGGGCCGAGTCGGTGCAGCAGTGCAGGCAGGCCAGATCGCAGGCGCGGGTCAGCTGCCAGGAAACGAACAGCGGCGCGGCGAGCGAATCGATCCAGTTCATGCCGGCCCGTTCATCCCGGCATATGCAGCCAGGCGTCAAACGCCACCGTAAGGGTGAACAGCGACACCGCGACGCCATAGCAGGCGACGATGCTGCGGATCGCCGGCACGAACAGCCTCGGCGTGTTGTAGGTACCGATGGCCTTGCGCGCGCTGGAAACCAGCAGCGGCAGCGCCAGCAGCGTGACCAGGCACTCGGGCGGAAACACCCGCTCGACCACGCCGATCGGCGCCACCATCAGCCCCGCTGTCGCCAGCCCGAGATACAGCCCGACGGCTTTCTGCCGGCCCAGCCGGACCACGAGGTTGCGTTTGCCGACCAGACGGTCCTGATGGAAGTCCGGGATGGCGTTCACCACCGCCAGCGCCATGATCAGCAGCCCCGGGACCAGCGACGCCCACAGCGCCCCCGATGCCAGGGTGTGCGCATGCAGGTACAGGCTGCCCAGCACCATCCACGGGCCATAGGACAGCGCGATCACCGTCTCGCCCAGGCCGCGATACGCCCAGCGTACGGGGGGCGCGACATAGAACACCGCGGCCAGCCCCCCGAGCACGGCGAACGCCAGGATCGGCCAGCCCACGAGAAGCGTCAGATAGAAGCCCACAGCCAATGCGCCGGCAAAGCCCGCAACGCCCAGCCACATCACCGCATCCGACATCGGCGGCAGGTCGTCCGGGTTGAACACCCGGTCGGTGCCCATGCGCGCGTCGAAATATTCGTTGAACGCCTCGACGCCGATGACCGCGAGGATCACGCCGCCCAGGCCGCTCCAGAACGTCGTGCCCGGCACCGAGCCGGTGACGCGCCACGCCCAGGCCGCCCCCAGCAGGTACGGCAGCAGGCCCGCATAGAGAAAGAACCGGTAGCGGACCAGGCTGAGGACACGCAGCAGCCGGTGACCCGGCCGCGCGTGCGGCGCGGCTAAACGCTGATCCATTGGTGCAGCATCGCTGTCTTGCCGGGATCCTGCTCGAGCGCGTGGACGAACGCCGCAACCCGCGGGTCCTGCCAGGCCTGCTGGAAGTGTGCCCAGATCTCGGTCAGGCTCTGCCTGCGGAGGTCACCGCAGACGAAAGGCAGGGCGTTGATCAGCTTGACCAAGCCGTTCGGCAGCACGATCAGCAGCGCCGCGGGGTGGTGCAGGCGGTACTGCAGCTCCTCCAGCAGGCCCATCTCGTGGAAATGGATCCGCATCCGGCCGCGGTACTGCTCGGTCTTCTCGCGCAACGTGGCGAAGAACTGCTCGTACTGCTCATCGGTGGCGTTGAGCTTCGCCCAGGTCTTCACCGCGTTGCCGGTGTACATGGTGCGGCCGGTGTAGAAGCTGTCGGCACCCACCTCGGCCGAGAGATCCACCATGTTGGCGATCTCATGCGCATTGAATCCCGTCGGCGAGTGGTTGATCTCGATCGGCACCCCCGCTTCATGCAGGTTGTGCAGCCCCTCGATCACCTGGTGGAAATTGCCGCGCACCCGCATGCGGCCGAAGCTTTCGGGGTTGGCGCCGTCCAGGCTGACCTGCACCGCCTTGACTCCGGCCGCTTTCAGCCGGGCGCAGGCCTCCGGCGAGAGGTAGTGGGCGTTGGTTTCCACCTTCACCTGCGTGCCGTGGCTGCAGGCGTATTCCACCATCTCGAAGAAATACGGGTGCAGCATCGGCTCGCCGCCCGAGAACGACAGGTACGGCACGTCGTTCTCGGCGATCTGCCGCAGCACGTCGAACACCTGCTCCTTCGACAGTTCGTCCTTGAACGCCTTGCCGGGGCCGCTTTCCTCAATGCAGTGCATGCAGGCGAGGTTGCACTCGTTCGTCACCTGCCACGCGACATAGAGCGGGGCGCGCAACATGCCGGAGGTGGTGGTCGCCGGCGTGGAGACGGGAATGCTGCTGCCGGGCAGCGGCGTGACGCCGGTGATCTGGGTCATGACCTTGCGTCTTCCACCAAACCCTTCTGCCGCAGGTCGGCGATCAGCGCGGCCACGTCGCGTTCGATCGTGTCCATCGGTGCCTGGAAGCGGTCTGCCAGGCGCTGGGTGAGTTCCGTCGCGTCACAGCCGGAGCCGAGTTCCCGGATGATCGCCGCCGCCGTCGGGTTCAGCGTGTAAACCTTCTCCGACTGGGTCTCGAACAGGACGCCCCCGAACTTCTCTTCCCGGAACTTGACGTATTTGCCGAGTTGCATGGCGATCAGGACCTCATGGAATTGCAAGGAAAAGGGGCTGGGCGGGACTGGCGGAGAGCCAGCCGAACCTGTCCGACAGACGCGCATTCGTTCGATATGTCGGTGCCACCCGGGTTCCCCATGAATGATGGCGGTCAGGATACAGGCTGTCCGCGCGGCTGCCGGTGTCGCCAGAGGCCCCGCAGCCGCGCCAGCACAGACGCTGCCTGACAACCATGATTGTCGTCAACGTCCTATGCCGTGCGGTGATTCAAGCCAAGTGGAAAAAGGCTGATCGTATCGGAGCTTCGGGGGGATATTCGAAGCGGCCTGATGGACAGGGGCCTTCGGCAGCAGGCGGCTATCGTACGCGATCCGCGCGGCTTGGAACCGGCTTCAGCAATAATCCGGCGCTATCAGGCGAAGGCGCGGGTAATAGGTACGGTACCGGGCGATGTCGCGGGTCAGAAGCTGATATCCTGCAACCGCGGCATGCGCACCAATGAGGAAGTCCGGGAGTGGCGAACGCTTCGTACCACCCCGCTGCCGGTAGGTGAGAAATGCCTTTCCGGCCAGAAAGGCCGCCTCGTATGGCAGTTCCTCCCGTTCGAACATGGCGTCCGGCAGGGCTGTATCGAGGTCTTCAATGCGCGAATAGCGAACGGAAACCTCGCCGTAGATGACGGCATTGATCA
Source organism: Rhodopila globiformis (assembly GCF_002937115.1). GTDB lineage: Bacteria > Pseudomonadota > Alphaproteobacteria > Acetobacterales > Acetobacteraceae > Rhodopila > Rhodopila globiformis. The sequence goes on along the minus strand of NZ_NHRY01000224.1, from coordinate 42,026 downwards.
CAAGGCGAAACCGGTCGGCCGCGCTTTCTATGGCGTTGGCCGACCATGTTGCCCAGTTAGTGTCGTTGGTGACCACGTCGAGCAGAACATTGCTGTCAACCAGGACGGCGGTCATTCAGTCGCCACGGGTCAAGGCCATGATGGCCTCGGTGCTCATGGGAACATCGCCCGGATGCGCCTTCAGGTTGGCGACCACGCGGGCACCCCGGCCATCGGTCCGCCGGGGGGAGGCGGCCCGGACGATCCGCACGTCGGTGCCGTCGAACTGGAATTCGACCTCGGTATGCGGAAGCAGGCCGGCTTGCTCGCGGATGTCGGCAGGGATCGTGACCTGGCCTTTCGTTGTGATGCGCATTTTGCCTCCTTACTCTTACATGTAAGAGTAAGGAATTGGCGTGGCGAAAACAAGGCCGATGGCGACCCACCGCCCTCAATCGTCCAAAAAGCTCCGCAGCTTCCGGCTCCGGCTCGGATGCTTCAGCTTGCGCAGCGCCTTCGCCTCGATCTGGCGGATACGCTCGCGGGTCACGTTGAACTGCTGGCCGACTTCCTCCAGCGTGTGGTCGGTGTTCATGCCGATGCCGAAGCGCATGCGCAGCACCCGCTCCTCGCGCGGGGTCAGCGACGACAGCACCCGCGTGGTGGCCTCGCGCAGGTTGGCCTGGATCGCCGCGTCCAGCGGGATCACCGCCGCCTTGTCCTCGATGAAGTCGCCCAGATGCGAATCTTCCTCGTCGCCGATCGGCGTTTCCAGGCTGATCGGCTCCTTGGCGATCTTGAGGACTTTCCGGACTTTCTCCAGCGGCATGCCCAGCTTGTCGGCCAGTTCCTCCGGCGCCGGCTCGCGGCCGATCTCGTGCAACATCTGGCGGGAGGTGCGCACCAGCTTGTTGATCGTCTCGATCATGTGCACCGGAATGCGGATCGTCCGCGCCTGGTCCGCAATTGACCGGGTGATCGCCTGCCGGATCCACCACGTGGCATAGGTGCTGAACTTGTAGCCGCGGCGGTACTCGAACTTGTCCACCGCCTTCATCAGACCGATGTTGCCTTCCTGGATCAGGTCGAGGAACTGCAGCCCGCGATTGGTGTACTTCTTGGCAATCGAGATCACCAGCCGCAGGTTCGCCTCGATCATCTCCTTTTTCGCCCGGGCGCTGTCCCGCTCACCGCGCGAGACTGTGGTGTAGACCCGGCGGAACTCCGCAATCGGCAGGCTGGCATCGGTCGCGACGGCGGAAATCTGCGCCCGCACCTTGCCGATATCCGTCGGGTGCTTGGCGACGAACAGCTTCCAGCCCTTGCCGGGCAACTGGCCGACACGCTCCACCCAGTTCGGATCGAGTTCCGCGCCGCGGTAGTGCTTCAGGAACTCCTCGCGGTTGACCTTGCAGCTCTCGGCCATGCGCATCAGCTGGCCCTCCAGCGTGGTCAGCCGCTGATTCAGCAACTTGAGCTGGCTGACCAGTTCCTCGATGCGGTTGTTGTGCAGGCGGACCTGGCTGACCTTCTCGACCAGTTCCTCGCGGGTCTTCTCGTAGCCCTTTTCCGAGCGCACGTTCATTTCCTCGCCGCTGGTGATGGTTTCCAGCCGGCGGTGCTGCATCTTGTGCAGCTTCTTGTACAGGTTCTCGATTTCCTCGAAGTTGGCCAGCACCTCGGGCTTCAGCTTCTCTTCCAGCGCCGACAGCGACATGCTCGGGCCGCCGTCCTCATCGTCCGGGTCCATGTCGTCATTGGCAGCGAAGTCGCCCCCGGCCGGCGCTTCGGCCTCGCCCTCGGCCTCGACCGCCTCCGGCGCGCCGGCGCCTTCGGTCGCCTCCAGGTCGATGATATCGCGCAGCAGCATGCGCCCGGCCTTGAGCTGCTCGTGCCAGTTGATGATCGCCTTGAAGGTCAGCGGGCTTTCGCACAGCCCGTTGATCATCATTTCGCGGCCAGCCTCGATCCGCTTGGCGATGGCAATCTCGCCCTCGCGCGACAGCAGCTCGACGCTGCCCATCTCGCGCAGGTACATGCGCACCGGGTCGTCGGTGCGGCCGAGGCTGGCTTCGTCGACGTTGCCGCTCTGCTCTTCCTCGTCGGCTTCCTCGACCTTGTCCGCCTTGGCGGCGGGGGCCTCGCCTTCCTCGTTCTCTTCGCTTTCAACGACCTGGATGCCCATTTCGGAGAAATTGGCCATCACGTCCTCGATCTGCTCGGAGCTGTTCTGGTCCGGCGGCAGGATGGCGTTCAGTTCGTCAAAAGTGATGTAGCCCCGCTCCTTACCCTTGGCGATCAGCCGCTTGACGGCGACCGTGGTCACGTCCAGCAGTGTGGTCTCGACATCTTGTTCCGCGGTTGCGGTTTCGCCGGCAGCCATGGGCTTCGTAGCCATCAGGGCACTCCTTCGTCTGAGAGGTGGCGGTTGGCAAATACCGCGTCCCCCCTATAATTATGCATCAACGAGTCCGACGCCGTCGGGCTCACCGCTGCGGACCTTGCTGAACGCTTCAACGAGCGCACGGAGGCGACGCTCGGTTTCGGCGGTCAGGTTACGGTTGGCGTCCGCCCGGGCCAACTCAACTTCCTCAAGCAGCTGTTCGACATTGAGGAAGCCAAAGATGTGCCACCACCCCGTCGTTGCGTCGGCTGGCATCGCGTCCAAGGCGGCGCACGCCGGAAGAGGCATCGGCGCCTCTGCCAGGACGTGGTGAACTTCAGACTCTAATCCAGATTTCGTGAGGTGGTTGATCAACCCCTCAGAGTCAAGAGCCTCGGCTGTTTCCGCCCATGCATCCATTGCAGTGCGCAGGCGTTCCAGAAGCGGATCAAGCGGCAGGCTGTTGTAGGCCTGGAAGACCTCGTTCAGCAGGAACGGGTGCCGCAGCAGGATGGCGGTCAGGATGCGCGTCCGCTCGGCCGTGGTGCCGTCCTGGTGCAGATGCGCGCGGGGCGCCCGGGGCACAGCCGCCTGGTTCCAGGCGCCGGGGCGCTTGCCGTCCCACTTGTTGTTCCGCTGGCCGGGCCGGAAACGGCTGGCACGGAAACGCTCCTTCAGGGCCTCACGATATTCCCAGGCGAGCGATTTGTCGGCAATCCGGCCGGATGCCTCGGTCAGGCGCGACCAAAGAGCGGCGCGCTGCTCGGGCGTGGTGTCGCCGATCTCGGCGCGCAGCATGTCGTAGAGGGCATCGACCGGCGAGCGGGCGATGTCCAACACCGCCTGGAACGCCGCGGCGCCGCCCTTGCGCACCAGGGTGTCCGGGTCCTCGCCCGTCGGCAGGGTGGCGAATTTCAGCGTCCGCTCCGGCGTCAGCAGCGGCAGCGCCAGTTCCATCGCCCGGGACGCCGCCTTGGCGCCGGCGGCGTCGCCGTCGAAGCACAGCACCGGGCAGGGGGAGACGCGCCACAGCTCGTCCAGCTGCTCCTTGGTCAGCGCCGTGCCGAGCGGGGCGACGGCGCCGGACAATAGCGCCTGGGCAGCGGCGATCACGTCCATGTAGCCCTCGACCACCACCAGGGTGGCGCCGGCGCGCACGCCCTCGCGTGCCAGGTCCAGGCCGTAGAGGTTGCGGCGCTTGGAGAACACCGGCGTGTCCGGCCCGTTCAGGTATTTCGGCTGGCCCGATCCCAGGATACGGCCGCCGAAGCTGATGATCACGCCGCGGCGGTCGCGGATCGGGAACATCACCCGTTGGCCGAACAGCTCGTAGGTGCGGCCGGTTTCCTCATCCCGGCGAATCAGTCCGGCTTCCATCAGCTGGTCCAGGCCGATGCCCTGGCGCGCCATCTCGGCGGTCAGCACGCCGCGCTCGCCCGCCCAGCCCAGGCCGAAGCGGGCAATGGTCTCCTCGGTCAGGCCGCGTCCGGCGAGGTAGTCGCGCGCCGCCCGGCCCTCCGGCAGCCCCAGCCGGCGCTGGTAGTGCGCCTGCACCGCCTGCAGCACGCCGACAATGTCGAGCCGCCGCCGTTCCGCCTCGGCGGCTTCGGGCGTCGGCTTCGGCACCTCCAGCCCGGCTTCCGCCGCCAGTTGGCTGACCGCCTCCATGAACGACAGGCCCTGGCTCTGCATGACGAAGCTGATGGCGTCGCCGTGCGCGCCGCAGCCGAAGCAGTGGTAGCCGTCCTCATAGACGAAGAAGCTGGGGGATTTTTCGCCGTGGAACGGGCAGCAGCCCTTCCACTGCTTGCCGGACCGCGCCAGCCGCACCCGGCGCCCGACCAGGCCCGCCATCGGCGTGCGGGCGCGGAGTTCGTCGAGGAAGCTGGCGGGAAGAGCCATGGGCGCGCCGCTGCCTCAGGCGGAGAGGCGGGCTTTGACCAGCGGGCCGGCCTTGGCCATGTCCATCGCGGCGGCATGCTTCACCTTCAGGGCAGCCATGACCTTGCCCATGTCCTTGATGCTGGTCGCGCCGGTGTCCGCCACCGCGTCGGCGACGGCCTGCTGCATGGCGGCTTCGTCCATCTGCTGCGGCAGGAAGCCTTCGATCACGGCAATCTCGGCTTCCTCCTTCGCCACCAGGTCCGGGCGGTTGCCTTGCTTGTAGAGTTCCACCGATTCGCGGCGGGACTTCACCATGCCGCGCAGCATCGCCAGCACGTCGTCGTCCGGCACCTTGTCGACGCCCTTGGGGCGGGCGGCGATGTCGACGTCCTTCAGCCTGGCGAGGATCATCCGCAGCGTGGAGGTGCGGGGGGCGTCACCGGCTTTCATCGACGTTTTCAACTGCTCGGTGAACTGGTCTCTCAGGCTCATGTCGACTTCGCTCCTGCGCGAAAGCGGGGGTTTATAGTATGGTGCCGCCGCCGCCGGAACGGAAACATCAGGCTGGAATCGGCCATTCCGCTGTTTCGTGATCGGGGTGCTGGCGGCTGACGATCACCCGGCTGCCATCCGGGGGGACTTCCGGCAAGCCCCCCGGCACCAGCAGGGCGATCCACGGCAGGCGGGAGGCGACGCCGAAATTCTTTTTCGGCGGCAGGTCCGCCGGGTGGTCCAGGCTGCCGGTGGTGACCTCGATCGAGTCGCCGTCCTCCAGGTAGTGGAAGGCCAGCGGCGTGCCGCAGGCGCGACAGAACTGCCGCTCGGCGGCGTTCGAGCTGCGGAAGGCGGCCGGCTGGCCACGGGTCCAGGCGAAGCACTCCCGGCGCACCTTCGACAACGCCGCGAACGGGCCGCCGACAGCCTTCTGGCACATGCGGCAGTGGCAAATGGTCGATTCGGGCCATTCGAACAGCGCATAGCGGATCGCGCCGCATTGGCAGCCGCCGGTGATTGTCGGTTGGGTCTTGTACATGTCAGTTTCCCCTTGTTAACGGAAGAAACTTCCCAGCCGGGCGAGGCTCGGGTTGCGGTGGGAAGTTTTTTCCCATATTCAGCTGGCCATGCCGATCGCCATCGATCATATCATAGAACGCCTGGGTGGGGCGGAGGCTGCGGCCCGCCTGACCGGCGTTGGTACCGAAGCCGTGCGCAAGTGGCGCCAGAACAACGCGATTCCCTCCCGCCACTGGCCTGCGGTAATTGCCGCCACCGGCCTGACACTGGCCGATTTGCAAACGCCCCCTGAACCGACGCCCCACAGACAAACGAGTGCGCTCATGACCGATGCCTCCGACACCGTGCCAGCCGGCGCCACCGCGGCTCTTGTCCTGGCGGACGGCGCCGTACTGTGGGGGCGCGGCTTCGGCGCGCATACAGCCGCAACCAACCCGGTCGGGGAGGTGTGCTTCTCCACCGGCATGACCGGCTACCAGGAGACGCTGACCGACCCGTCCTTCGCCGGCCAGATCATCACCTTCACCTTCCCGCACATCGGCAACGTCGGCACCAATGCCGAGGACATCGAGACGCAGACCATCGCTGCGCGCGGCCTGGTGGTGAAGCAGGACGTCACCGAGCCGTCGAACTGGCGCTCGGCCCAGGGGCTGGACGCATGGCTGCGCGCGCAGGGCGTGACTGGCATCGCCGGGGTGGACACGCGGGCACTGACCGTCCGCATCCGCGATAAGGGCGCGCCGACGGGCGTATTGGCCTATCCGACCGACGGGCGCTTCGACCTGAACGCCTTGCGCGCCCAGGCCAGGGCATGGCCGGGGCTGGAGGGGATGGACCTGGCGAAGGAGGTCACCTGCCGCCAGACCTACACCTGGGACGAAACCACCTGGACCTGGCCCACCGGCACCGGTCGGCAGGAGGCGCCGAAATACCATGTCGTGGCCGTGGACTACGGGGCGAAGCGCAACATCCTGCGCTGCCTCGCCTCCGCCGGCTGCCGCGTCACCGTCGTGCCGGCTACCGCGACCGCCGAGGACATCCTGCGCCACAAGCCGGATGGCGTGTTCCTGTCGAATGGCCCGGGCGACCCGGCGGCGACGGCTGAGTATGCGGTGCCCGCCATCCGTGGCGTGCTGGAGGCGAAGGTGCCGCTGTTCGGCATCTGCCTCGGCCACCAGTTGCTGGCCCTGGCGCTGGGGGCGAAGACCTACAAGCTGGAGCGCGGCCACCGGGGCGCCAACCAGCCGGTGCAGGACCTGGGGACGAGGAAGGTGGAAATCACCAGCCAGAACCACGGTTTCGCAGTGGACGCATCGACGCTGCCGGACGGCGTGAAGGTCACCCATGTCTCGCTGTTCGACGGCTCCAACGAAGGCATCGCCTGCGAGAATCGGCCGGCGTTCTCGGTGCAGTACCATCCCGAGGCGAGCCCGGGTCCGAGCGACAGCCACTACCTGTTCCACCGCTTCGTCGATATGATCGAGCGGCGGGCGTGAGATGGACGTCCTTGGGCTGCTTCTGACTACGGCGTTCCGCCACACCATCAACGAGCCGAACATCGAGGCGGGGTTCACGCGCTTCACCGCCCTGGCGGGTGAGGGCGTCAGCTATGCCGCATTCTGCGACGCCGTGGCCGCCGCCCTGCGCGACGGCCTGATCCGCGAGCCGATCCGGCTGCCGGAAGGGGCGCTTCAGTGCCACTGGCACCTGGAGCTGACGCCGAAAGGCGTGGAGGCGGCCAGGAATTTGCTCCGGGTGGATGGTACAGGCTCAGGAGGCGGGGCGTCGCGTTGCGGCGAGCCGCGGACAGATTGAGACGCACGGTGGGTCGCTCATCGTCATGGTGGCCGCAGGGCCGCCATCCACGCTTGGCGGTGCTTACCAACGAGACGGCCAAAGGGCGGCCATCCCCGATCGTCATGCCGGGCGGAGGCCCGGCATCAACGCCTTGCGGTACCGCTATCAACAAAGACGTGGATGGCGGCCCTACGGCCGCCACGGCGGTGAAAGCGTGCCGCCCATCTGCCCCAACCAACCTGCGGTCCGCTCAAGATGCGTGGCATGCCATTGGCCGTCTCATGGGTATATCAGTCAAAGGCGTGGCTGGTGGGCGTACGGCTGCCATGACAACGAAGGTACACCGTCAGACCGTCGCAACCGGCCTACAGTCTGCCATTCGGGACGTTGTGGCGTCGCCGGTGCCTACGCAGGTTACGTCCGCGTCTGGATTTGGCCGTGTCAATTTAACACGGAGGAAGAACGAGGTACACGAAGGGCCACGGAGAAGGCTGGCTTTGCGCTACGCGCGGAGCGCCTGGTCCTGCCGTGGGAAGAAGCATTCCTTTCGTCAGGCCGGAACGAACCGCAGCGCAACCCGCCTTTCGACCGAAAGCCAAGCGCCACCAGGGTTGCCCGTTCGCACGGGCGTCATCTGCGTGCATCTGTGTGCATCTGTGTTTCCCCAATCACGCGCTCCCAGCGCGGCAGGAAACGACCGTTGGCGCTTGGACCGGGACGCAGCGCGATTGCTGGTCCTACGGCATGAAGGGAACCACAGATGCACACAGATGCACACAGATGGTTCCTGTTCCGGCGCCTCTGCCCAAGCCCGCAGGCCAATCGGCCGGAGCCGGTCATGGCCGCGTAACGCAGGACAGGTCACCAATCCAGGCCGTTGGCATTATCCGCCGGATTTGCAAGCCAGTGCCTGCGGCCTGAGGTGCCGTAGGCTCGCAACCGCCGCCCCTGAAACAGCCGAAAGCACCACACGCCCTTCGACCGGAGGCAGGCAGCCAACACAGCTCCCCTCCACGGCCCTTCGTGTACCTCGTTCTTCCTCCATGTTAAATTTTTCAATCGCTTCCGCGAAGACTGACGCTCGCCCAGTGCGCACCAACAGCGCCACGGCCTCCCGCGCCGGCCAATCCCCTGCCCGTCTCCCCACCCCGCCAGCGTCCCTCACCGGCCTCCGCGCCTCAACCCTGAAGTAGGCCCCATGCCCAAGCGCACCGACCTCCACTCCATCATGATCATCGGCGCCGGCCCCATCGTCATCGGCCAGGCCTGCGAGTTCGACTATTCCGGCGCCCAGGCCTGCAAGGCGCTGCGGGCCGAGGGCTACCGCGTCATCCTGGTCAACTCCAACCCCGCCACCATCATGACCGACCCCGGCCTGGCCGACGCGACTTACGTGGAGCCGATCACGCCGGAGATGGTGGAAAAGATCATCGCGCGGGAGAAGCCGGACGCTCTCCTCCCGACGATGGGCGGCCAGACCGCGCTGAACACCGCGATGAAGCTGTTCGAGAACGGCGCGCTGCAACGCCACGGCGTCGAACTCATCGGCGCCAGGGCCGACGTCATCGACCGCGCCGAGGACCGCCTGAAGTTCCGCGACGCCATGGCGGAAATCGGCGTCGAATCCCCCCGCTCCGCCATCGCCCACACCATGGAGGAAGCCCGCGCCGCCCTGGCCATGACCGGCCTGCCCGCCGTCATCCGTCCCAGCTTCACCTTGGGCGGCACCGGCGGCGGCATCGCCTACAACAAGGAGGAATTCGAGCAGATCGTCGCCGGCGGCCTGGAAGCCTCGCCGACCACCGAAGTGCTGGTCGAGGAATCCGTGCTCGGCTGGAAGGAGTACGAGATGGAGGTCGTGCGCGACAGCGCCGACAACTGCATCATCGTCTGCTCGATCGAGAACGTCGATCCGATGGGCATCCACACCGGCGACTCGGTCACCGTCGCCCCTGCCCTGACGCTGACAGACAAGGAATATCAGCGTATGCGCGACGCCTCGATCGCCTGCCTGCGCAAGATCGGCGTCGACACCGGCGGCTCGAACGTGCAGTTCGGCCTGAACCCGGCTGACGGCCGCATGGTGGTCATCGAGATGAACCCGCGCGTGTCGCGGTCGTCCGCGCTGGCGTCGAAGGCCACCGGCTTCCCGATCGCCAAGATCGCCGCCAAGCTCGCCGTCGGCTACACGCTGGACGAACTCAAGAACGACATCACCATGGTCACGCCGGCCAGCTTCGAACCGACGATCGACTACGTCGTGGTCAAGATCCCCCGCTTCACGTTCGAGAAATTCCCTGGCACGCCCGCCCTGCTGACCACGTCGATGAAGTCCGTCGGCGAGGCGATGGCCATCGGCCGCTCCTTCCCGGAGGCCTTGCAGAAGGGCCTGCGCAGCATGGAGACCGGCCTGTCCGGCCTCGACGCCGTCGATCCACCCGGCGACGGTGGCCCCGACGCGTTCCGTGCCGCCCTGTCCACCCCCCGCCCCGACCGCCTGCTGATCGCCGCCCAGGCCCTGCGCGCCGGGCTGAGCGTCGAGGACATCCAGGGGACGACGAAATTCGACCCCTGGTTCCTGCGCGAACTGGAACGCATCGTCCTCGCGGAACGCGAGGTCGCCGCCGCCGGCCTGCCGCGCGAACCCGGGGCGCTCCGCCGGCTGAAAGCGCTTGGCTTCTCCGACCAGCGCCTCGCGGAACTGACCGGCAGCACCGCGACGGACATCCAGCAGGCCCGCATCGCCCTCGGCGTCACGCCGGTGTACAAGCGCATCGACACCTGCGCCGCCGAGTTCGCCTCCAGCACGCCGTACATGTATTCCACCTACGAAGGCGGCTACGGCACCCCGTCCTGCGAGGCCAATCCGACCGACCGCACCAAGGTGGTGATCCTCGGTGGCGGCCCGAACCGCATCGGCCAGGGCATCGAGTTCGACTATTGCTGCGTCCACGCCGCCTACGCCCTGAAGGACGCCGGGTTCGAGACCATCATGGTCAACTGCAACCCGGAAACCGTCTCCACCGACTACGACACCTCCGACCGCCTGTATTTCGAGCCGCTGACCGGAGAGGACGTCATCTCGCTGATCCGCCGCGAGCAGCAGGCCGGCACCCTGCTCGGCTGCATCGTCCAGTACGGCGGCCAGACCCCGCTGAAGCTGTCGCAGGCCCTCGCGCGAGAAGGCATTCCTATCCTGGGTACCTCGGCCGACGCCATCGACCTCGCCGAGGACCGCGAGCGCTTCCAGAGGCTGCTGCAGCGCCTCGGCCTGTTGCAGCCGGAAAATGGCATCGCCCGTTCGGTCGAGGAAGCCGAGGCCATCACCGAGCGCATCGGCTACCCGGTGGTGATCCGCCCCAGCTACGTGCTCGGCGGCCGGGCGATGGAGATCGTCTATGACCGCGCCGGCCTGCACCGCTACATGCGCGAGGCTGTCCGCGTCTCCGGCGAGAACCCGGTGCTGATCGACCGCTACCTGAACGACGCCATCGAGGTTGACGTCGACTGCATCGCCGACGGCGAGAGCGTCTATGTCGCCGGCGTGATGGAGCACATCGAGGAGGCCGGCATCCACTCCGGCGATTCCGCCTGCTCCTTGCCGCCCTACTCGCTCGCCCCCGCCATGATCACCGAACTGAAGGCGGAAACCGAGGCCCTGGCCAAGGCGCTGGGCGTCGTCGGGCTGATGAACGTGCAGTACGCCATCAAGGACGACACCATCTACGTGCTGGAGGTGAACCCCCGCGCCTCCCGTACCGTCCCCTTCGTCGCCAAGGCCACCGGCGTCGCCGTCGCCAAGATCGGCGCCCGCGTCATGGCCGGCGCAAAGCTCGCCACCGACTTCAAGCTGGACGACGACTCGATCGCCCCGCACGTCGCGGTGAAGGAAGCGGTCTTCCCGTTCGCCCGCTTCCCCAACGTGGACACCATCCTGGGCCCGGAGATGAAGTCCACCGGCGAGGTCATGGGCCTCGACTCGGGCTTCGAGCGCGCCTTTGCCAAGGCCCAGCTTGGCGCCGGCGTGATCCTGCCGCTGTCCGGCACGGTGTTCCTCTCGATCAAGGACGCCGACAAGAAGGGCCTGCCCGCGCTCGCCCGCCGGCTGAACGAGATGGGCTTCACCATCCTGGCCACCCGCGGCACCGCCGCCCGCGTCCGCGACGCCGGCTTCCCGGTCACCGTCGTCAACAAGGTGCTGGAAGGCCGGCCGCATTGTGTCGACGCCATCCGCTCGGGCGAGGTGCAGCTCGTGATCAATACCGCCTCCACCCCGCAGTCGGTCGCCGACAGCTTCGCCATCCGCCGCAGCGCCTTGACGCATGGGGTCCCGCATTATACTACCCTTGCGGGTGCTCGGGCCGCCGTGCACGCCATTGCAGCGCTCAAAGCAGGAATGCTTGAAGTTGCGCCGCTCCAGTCTTACTTTCGCGGTTCGTTTTGACCCACACGCCGTGGCCGGGTTACGCCCGACCGCGGCCGTACAGCATGACGGACCCGCACTTACCGAAGGATTGAGGACGCGCCGTGCAGAAGTTTCCGATGACCGCCCAGGGGCTGGTCCGGTTGGAAGAGGAACTCCGGACCCTGAAGACGCAGGAACGCCCGGCTATCATCCGCGCGATCGCCGAAGCCCGATCGCACGGCGACCTGTCCGAGAACGCGGAATACCACGCGGCGCGCGAACGCCAGTCCTTCATCGAAGGCCGCATCATGGAGCTGGAGGAGATCGTCGGCGCCGCCGAGGTGATCGATCCGGCGACCCTGTCCGGCTCCAACGTCAAGTTCGGCGCCCGCGTCACCCTGGTGGACGAGGAGACCGAGAAGGAAACCAGCTACCAGATCGTCGGCGTGCACGAGGCTGACATCAAGGCATCCCGCCTGTCGATCTCCTCGCCGCTGGCCAAGGCGCTGATTGGCAAGAAGGTGGGCGACACCGTCTCGGTGCCCGCGCCGGGCGGCGACCGCTCGTATGAGATCCTGGACATCCGGTTCGGCTGAAAAAAGATTGGCCCGCACGGCACCGGGCTGTCGGCTACGTTGCCGCGCCCGGTGCCGGCGTTGTAGGTTCCGCCCGGTCTTCCCGCCTTGATCGCCATATCCGCCCTTTCTCAACCGCTCGCGCGCAGACCGCGGGGACTGCGCCCGGCGTGACATTATAGGTCCGACATGATCACGCTCGCGGATGTCCAGCAGGCGTCCGAACGCATCGCCGGCCGGGTCCTCCGCACGCCGATGCTGCCTTGCCAGGCGATTTCCCGCGTCACCGGCGCCGAGGTGCTGCTGAAGCTCGACAACATGCAGGTCACCGGCGCCTTCAAGGAACGCGGCGCCGCCAACCGGCTGGCGCTGCTGTCGGACGCCGAGCGGGCCTGCGGCGTGATCGCCATGTCGGCCGGCAACCACGCCCAGGCGGTGGCGCGGCACGCCCATCTGCTGGGCATCGAAGCCACCATCGTGATGCCGAAGCACACGCCGTCGACCAAGGTGACCCGCACCCGGGCCTGGGGCGCGCGGGTGCTGCTGGTGGGCGACACGCTGGCCGAGGCCGCCGCGCACGCGCACCACCTCGCCGACTCCGAGTCGCTGGTGTTCATCCACCCGTATGACGATCCCGCCATCATCGCCGGCCAGGGCACGCTGGCGCTGGAGATGCTGCAGGACGCCCCGGATCTGGATGCGCTGATCATGCCCGTCGGCGGCGGCGGCCTGCTGGCCGGGGCGCTGATCGCCGCGACCGGGCTCAACCCCTGCATCTCGGTCTATGGCGCCGAGGTCGAAACCTACGCCCCGATGGCACAGCGCCTGGCTGGCCGCGCCGTCTCCGTCGGCGGCGCCACCATCGCCGAGGGCATCGCCGTGCGCGACATCGGCGAACTGCCGTTCGAGATCGTCCGCCGCCGCGTCGCCGGCGTGCTGGTGACGCCCGAGCCCGCTTTCGAGGAAGCCATCGGCCTGCTGGTGGAAGGCGCCAAGACCGTGGCTGAGGGCGCCGGTGCCGCCGGCCTCGCCGCCCTGCTGGCCTACCCCGAGCGCTTCCGCGGCAAGAAGGTCGGCATTGCCGTCACCGGCGGCAACATCGACGCCCGCATCCTGTCCAACGTGCTGCTGCGCGACCTGCTGCGCGACGGCCGCCTGCTGCGGCTGCATTTGCAGATCCCCGACCGCCCCGGCGTGCTGGCTGACATCGCCGGCAAAATCGGCGGGTCCGGCGGCAACATCATCGAAGTCTCGCACCAGCGCCTGTTCGCCGCCGCCTCGGTGCAGGCGGCCGAGCTGGAGGTCATGGTGGAGGCACGCGACCCCGACCACGCCAACGCGATCGTCGAGGCGCTGGAGCAGAGCTATATCGTCCGACGGGTGTAGGGTTTGGCCGACGGGTACGGGCTCGCTATGACGACGCCATGATGCTGGCTGACATCTGGGTTGGCCCTCATGTCGTTATCGCCACCCGGGCGCAGGCAACTTCGGTCGGATCGGCATGATGAAGCGGGTCCGTTACATCGCCATTAATGGGACCGCCAGGAAATAACCGCCATGACTAAAGGGAATTTAATGACTTGATTTCAAGCTATTAAAGGATTGGTGTCAGCGCAGTTATTCCCTGACAAGCCCATTAGCTCCAAATGCGTGAACTAAACTGCGTCCACTTTGAGAACCATGGTTCTGGCGGCGCGCAATCAGGAAGGGCGCCGATACCCAGCGCCTCAGGTCCGAACTGCCGGACTATGGTTTCCAAAGTGGACGTGGTTTAGGTTAAGCGATCCAGCCACTTGTTCGCATGGGTTGCTCTCCGGTCCTCGCTGCGAGCGGACAGCTTGCCTGACACTGTCGGATGCACCGAGATCGGCCCAGATCTGGTCATTCGATTGAAAAGCTGACGAAACGCATTGTAACACAGGCCGGAGCCGGGCATCCGGACGGCATCGGGCACGTGCCGTGGCGGGTCTATCTAACAGATAGGGGAGCTGACGCGTGATGGCGCGGAAGACGCCTTCCTGATGGGCCGCTCGGTTGCACATCAGAAGGATTCAGATATAGACAGGTCTGCACCCGCCTTGTTCTGGCGCGAGAGGCCCAGCACAACACGATGGTCCTACGAACAACACCCGGACTTCTACATCCGGCAATATATTGGAACCGCCTGGATTAATCATGATCGGGATGGTTTTGGTCACGCATGGGCGCTTGGCGGATGAGTTGCGGGCCGCCATGGAGCATGTCGTCGGGCGGCAGCGTTATGTCGACACGGTCTGCATCGGGCCGGAGGATGACATGGAAAACTGCCGCGCCAAAATCGAAGACTGCATCGGCCGGTGCGATACTGGCGAAGGCGTGGTGCTGTTGACCGACATGGCCGGCGGAATGCCCTGCAACCTCGCCATCTCCATGATCGAGCGGAAAAGCGTGAAAGTGATCGCCGGCGTCAACCTGCCGATGCTGGTGAAGCTGGCGGCTGTGCGCTACAGGCAGTCCCTGGCTGACGCTGTCAGTTGCGCCGAAGACGCCGGGCGCAAGTATATCGCTGCCGTATCCGCCCCCCAGTCCCAAGCGCCAGTCGTTCTTTCGCCCCCCCACACTCTGGAACATCAGGGAACAACCCATAAACCCCAGGCGTCAGTCGCTCCTCCGGACCCTCATACTCTAGAGCGTGAAAGAACAGTCCATAACGAGCGCGTGAAGCTAAATGCCAATTTTTTCAATACGCTCGCGGGTTGGGCTGCCGGCGCTGGTGGGATCGGGATTGCCATCACTACCATCCTGTCGTCAACGCCCCATCCGTGGTTTGTACCAGTTGGGTTTCTCGTGGGTGGCCTGGTGAGTTCAAGTGTGCTAAAGTGGCTGGCGTACCGTGAAATAGGCAAGCTACGGTGATCGAGGGTGCATTCGTTATAGGTGCGTTTTGGTTATTCGCCGCGGGCACGATCCTGATGGCCATGGTATTTTCGCGTCAGACGACCCTTTCTGCTCGCAGGCTTGATAGCATGATCGCGAACCGGGAGAGGGTCATCTCGGACACGGACCATGCTGTCCAGGCTAAGGATCAAGCGCCGAGCACTCGCCGTGCTGCTGTGGAGCACAACGAGGTCCGTGCCTATTGAAGTGAGTGACATAATCGGCCGGCGGGCAAGGGGCCAGATTATTGGAATCGCTTGTCTTCCAGACGATGCGGTGCTGAACACGCGGCAGAAAAGTGCCTCGCGCACATCAGAAGCCGCAGGCACATCAGGCTCAAAGTGACCGGGCGGCCGCAAACCCGCGCCGGGCGGCGTGCCCAATAGGAATCAATCCTGCAGCAGCTCTTCGAGGGTCCAAGGACAGGTGTCCGGCAGAGCTTGCGGCAGCGCACCATACATCGTTTCCGGCTGATGCCGCAGAGCAGCCCTGTAGATCTTCGCCAAATCAATCTTTTGCCGCCACGCCGGCCGGTAGCGAAGCTGCGCCTGGCCCAGAAAGTTGAGATACTCGTGGTGCCAATGCTGTACGTCGCGCGCTTGCGGCCATGCCATGATCTTCAGCTGATGGCTGAGGGCCTGGTACAATAATCCCTCGATTGCCTCCAGCGCACCCATGCCGATGTCCTCGATTTCGCTTGCCAGCGTGTCCCAGTCCAATTCGTTTGACGCGCGCCGGCGCAGTGCATCGGCTTGCTGCTTCGACCAGGCGACGATGTCGTCGTCTATCCTGATGGCGTCCATCAATCAGGTCTCCTCATCGACCGGGATCGGGCGACTGCCAAGGGGCGGTTCCCATGATAGCACAACCTTGCGCAACCACGGACCGGCATCAGCCTGTGGAGGCAGATCCTCACTATCAGGCCAGAGGCGTTCCCGTATCGGACAGCGGGTTCCCCCGACCAACGGCGCGTCGCGTTTGCTCGGCCGCCATGGCGGAAAGGACGCTCGCCGCCCTCGGTCGCTGTTGTCAGCGCGTACGGGGCTGCGTTCAGCCATGACGATGAGACACCCCGACGGAAACTGCTGCATGAACCGTCAGGACCGCGCCAGGGTCGGGACGCAGCCTCTTTCCCGAACGCCCCTCAGTCCGCCGCGCAGCTCTCGAATCCACGCCGCAGTTGCGGGCGGTTCAGGTTGCGGCCGATGAACACCAGCCGGCTGACGCGCGGCTCGCCCTCTTTCCACGGGCCGATGAAGTCGCCGTCGGCGATCATGTGCACCGCCTGGAAGGCGAAACGCCGATCCTCGCCGGCGTAGTTCAGGATGCCCTTGGTGCGCAGCAGGTCCTGGCCCTTCTCCTGCAGTAGTACACCGATCCAGGCGTTGAACTTCTCCGGGTCGATCGGCTTCTCGACCTCGAAGCTCATCGACGTCACGTCCTCGTTGTGCTCGTGCTCGCTGTCCTCAAGGAACTTCGGCTGCATCCCCAGGATGCGATCCAGGTCGAACGCGCCGCGGTCCAGCACCTGCTCGATCGGCAGCGCCGCACGCTCGGTGCGGTGGATCACGGCGAACGGGTTGATGCCGCGGATGGTCCGCTCAACCGCTTCCAGTTCCTCCGGCGTCACCAGGTCGGTCTTGTTCAGCACGATGACGTCGGCGAAGGCGATCTGGTCCGCCGCCTCATGACTGTCGGCCAGCCGCGCCGGCAGGTGCTTGGCGTCCACCACGGTGACGATCGCGTCCAGCTTGGTCTTGGCCCGGACGGCGTCATCGACGAAGAAGGTCTGCGCCACCGGGGCTGGATTCGCCAGGCCGGTGGTCTCGATGATGATGCCGTCGAACCTGTCGCGCCGCTTCATCAGCCCGCCGACGATGCGGATCAGGTCGCCGCGCACGGTGCAGCAGATGCAGCCGTTGTTCATCTCGAACACTTCCTCGTCGGTGTCCACGACAAGGTCGTTGTCCACGCCGAGTTCACCGAACTCGTTGATGACGACCGCATACTTGCGGCCGTGCTGCTCGGTCAGGATGCGGTTGAGCAGGGTGGTCTTGCCGGCGCCCAGGTAGCCGGTCAGCACAGTCACAGGCACCTGAGGCACCGGCACCTGAGGGTTCGCGTCAGCCATGTTGGCGGGCTCCGTTGCTGTCAAGTCCAGCAATATAGGTGCGGCGTTCCCCGTCAACCACCGAGCACCGCCCGGCGCAGGTCTGCCAGCCGCGATGCGATCACCGGTGCGTCAAATTGCTTCGCCCGCTGCCGCCCGGCTTCGGCCAGGGCGGCGCGACGGGCCTCATCCGTCGCCAGGGCGCGGATCGCGGCGGCCATCTCGGCAGGATGGTCGGGATCGGCATAGACGGCGGCCTCGCCCGCGACCTCCGGCAAGCCGCCGCGCGGCGAGCAGACCAGGGCGGCGCCGGTGGCCAGCGCCTCCAGCGCCACCAGCCCGAACGGCTCCGGCCAGCGGGAGGGCACCACGACGATCGACGCGCGGGTCATCGCCCCCAGCACGTCCGGGTGGTCACGGTAGCCCAGCATGCGGACGCCGGCGGGCCCGGCGGCGGCACGGACCATCTGCACGAAGGCGGTGTCGGGGCTGTCGTAGCTGAACCGGTCGGCGCCGATGATCGTGGCGGACCAGCCCGGCAGGTGCGGCAGCGCCTCGGCGCAGGCGGCGACGAAGGCATCCGGCGCCTTGTTGTCCACCACGCGGCCGGCGAACAGGATCAGCTTCTCGCGCGGCTCCGGCGGCGGGATCTCCTTCAGATCCAGGCAGTTCAGCAGCACCAGCGGCGGCTTCTCCGGCGCCGGAACGTCCTCCAGCAGGCGCCGCCGCAGGTAGTCGGAGGAGGTGAAGACCCGCGCCAGCCGCCGCAGCATCGCGGCACGCTCGGCCGGCGTGTTGGCCTCGCGCATGCCCTGCGGATCGTTGTTCAGGATCAGCGTCACCGGCGTCGACGGCAGTTTCGCCGCCAGCGCCAGGGCGAGTTCGGGGCGGTTGTGCACCTCGACCAGGGCCGGGCGCAGCTTCTTCAGCACCCGTGCGACGGCGGCGGCGTAGCGGAGATTGGTGCTGCCCAGCGCCAGCAGGGCCGGCTCGACGGGCCGGAAGGCGACGCCCGGGAACACCGGGCCGTCCTGCTTTCCGCCGATGATGACGGTGTCGAAGCCGGGCGTTTGCACCAGGCGGCGGGCCAGCAGGCCGATGGCGCCGGTACGGCCGGGACCGAAGCCTTCGCGCGGCGGCAGGACAACGGCGACAAGAGGGGAACCGGAAGACATTATGCTCGCTTATAGAGTCGCCAGAGGGGGCCTGCTATCGGGCCATGCAGGCACGATGGCGGACCAATCCGGCGGTCACGACAGCACCGTATCCTGAACCCGGGCCGGATCGGCCTGGTGCACCAGTTCCGCCGCAAGCGCCGCCGCCATCCGTTGGAAATGTCCGTAGCGCAGGCTGAGTTGGTGCACGCCGCCCGCAAGGTCCGGCACCTCGACTGTCGCCGCCGGATCGAAGCGCATGGCCTTCTGCCCGGCCAGGTGCACGATTCCGATCCTGGGATAGGGATAGAAATATTCGCGCAGGGAAGCGGAGCGCGGATCGACGCGCCAGGCGGTGATGTAGTTGCAGGTGTCCGGCAGCAGCTCGACCGGCAGCGCATCCTCATGCACG
Source organism: Rhodopila globiformis (assembly GCF_002937115.1). Taxonomy (GTDB): domain Bacteria; phylum Pseudomonadota; class Alphaproteobacteria; order Acetobacterales; family Acetobacteraceae; genus Rhodopila; species Rhodopila globiformis. The sequence continues at coordinate 23,397 of NZ_NHRY01000224.1, read as the reverse complement.
GCCAGCGCCATGGCGATCTGGTCCGAGGTGAACGGCCTACCGCGGCGCAGGATGTGCTGCTGCCAGCGCCGCATCGCCTCCCAGTGCGGCGCGTCGGCCCGCAGGGCAAACACGCCGGCATTCAGCAGCGGACGCGGACCGATGTCGCGCAGGATCCGCAGCGGCAGGTCCGCATGTTTCCCGTTCTTGAAATTGAACGAGCGGACCTGCGCCAGTCCCCACAGGCCGCCCAGCAGCCAGCGAACGTCAATCGGCCGGGGCCAGAACCGGCCGCCGCCGGGCACGATGGCGAGCGCTCCGTTCCGCGCCGCCCCCAGCAGCAGCTCGATCGCGGCATAGTCCTGGACCCAGGTATCGCCATCCAGCCAGACCAGCGTCCGATAGCCGGGAAACAGCCGATCGAGCCACAGCTTGCCGAGATTGGCCGCCAGCGCCGGCCGCTTGCGCAGCGGCGCGACAGGGAAGTGCGGCAACGGCCGAGGCTGCACCACCGTCACGCCGTCGTGCCGCAGTTGCCACACCTGCGGCGCTGTCAGCCCGGCATCGATCACGCCGAGCGCCGGCGATTCCGGCGACGCGGCCCGGATCGACTGGTGCAGTTCCTCGATCATCGGGAAATACACCGAGTCGCCGCCTGTCACCAGGATCGGCCCATCGTCACCATGTTGGCTTTGCGTCACAGGTTCTTCAATGCAATCGGCAGACGACAATCAGGCGGGACAAGTCGGTGCAAGGCGGACAGAAAGGCGGTGGATCTTCATGTTTGCTTCTACTGCTTTCAGCATGAAGGGCTTCGGCGGGACAACAAAGCCGCCGGCAACGGACGCGTAGCAGCCAGCGAATTACGGTATAATTTCGTGCCTGGTCAATCCGGTGGCTGCATACGCGCCTCCATCGCTCAATCCGGCAGCGGCCAGTGCTGCCGCCGAAGCCGGGCCAGACATGCGCCGGCCGCGCACGGCCGGTGGCGGAGCCGTCGAGAACCCGCGTCGCGCCAGCGGGCTCTGCACATCGATCTCCCGGGCACGGGGACAGAGCAATCCGCCGCGGGCGGCGCCGGGAACGTCTCCAGCCATGACGCCGGAAAGCCCGCGGGCCAACGGTCATGCGCAAGGGCGGCCGGCATTGCATTGCGTGCATGATTGTTTCGAATGATCGCTGGCAAGGGTCTATACAGGCGCGCTGACCGTCCGGAGCCTGGCCATGGATATCGTGTTCATCATCATCGCTCTCGCTGTCGCCTTCATCCTGATCCGATCGATCCGCATCGCCTATGAATGGCAGCGCGCCGTCGTTCTCCGGCTCGGGCGGTTCCACCGGGTCAAGGGGCCTGGCCTTTATCTGGTCCTGCCGATCATCGACTCGGTGGCGCAGCTGATCGACCTGCGCATCCGGACCACGACCATCACCGCGGAACAGGCCTTGACCCGGGACACGGTGGCGGTTGGCGTGGATGCCATCGTCTTCTGGTACGTCGAGGACGCCGAGGCCGCCGCGGTCCGCATTGCCGACTACCAACAGGCGATCGAGCAGGTGGCGCAGACCACGCTGCGGGAGATGATCGGCTCGATCGACCTCTCGAAGCTGCTGTCCGACCGCAAGGCCGCCGACGAGCAACTGCGGCAGACGATCTCGGCGAAGACCGCCACCTGGGGCGTGACCGCGCGCAGCGTGGAGATCAAGGATGTGGCGATCCCGCGGGAACTGCAGGACGCGATGAGCCGGCAGGCCCAGGCGGAACGCGAGAAGGACGCCCGCGTCACCCTGGCCTCGGCCGAGCGGGCGATCGCGGAACAGGTGCTGCAAGCGGCGCGGCTGTATGGCAGCGATCCCAACGCGCTGAAGCTGCGGCAGATGAACCTGCTGTACGAGATGAACAAGGAGCGCGGGACGACAGTGCTGATCCCGACCGAAATGGCCTCCAGCCTCGGCACGGTGGTGGCGCTGACGCAGGCGGCGACCCAGGGGGCAACCCAAAGCGGCCCGCCATCGTGAGCACAGGCGGCGGGCCGCAGACCCGCGGCAAGCGCAGGCCGTCCGTGCGGAAAGCAGCAGTCTGGGCGCTTCATAAACCGTTTGTTAACGGAATGCCTTTATGGACCTCGGTTCACTGGATCACTGCCATGCCGAGGGCTCATGCGAAGGTTGTTCGATCGGCTGCGACTGCGGGTGCGCATCACCGCTGCCCTGGCACTGACGTCGGCGGCGACCGCGCTTGTCCTGCTGTTCGGCGCGCTGTGGATCGTCGATGGCCTGATCGACCGGGCGGGCCAGCGGGAACTGCGCAGCCACTACGACTTCCTGCAAACCCTGCTGCAGGAGCAGGCGCGGCAGGCCACGGCCATGAGCGCGCTGGTCGCTTCGATGCCGCCGGTGCAGCAGGCGATGGCGCAGGGCGACCGCGCAGCGCTGATCGCTCTGTTCGGCCGCGGGCTCGGTGACCTGAAGCCGCGCTATGGCGTCGAGCAGTTCCAGTTCCACACCGCCCCTGCGATATCGTTCCTGCAGGTGCACATGCCGGAGAAATACGGCGACGACCTGTCGGCCTTCCGCAGGACGGTGGTGCGGGCCAATGCCATCCACATGCCGGTTTCCGGACTTGAAGGCGGTGTCGCCGGGCTGAGCATCCGCGGCGTCGTGCCCGTCGGCGGCGCCGGCAAGCAGCTTGGGACGGTGGAATTCGGGCTGTCGTTCGGCCAGGCATTCTTCGCGCATTTCAAGCAGGTGCGCCGGATCGACATCGCCTTCCACCTGCGCGGCCCGGACGCGTTCCGGACCTTCGGCGGCACCCTGGGCGAAGCCAGCCTGTTCAACGCCGCTGATTACGGTACCGCGACCGCGGGTGCGTTCCTGATCCGCACCGGCAGCCTCGGGTCCACCCCGGTGGCGGCTCTGCTCGGGCCGATCCGGGACTTCTCCGGCACGCCCATCGGCGCGGTCGAGCTGGTGATGGACAATACCGCGTATGCCGCCACGGCGGCCCGGGCGCGGGCGCTCGCCATCGGCATTGCGGCTCTGGCCCTGCTGGTTGCCGGGCTCGCCAGATGGCTGTTGGCGCGTGGCATCATGCGGCCGATCGGCGCCATGACCGAGGCCATGCGGCGGCTGGCTGCGGGCGACCACGACGTGATCGTGCCGAGGCAGCGTGGCGATGACGAGATCGCGCGCATGGCGCAGGCCGTGGAGGTGTTCCGTGGCAATGCCATCGAGCGCGCGCAGTTGCAGAACCAGCAGCGCCGGGAACGCAGTGCCCAGGAGGAGAAAAAAACGGCACTGCTGGCGATGGCCGCGACGATCGAGGCGGAAACCTCGGCTGCGGTCGAGACCATCCGCCGCCGCACCGATCGGATGACCGAAACGGCAGCGGCGATGAGCGCCTCGGCCGAACGCACCGGGGCGGCGGCGGCCAGCGCGGCCAACGCTTCGGAGCAGGCGCTGGCGACAGCGCAGACGGTGGCCGGCGCCGCCGAGCAGCTCAGCGCCTCGATCCACGAGATCAGCGGCCAGATCGCCCAGTCCAACGCGGTGGTCAGGCGCGCGGTCACCATCGGGGGCGAGGCGCGGGCGACGATCGCGGCGCTGACCGATCAGGTGGGCCGCATCGGCGCGGTGGCGGACATCATCGGCGCGATCGCCTCCAGGACCAACCTGCTGGCCCTGAACGCCACGATCGAGGCGGCGCGGGCGGGCGACGCCGGCAAGGGGTTCGCCGTCGTCGCCTCGGAGGTGAAGGCGCTTGCCACCCAGACGGCCCGCTCCACCCGGGAGATCGCGACGCACATCGCCCAGATCCGCAGCGCCACCGGCGCATCGGTGGCCGCGGTCGAGCGGATCGAGCGGACTATCGGCGAGATCGACGCCATTGCCGGCTCGATCGCCGCGGCGGTGGAGCAGCAGGGGGCGGCCACGGCGGAAATCGCCCGCAATGTCGCCGAGACCGCCTCGGCTGCCCACGCCATGACCGATCGCACCCAGGAAGTATCCGGTGAGGCGAGGCAGACCGGGATGCGCGCGGCCGATTTCCTGAACAACACCGCCGCGCTGAATGCGGCGATGAACGCGCTGAAGACCGTCGTGATCCAGGTCATCCGGATTTCCAGCGCCGACGTCGATCGCCGGAGGCATCGCCGCCGTCCCTGCCTGGCGGAGGCGACGATCAGCTGCGCCGGCCGGACGGGAAGAGCCGTGGCCCTCGACATCTCCGAAGGCGGCTGCATGGCGGAGACGGACGTCCCGTGCCAGCCCGGGCAGACGCTGGCGCTTGCGCTCGACCGCTTCGGCCTGCGCCTGGAGGGCAGGGTGGTGCAACTGGCTGGGCATGGGCCTCGGATCGCCTTCACCGGGGACGGCCTGACTGCCGCCCAGGTGGACCAGGTCAGCCTGGAGACGATTCCCGACCTGGTGAAGCAGACCAAGGCCGATCATGCCGCCTTTGTCCAGAAGGTGGTGCATGCGGTGGAAGCCAACGAGCCGTTGCCGGCCAGCAGCCTGGGAACGGCGCATCATTGCCGCCTGGGCCGCTGGTTTGACGGCGTCAGCGATCCGGCGACACGCGTGCTCGCGCCATTCAAGGCGCTGGAGGAACCGCACCACGTCGTGCATGACGCCGGCGCGCGGGCCCTGGTCGCCCTGGTGGCCGGAGACATGATGCTGGCGCGACAGGAGCTTGAAGCGGTGCGACAGGCGTCGGCGCACATCATGCAGGCGCTGGATGAATTCGGCCGCGCCTATCCGTCCACCATCGGCGCCGCGACGAGGACGGCCGCCTGAAAAGGGTCCCGGGCGTGGCAGCCAATCGCCTGGCGAGACGTCCTTCCGGCACGGGCGGACCGGCTCCGTCGAGCCGGCAACCCGGGGCAGGCCCGGGTATGGGTGGCCGCCTCGGGGAAGCCCTGCCCGCTGATTGAGATGAGGCGAGGCACTGACACCCAAACGCTGCAGCCTGGGATCGCGCCCCGCGTGAGGAGCGGCAGACGCCGAGGACTACAACTGCAGCTACGCGCAACCCATTAGAATGCACTGTTGCGAATAAGCCACAAATTGGGGTATCCGCGAAAGAATTGTGCATCGCAGCAAAAAGGGGCTTGCACAGCGTTTGCGCAAGCCCCATTCTCCTGCACGCAGACCGCGCTTAGGCGCACTGCTTTCTTGGACGTTTCCTCCCTAAACTTCGGCGGTGCCACAAGCACCGCCGTTTTTTTGCCCTCACGTCCGCGTTCCTCCAGACCCGTTCCTCCGGGCCCGTTCCTTCAGGCTCACAAAATACTGCGTTGCAGCAAAAAAGACTTGTGTCACGCGGCCGTGAGATCCATTATCTCTACCGCAGACCGCGCTTAGGCGCACTGCTTTCTTGGACGTTTCCTCCCTAAACTTCGGCGGTGCCACAAGCACCGCCGTTTTTTATGCGGCCGCGCCACGGCCCGGGACACGCCGGGCCGTCACGCAAACTGTCAGAACGTATCGTCCGAATTGCCGCTGTCCCAGCCGCCGCCGCTGTTGTCGGTCCAGGAGCTGTCCTGGTCGTTGCTCGGCTGGTCCCAGGTGCCGTTGTCGACATAGTCCTGGTTGGAGGCCGGCGCGGCGGAGTCCTGGTTCCAGCTTCCGTTGTCGACGTAGTCCTGGCCTGGCGCCGGCGTCGCCCACGGGCTGGCGGCCGCGCCGCCCAGGCCGGCCGCACCGCCGAGTCCCGCGGCGCCGTAGTCGCCGCCGAAGGCGCTGTGGTGCGGGGAGAACAGGCTCATGAGCGCGTTGCCGGCCACCAGGCCGCCGGCCACGCCCGCCGCGGTGGTCAGCGCGGATCCCAGGAAGCCGGAACCGCCCTGGCGCTGGAACATGCCCTGCTGGTAGCCCGGCGGATACTGCGGCGGCGGCGGCGCGGATTGCTGGTAGTAGCCCTGCTGCGGGGCGTATCCCTGCTGCGGCCCGCCGCCCTGGCCCCACGGACCGGCGCCCGGAGGCGGGCCGCCCTGCTGCTGGCGGTTGCCGCCGCCGAACAGGCCGCTGAAGAAGCCGCCACCGGACGAGCCGGACCGGGAAGCCGCCTGTTGCGCCTGCTGGGCAGCCTGCTGCGCCTGCTGGACTTCCCATTCCAGGCGCTTGATGCGGTTCTGCGCCTCGACCAGCGCATGCTCCTGCACGAAGGCAAGCTGGGTGATGCGGTAGCGGGCCTCAGGGTACTGCTGGAACTGCTGCGCGATGAAGGCGTCGGCGTCACGGTCAACCGGCGGCAGCGCGGGCTGGGTGGCGGGAACCGAGCCGGCGGCGAAGCCGGACGGAGGCTGCGCGCCGCCGACCCGGGCGATGAATTGGCTGATGATGTCGCGTTCTTCGTTGGTCATGGAGGTATTCCTCAGCGGGGCGGAAAGGGCGACGTGAACACGCCTTATGTGGCGCCGAACCGGGTCCGGTTCAATGGTGCGCGCGCACGCCACCGAAACGGCCCCGTCTCAACCTGCCCGCGGTCTTCTCTAGACCGAGAAATATTTCGCGTGCGGGTTCAGCACCACCAGCGCGCTGGTCGATTGCTCGGGGTGCAGCTGGAACTCGTCGGAGATCGACACGCCGATGCGCCCGGCCCCCAGCAGGCGGAGGATCGCGGCCTGATCCTCCAGCCGCGGGCAGGCGGGATAGCCGAAGGAGTAGCGGCTGCCGCGGTAGCCCTGGCCCAGCATCTTCTCCATGTCGCGGTCGTCCTCGGCCGCGAACCCGAGTTCGGCACGGATCCGCTTGTGCAGGTATTCGGCCATCGCCTCGGCCATCTCCACCGACAGGCCATGCAGGTACAGGTAGTCCTGGTAGCGGTTCGCCTCGAACCACAGCCGTGCGGTGTCCGATGCCTTCTGGCCGACGGTGACCACCTGCAGGCCGATGACGTCGCGCTCGGCGTCATCGACGTCACGGAAGAAGTCGGCGATGCAGTCCCCGTCCTCCCGCGGCTGGCGCGGCAGGGTGAAGCGGGCCACCTCTGTCGTGCCGTCTGGCTCGAAGACGATCAGGTCGTTGCCCTGGCCGGCGGCCTTCCAGTAGCCGTAGGCGGCCTGCGGCTTGAGGATGTCCTCCTCCTCGCACAGCGTCAGCATGCGCCGCAGCACCGGGCGCAGCTCCTGCTTCGCCCAGCCGAGGAAATCCTCCAGCGAGCGGCCCTGCTTCCGGAAGCCCCACTGGAACTGGTAAAGGCTGCGCTCGTTGACGAACGGCACGACCGCCTTGGGCGCGGCCTCGACGACCTTGGCACCCCAGAACGGCGGCTCGATCACCGGCTGGTCCTGCGTCAGCCGGCGGCGGCGCGCCTGCACGGCGCCGATGTCGACCGGCTGGAACGCCTTCTCGTCCGCCTGCCCCAGCGTGCGGGCAGTGTTCCGCGCCTTGCCGGCGCGCCGGGCCTGTACCGCCGCCAGGTAGTCGTCCAACGACTTGCCGGTGACCTTGTCCATCAGGTGCAGGCCGTCGAACGCATCGCGGGCATAGGCGACGCGGCCGCCGCCATAGGCGCGCACGCAGTCGTCTTCGACATAGGTCCGGGTCAGCGCGGCGCCGCCCAGCAGCACCGGGACTTCCAGCCCCTGGCGCGCCATTTCCTCCAGGTTCTCCCGCATCACCACGGTGGATTTCACCAGCAGGCCGGACATGCCGATGGCGTGCGCCTTGTGCTGCTGCACCGCGTGCAGCATCTCCGTCAGAGGCACCTTGATGCCCAGGTTGACCACCCGGTAGCCGTTGTTGGTCAGGATGATGTCGACCAGGTTCTTGCCGATGTCGTGCACGTCGCCCTTCACCGTGGCCAGCACGATGGTGCCTTTTTCCTGGCCCTCCACCCGCTCCATCTTCGGCTCCAGGTAGGCGACGGCGGCCTTCATCGTCTCGGCGCTTTGCAGCACGAACGGCAACTGCATCTTGCCGGCGCCGAACAGCTCGCCGACGACCTTCATGCCGTCCAGCAGCACGGTGTTGATGATGTCGAGCGGCGGCAGGGTCAGCAGCGCTTCATCCAGGTCCTCGGTCAGGCCCTTGCGGTCGCCGTCGATGATGCGCTCCTTCAGCCGCCCGATGGCGGTGTCGGCGCGCTTTTTCTGCACCGCGTCGGCGGCCTTGCGCCCGGCGAACAGTTCCAGCAACCGCTGCAGCGGATCATAGTCCTCGCGTCGGCGGTCGAAGATCAGGTCCTCGGCGACCTGGCGTTCCGCCTCCGGGATCAGGTGCATCGGGCGGATCTTCGACACGTGGATGATCGCGCCGCTCATGCCGGCATTGCGCGCGTGCTCCAGGAACACCGAGTTCAGCACCGCGCGCGCCGCCGGGTTCAGGCCGAAGCTCACGTTCGACAGGCCGAGGATGATCTGGATGTCGGGGAACTCGGCGCGGATCGCGGCGATGCCCTCCAGCGTCCACTGCGCCAGCTTGCGGTCGTCCTCGTTGCCGGTGGCGATGGTGAAGGTCAGCGGGTCGATCAGCAGGTCGGACTGCTGCAGGCCGTGCCGGTTGCAGGCGAAGTCCACCAGCCGGCGGGCGATGCGCAGCTTGTCCTCGGGCGTCTTGGCCATGCCGACTTCGTCGATGGTCAGCGCGATCACCGCCGCGCCGAACCGCTTCGCCAGCTCCAGCCGCTCCGTGGCGTTGTGCTCGCCATCCTCGAAGTTGATCGAGTTGATGATCGGCTTGCCGCCGTGCAGCTTCAGTGCCGCCTCGATCACCGGCGTCTCGGTGCTGTCGATCACCAGCGGGCTGTTCACCGAGGCGGTGAAGCGGCGCACCACTTCCGTCATCTCCGCCTTTTCGTCGCGGCCGACGAAGGCGGTGCAGATGTCCAGCGCGTGCGAGCCCTCGCCGATCTGCTCGCGGCCCATGGCGACGCAGCCGTCCCAGTCCTGCGTCTCCTGCAGTTCGCGCCATTTCTTCGAGCCGTTGGCGTTGCAGCGCTCGCCGATGGCGAAGATGGCGTTCTCCTGCCGCAGCGGCACGGCCTGGTACAGGCTGGCGACGCCTGGCACCCAGACCGCGGTGCGCGCCACCGGCGCCGGGCGGTAGCCGTCGCCGCGCCGGCGCAGCATCGCGTCCAGCGCCTCGATGTGCTCGATCGAGGTGCCGCAGCAGCCGCCGATGAGGTTGACGCCGTCCTGGCTGATGAAGCGTTCCAGCCACGACGCCATGTCGGCCCCACGCAGCGGATAGCGCGTCTGCCCGTCCACCAGTTCCGGCAGCCCGGCATTCGGCTGCACCGAGATCAGGCCCGGCCAGTTGGCGGAGAGCCAGGCGATGTGCTCGGCCATTTCCTGCGGCCCGGTGGCGCAGTTCAGCCCCATCAGCGGCACGTCCAGCGCGTTCACCACGGTCGCGGCGGCGGCGATGTCGGGCCCGACGAGCAGGGTGCCGGTAGTCTCCACCGTGACCTGGACGAAAATCGGCGTGTCGGCGCCGGCCTCACGCCGCGCGATCCTGGCGCCGTTGACGGCGGCCTTGATCTGCAGCGTGTCCTGGCAGGTCTCGATCAGGATCGCATCCACACCGCCGGCGACCAGGCCGCGGCACTGCTCGGCCAGCGCGGCTTCCAGCGGGTCATAGGCGATGTTGCCCAGGCTGGGCAGCTTGGTGCCGGGACCGACGCCGCCGAGGACCCAGCGGTGGCGGCCATCGGCAAAACTCTCCGCCGCCTCGCGCGCCAGTTCGGCGGCCTGCTTGTTGATCTCGAAGGCGCGGTCCGACAGGTCGAACTCGCCCAGCGTGACCGGGGAGGCGCCGAAGGTGTTGGTCTCCACCATGTCGGCGCCGGCGGCGTAGTAGCCACGGTGGATCTCCCGCACGATGTCGGGACGGGACAGCACCAGCACGTCGGTGCAGTTCTCGCGGCCCCAGAAGTCCTTCTCGGTGTCCAGGGGCAGCGCCTGCACGCGGCTGCCCGTGCCGCCATCGCACAGCAGGACACGATCGCGCAGGGCTTCAAGCAGATGGGGACGGGTCATGCAGGCAACTTTCAGAAAGCGAGTTCGCGCGTCGTGGAGGGCATCACATCGGCCGTCCGGGTGGCGGGCCAGATGCGCATGGGCAGGGTGCCGGCGATGGTGACGGGCTCGGCCCGCTCCAGCCCGGCGGTGGTCAACATTCGATCGACGTCGGCGTCGGCGAAGCCGGGCCAGCGATGCGCCAGCTTGCCGGTCAGGTCGGTGCGCTGGTGGGCCGCGAGGTCGATCAGCAGCAGGCGCCCGCCCGGCGCCAGCACGCGGGCGGCTTCGGTCACCACGCCGGCCGGATCCTCGGCATGGTGCAGGATCATCTGCAGCACGACAGTATCGAAGGAGGCATCCGGCAGCGGCAGCCGGTACATGTCCGCCTGGCGGACGGCACAATGGTCGAGGCCGGGACCGGCCAGCCGGGCGCGCGCCAGAGCGAGCATCTGCTTCGACGCATCCACCCCCAGCCCCTGCCGCACCCGTGGGGCGAGCAGTTCCAGCACGCGGCCGGTGCCGGTGCCGATGTCCAGCAGGCGGCCCGCGGGCTCGGCCGGGACCAGGGCCAGCAGCGCATCCTCGACCGCCCGGGCCGGCAGGTCGAGCGCGCGCATCTCATCCCAGTCGGCGCCCTTGCTGCGGAAACTGTCCGACGCCACTCGCGCCCGCTCGGCCAGCACCCGCGCCGCCTGCCGCCGATCGGCTTCCAGGATGGGATCGTTGGCGGGGAGACGGGCGACGAGTTCGCGCGGCAGGCCGCCGCCGTCGGCGCCGGTGGGCAGGGCGAACCAGACGTTCGCGCCCTCACGCACCCGGTCCAGCAGGCCGCAGTCGCACAGCAGCTTCAGGTGGCGCGACAGCCGCGGCTGCGACTGGCCGAGGATCTCGGTGAAGTCGGTGACGCAGAACGTACCCCGCGCCGCCAGCGCCAGCAGGCGGAGGCGGGTCGGCTCAGCGGCAGCGCGCAGGCTGGCGAGGAGGTGCTCCATATCGCCACCCTACTGACATAAAGATATCCTTATGTCCAGATGGTGTTTGCGATCGCCCGACCTACGGTTCAAGCGGGATGATGAAATCGGCCCCTCCGCCGCCCAGGCCGTGACTCTTTTCCAGTGCCTGCATGACGGCGCGCACACGCGCCGGCGAGTCGTACGGTCCGGCCACGAAGAAGGGCTTGCCGTCCTTGCCGAATGTGAAGGTCTCGGTGCAGGCGGCGGCATCGACATCGCCGAAGATCGCCTCGACGGCCGGCGTGTCCTTGGCGGCGGGCAGCCCCAGGCTGGCCGCATAGGCGGCCGCATCGCGGATCAGCTTGCGGGCGCAGGCGGGATCGATGTCCTTGGAGCCTTCTGTGTATTGCTGCTCCATGTGCGACTTCAGCTCGTGAGCGGCCACTTCGCGATAAAACGCCTCCTTGACCCCCAGGCAGAACACGTCGAGCAGGAAGAAGGCGCAGCCGAGCAGCCCTGACGGCAGCTTGCGGGCGACAATGACCACGCCAATGCCGACGTCGAACAGGTTGCTGGGCATCGTGCAGCGGGCGATCGGACCTTTTGCAGCCACCCTGATCTGGCTGGTGACGCTGCCCCCCAACAATTCGGCCTTCTTCTTCTCGGTGACGACCGCCTTCCGGCGGGCAGCCTTTGCCGCCAGTTTGCGCTGACGTTGCGCGGCATCCATGATGAAGCCTCCCCGTTCCGCGTGGGTGGAACCGATCTCTCCGCACCGAGTCTAGTGGTCTTCTCTTGGCGCGGAAAGACAGTGGCTCAGAACCGGTCCACCGGTTCACCCGTTCCGGCCGGCAGCAGCTTCAGCCGATCGAGCACCGCGGGGACGCCGTCGACGACCTCGAACAGAGTGCGGCAGGTCGGCGCGGCGAAGCCCTGGGCGATGGCATGGTCGATCAATCCTGCCAGCGGCCGCGCCCAGCCCTCCACGTCGCATACCAGGATCGGCTTGTCGTGCAGCCGGAGCTGGCGCCAGGTGATGATCTCGAAGGCTTCGTCGAACGTGCCCAGGCCGCCGGGCATGATCAGGAAGGCATCCGATTCCGCATAGAGGCGCAGCTTGCGGGTGTGCATGCTGTCGGTGACGACCATCTCGGTCACGCCGCTGTGGGCGACTTCCATCTGCGTCAGGAACTCCGGGATGACGCCCAGTGCCGTGCCGCCGCCCTCCAGCACGGCGTCGGCGATGACGCCCATGATGCCGATGCGGCCGCCGCCGAACACCAGGCGGATGCCGGCCCGGGCAAGCCCCTGGCCCAGCAGGCGCCCGGCCTCGGCATAGGCGGGATTCACGCCGACGCGGGAGCCGCAGAACACGGCAAGAGAGTGTATGGCCGTCATGGATGTCCTTGTTTGTTCATGGGATCAGTCTGTCCGGTCGTTCGCGGATCTGCTAGCGAAGCACCGTAGCAGTGCCGGATCGTTGCGAAGCGCTGAACGATAAGTGATTGGGAAGGATAACGGATGAAAATCTGGTTGACTCTCTGTGCCGCCGGTCTGCTGGCGGGGATGGGTGTTGCGCATGCCGACGGGCTTGACCCGATTGCCGTCCGGCAGACTGCCATGGGCCTCACCGGCGGCGACTTCGCATTGCTGCGCGCTGTAGTGGCGAGCAAGGGCGACGTCAAACATTTGGATGAGCCGGCCAAGGCGATCGCCCGCTGGGCAACGCTGATCCCGGCGGCGTTCCCGCCCGGCACCGACAAGGGCGGCAATACCAAGGCGCTGCCGGAAATCTGGTCGGACCGCGCCGGGTTCGAGAAGCGGGCCCGGCAGATGGGTGAGGCCGCCACCCGGGTCGCCGTGGCGGCGAAGGCCGGTGATGCCGAGGCCGTGGCCGCCGACACCAAGCTGCTGGGCGAGCAGTGCAGCGGCTGCCACAAGGCGTACCGGGCGAAGTAGGCCGGCACGGATTTGCCGCCGGATCTGGCGTCGCGGCCGATGATCCGGCGGCTGCATTGCGGATGGTGATGTCGCGACATGACCGCCGGGCGGACGCCGAGGGTCACATCGAAGCTTTTCAGTGGCTGCCATGGCATGGGTCACCAGCGGATCGTATTCGAGGAACGACGGCCACGCCTGGAGAACCCGCAAGTTGAGCAGGACGTGCAGCCCACGAAGCCATGCACCAGGCTTTGGATCTGTCCGGGCCCTATGCGCTGGGCTTGCAGCGTCCATCAGCAATGATATATGATGCTGATATCAGATATAGAGATCCGGCATGCGCACACTGATAGACCTTCCCGATACGCAGATCCGCGCCCTCGCCGCCCTTTGCGAGAGGGTCAACCAGCCGCGCGCCGCGGTCATCCGTGACGCTGTTGCCGAATACCTGGATCGTCACGCCGCAACGACCACCGGGTCCGCGTTCGGGTTATGGGGCTCGGAAGCGATGGACGGCCTCGCCTACCAGGAGAAGGTCCGCGCCGAGTGGTGAAGGCGCTACTCGACACCAACGTCCTGATCGACTACCTGCGCGGCATCCAGGCCGCGCGGGACGAACTGAGCCTCTATACCGGCAAGGCCATCAGCATCGTCACCTGGATGGAGGTGATGATCGGCGCTCCAACGGCCATGGAGCGTGCGACGCAGGACTTCCTCGACGGCTTTACGCTGATCGAACTGGACCAGGCGGTTGCGGCCCGGGCGGTGGCGTTGCGGCGGGCGCATCGGCTGAAGCTGCCGGATGCGATCGTCTGGGCGTCGGCGCAGGTCCACGCGATGTTGCTGGTGACCCGAGATATGAAAGGGTTTGCCGCCGGCGATCCTGGCGTGCGGATGCCGTACCGGATCTGAAACCAGAATGCCGTTCGCCTTGACGGGCTGCCGCGGGAAGCCTCTGCTCCTGTCAGGGAGGAACCGCCAGTGATGCAGATCCGTCCGCTTTGCCCGCAGATCGGGGTGGAGGTTTCCGGCATCGACGTGCGCACGCTGGATGCGGCCGGCTTCGCCGCACTCTACCGGGCGTGGCTGGAACGTAACGTCCTGGTCGTCAGCGGCCAGGACCTGACGATCGATCAGTTCCTGGCCTACAGCCGCCGGTTCGGGATTGTTTCGCCGCATCCGTCCAAAAGCACCCGGCATCCGGACGTGCGGGAGATCACCCTGCTCGGGATCAACAAGTTCCGGCCCGACGGCACGCTGGACCAGGCGATCTACCGCCGTGGCGCCGAAGGCTGGCACACCGACGGCGCCTACGACGACGTCCCGTTCAAGGCGACGCAGCTTTACGCCCTGGCCATCCCGGACACCGGCGGCGACACAGTGTTCGCCAGCGGCTATGCCGCCTATGACGCGATGCCGGAACGGCTGAAACTTCGGCTGGACGGCGTGCCGGGCGCCTTTGCCTATGGCGGCCGGCGCAAGGCGCAGGCGCTGCTGAATCCCGAGGACCGCGACCGTCCGCCGGCGTTCCACCCGATCATCCGCACGCACGAGGAGACCGGCCGGAAGTCGCTGTACTTCGATCCCGGAAAGATCCTGTACATCCAGGGCGCGGCGCCCGCGGAAAGCGAGGCGTTGATCGAGGAACTAACGGCGCTGATGATCCAGCCGAACGGGCAGTACCGCCACAAGTGGCGTGTCGGCGACGTGGTGATCTGGGACAACCGCTGTTCCTACCACAAGGCGGCGGGCGACTACCCGCCCGAGCAGGACCGCATCCACTGGCGCACCTCGATCAAGGGATGGCCGGCGGACGCGGCGCCTGTTCGGTGAAGTAACGGATCAGTAGCCGCGCACGCCCTTGGTTTCGGTCTCGCTGGCGTCGAAATTGCACTCGACCGCGACGCCGTCCGGATCCAGGTAGAACAGCTGCGTCATGTTCATCCGCGGCAGCACCCGTTCGTCGAATTTGATGCCGCGCCGGCCCAGGTTGGCCTTCATGCCCTTCAGGTCGTTGCAGGCGAACGCGATATGATCCAGCCGGCCGGTCGGGACGGGATAGGACGGGCCGTCGTTGATCACCGGCAGTTCCGGGCGATAGCCGACCAGGTGCACCACCGGCACGCCGCCGGTGTACAGCCAATAGCCGGGGAACGGCAGCGGCGGCCGCTCGCCCACCGTCAGGCCGACGACGTCGCAGTAGAAATCCTTGGTGCGTTCGAGATCGCGGACGTTGATCGTGTAATGATTGAGCGACTGGGCCGGCATGTCGTGTTCTCCCCTGGTTAGAATTGATTCTCGGGCGGCAGGCCGAGCATGATCTGCCCGACCGATTCGTAATGCAGCTGGCGCCCCTGGGCCTGCTGGTTCACGGTGTGGATATCGCGCAGCCGGCGCTCGAACGGCTGGTCCTCGAACACCGCGACCGACCCGGCGCAATGGAACAGTGTCGTCACCGCCTCGCGCGACTGGTTGATCGCCCAGGTGGAGGCCAGGCGGATCATCGCCGCCTGCTGCCGGGTCATCTCGCCGTGGCGCACGACGTGGTCGTACACCTCGTCCAGCGTGGTGTGCAGGAAGGCGCGGGCGGCGTGCCATTTCGCCTCGGACTGCGCCAGTTGCGACTGGACGACGTTATTTTCCCGCATCGGCCTGCCGGCGCCGCGTGAGACCTTGGCGGCCGGCAGGTCCAGGAATGCGTCGATCAGGCCGCGGGCGATGCCAAGCCCAACGCCGGCGAACCCGGCGGAATACAGCTGGTTGCTGGTGAAACGGTACAGCGGCCCGTCCTCCCGCCGATCGGCT
Source organism: Rhodopila globiformis (assembly GCF_002937115.1). GTDB lineage: Bacteria > Pseudomonadota > Alphaproteobacteria > Acetobacterales > Acetobacteraceae > Rhodopila > Rhodopila globiformis. The sequence continues at coordinate 7,760 of NZ_NHRY01000224.1, read as the reverse complement.
GGCTGGTCGCGCAGCATGGTGTAGTCGGACGGGACGAACAGGTCGGTGACGGTGTACTGGTTGCTGGCGGTGCCGCGCAGGCCCAGCGTGTGCCAGATGTCGGCCATCTGCGCACTGGATTTCAGGAACAGCAGGGTGCGGACCTCCCGCAAGCCGGCGACCTTCATGTGCGCGCCGAGCCAGGTGGCGTTCTGGCTGCCGCTGGCGAAGCGCCAGGTGCCGGTGATGCGGTAGCCGCCGGGAACGGGCTCGGCTTCGAATGGCGCGCCCGGCGGACCCCAGGCCAGGATGCCATCGATCGATCCGAAGATCGCGCGGGCGATTTTCGGGTCGAGATAGGCGGCGGACATGGCGCAGCCGTTGCTCTGGCAGACGACCCAGGCGACCGATCCGTCGGCGCGGGCGAATGCTTCGGTGACGCAGGCGAAATCCGACGGCTTCAGCTCCATGCCGCCGATGGCGCGCGGCTGCAGCATGCGGAAAAAGCCGCCGTCCTTCAGGGCCTGGACGATGGGGGCGGTCAGCTCGCGGCGCTGGTCGATCGCGTCCGCATCCCGCGTGATCAGCGGATGCAGCGCGAGGGCGCACACGACCTGGGGATGGGGTTCGGACATCCGTTAGCCTCCGCATCGTCGGCTTGATCGCCTTTGCGGGGCAGGATGGCGCATTTCGGCCGGCGGTGCAAAGCGCGTTGGGGCTGGTCACATCTTTGGCGGCGACAGGGTTCTCGATCCACGCTCGCAGCAACAAAGCCATTGCCTGCGCAAGTCTTTATGCGCGCCTGCGGCCGTCGAGACGCTGCGCCGCATTTGGATGTGGCACTCTCGTCGTGCCAGGGACCGGCCGGACGACCCTGTGCAACGCCGGCCGGAGCGTGGCCCGCCGGGTGTGATCTTCAATCGCTTCTGGCGATCCCCGGCGGGACATAGGTTTCGTTCGCGCCGGCCTCGGGGCCGTAGATGCGCTGCCACAGCGTGAACCCGCCAGCGCCGATTGGCAGCCAGTTGGCGGCCGGCACGCCCTCGGGCTGCTGTGGGGCCACGTAGATGGACAGCGATCCGTCCGGGTTCATCTGCAGGCTGGGCGTACAGTTGGCGACGCTGTACTTGCGCAGAGGATTGCGGATGACCGCCTCCGTCTCCCGGGTGTAGGCGCTGACCGACCAGAAGCGCGTCGGGTGGGGGATCTGCTCTGGCTTGAAGGTCAGGACGTAGCCGGACGGATTGCTGCCGTCGAGCGGCTGGCCGCTGATGTCCTTGAACGCGTTGTAATAGATGGCTGTCTCGGCGAGGTTGCCGCCCTGCCCGAATTCGTCTGCCGTCGCGCGCGCGAGCACCTGGCCGCCGAGCCAGCCGTAGTTCGTGTAATGGGTCCAGTTGGTCGGGCCCGCATGCGTCATGTATTCGTTCACGATCGCCGCGAACGCCCTGCGGGCGGCCGCGCTGAACACAGCCGTATCAGCATTGCCGCTACGGAACAGAGTATCGAAGCGCTCCGACAACTTCTACGCGTCGGGAGACAGGGGTGGGGTATGGGGGGATGCCACGATCGCCTGGAGTTGCTGGAGATAGGCGATCGGATCCTTCGTGATCGATGCGTCGCCCTTCGCGTTGATGGACCCCAGCGGCGCGAATGAAATGACCGGCACAATATTCGCCGAGCCGCCGGCAGGGTCCGCCAGATATTTGCTCAGCGGCTGCATCTTGAGCGACGCTCGGAATGCCGTGGCTGCGTCCGTCTGATCCTCGCAGACGGCGGAGAACAGGTCGACCCTGAAGGGAATGATGGGGAAGCTGACGGGCATCGGAACCGGCGTGATACCGGCGGGAAGCTGGCCGGAAAATCCGGACCCGGTCAGGCCATAGACGCCAGGCGTCTGCGCCGGGATGCTGATCGGAAGCGCCTCGAAGCAGGGATCGTACGCCACGATCGAGTACCGAACGGTGGTCTCGGGGGCCGTCACGATAATCGGCTCGGCGGTCAGGTCCAGGAAACTGCTCGCACAGAGCGTGTCGGAACTGGGGCCGGTCAGCATCCTGAAAGCCGGCGCAATCCGGTCGGGGCCGCGCATCACCATACGGCCCGTCAGAGCATGATCTCGCCAGGCACCGCCTGCCATCGCCTCGAAGCCCATGGGTGAGAGGCTCGGCGGCCCCGGTCGAATCAGCCGGCCGGAATGCAAACGGGCGCCATAGTTACGTTACAATAACTGACGACGAGGGCCAAGCAAGAGCTTCCATCGCACGACTCCTGCCTCCCGTCTGGCCAGGGGCGCGGTACGGATCCACGGGATGACGGCGCAAATCGTCGACGGCAGCGCCGCCCGGGCACCAGATCAGACGACCACCTTCAGCCCGGCCCGGAACCGCTTCGCCAGGTCGCGGTACACCACGGCGTTGCGGTCGAACCTGCGGCGTTCCTCCTCGTCCATCACCCGCCGCAGCTTGGCCGGGGAGCCGGTCCACAGCTCGTTCGCGCCGATGACCTTGCCCGGCGTCAGCAGGCCGCCGGCGCCCAGCATGCCGCCTGCCTCGATCACCGCGCCGTCCAGCACCGTGGCGCCGATGCCGACGAAGGCGCGATTTTTGAGCGTGCAGGCGTGGATCACCGCGTTGTGGCCGACGGTGACGTCGTCGCCGATGAACGTGTCCAGCCCGCCGGAGTCGATGTGCACCACCGTGCCATCCTGGATGTTGGTGCGCGCCCCGATGCGGATGATGCCCATGTCGCCGCGGACCAGGCAGTGGAACCAGATGCCGGTCTCGGCGCCAATCACCACGTCGCCGATGATCGCGGCGGTGGGGGCGATGAAGGCGTCCGCGGCGATCTGCGGGGTGACGCCGTCGAGCGAGAAGACCGTGCCGTAGGGCCAATGGGCGATGTGGGCGATCTCAGGCATCGGCCAACTCCCGCACGCCGGCGCCGGTGCGCAGGCCCAGCATCAGGCCGATGTTTTGCACGGCGGCGCCGGACGCGCCCTTGCCGAGGTTGTCCAGCCGCGCCACCAGCACCGCCTGGCGATGGGCCTCATTGGCGCAAACATACAGTTCCAGGCGGTCGGTGTCGTTCAAGGCTTCTGGCTCCAGCTTGCCGTTGGTGGGGGCAGGCACGACGGTCACCTGCGCGCAGCCGGCGTAGCGCGCCTGCAGGACGGAACGCAGGTCTGCGCCGGTGGGTTTGCCGGGCAGCGTCTCCAGGTGCAGCGGGATCGAAACCAGCATCCCCTTCAGGTAGTGCCCGACCGAGGGCACGAAGATCGGCCGCCGGCTGAGGCCGCCGTACAGCATGGTCTCGGGCACGTGCTTGTGCTCCAGCCCCAGGCCGTACAGCTCGAAGGCCGGGCCGTGCGCCGCGTCATGCGCCTGGATCATCGCCTTGCCGCCGCCGGAGTAGCCCGAGACGGCGTTGATGGTCAGCGGATAGTCGGCTGGCAGCAGCCCGGCATCGACCAGCGGGCGGACCAGGGCGATGGCGCCGGTGGGATAGCAGCCGGGATTCGCGACGGTGGCGGCGGCGGCGATGTTTTCGTGGTGATCCGGGGTGAGTTCGGCGAAGCCGTACACCCAGCCGGGCGCGACGCGGTGCGCGGTGCTGGCGTCCAGCAGCCTGGGCGCGTCCCGGCCGAGTTCCGCGGCCAGGGCGGCGGATTCGCGGGCGGCGTCGTCCGGCAGGCACAGCACGACCAGGTCGACCTCGGCCATGAGGGCGCGGCGGGCGGCGGGGTCCTTGCGGCGGTCGTCCGACAGGCTCTTCAACGTGACCTGGGGCAAGGCGCCGAGACGCTCGCGGATGCCCAGGCCGGTAGTGCCGGATTCGCCGTCGATGAAGACCGTGGCCATGCGTGGGATTCTCCTTCCTGGCGGCGGAAGGTCGCGGCGCGGCAGGGGAAAAGCAAGAGGCGCGTGCGGCATGGCTGACCGGTTCGGCCTGACTTCGGCTTGACTCCGGGGGGCGAGGCCCCTACCAAGCGCCCCTTCCAGTCACCCGAGCTTAGAGTGCGCGCGTCATGAGAGTCCGTAACAGCCTGCGGTCCGCCAAGGTCCGCGACAAGAACTGCCGCGTGGTGCGTCGCCACGGGCGGGTCTATGTGATCAACAAGAAGAACCCCCGCATGAAGTGCCGGCAGGGCTGACCAGCCCGCCGCGACCGGCGACCGGCCGCCGGTTCGTCAGCCCATTGGCGCCCGGGCGCCGGTTCGTCAGCCCATTGGCGCCCGGGCGCCGGTTCGTCAGCCCGCTGGCGCGCGTCGCCAGCGCCGGCCTTTCAGCATTGCCGACAGTTTGCGCTCGAACCCGGCGTTGATCGCCAGGGCGCAAAGCTGTGCGGTTGCCAAGCTCAGCCCGACATAAAGGATGCCGCTTGCCGCCGTCGGCGGGCCGAGATGCGCGCCCAGAAGGCTGAAGCCGCGCATGACGAACGGGTGGCAGAGATACAGCGCATAGGACGCATCGCCCAGGCGGACCAGGATCCGCATGGCGGGGGTTGAGCGCTCCGGCCGTCGCCCGGCGACCGCGGCGGCGACCAGCAGCGCGCCGGGCAGGCCGTGGGCCAGCGCCCGCCAGGGTTCGGGCGCACCAGCCATCAAGTGCAGCCCGGCGCAGGCCGTCGCCACCAGCGCCAGCCGCAGCCAGCCCGGCAGCGTCAGGCCGTGCGCGACCGCCAGCGCCAGACCCATGCCGGCGACGAACTCCAGGACGATCGGGTTGGACCAGAACCGCAGCGCGGCCGCGTGGAAGCCGTGGACCTGCCCGGCGGCGACGAACAGCGCCAGGCAGGCCGCGCTGCCCAGCACCGCCCACGCGCGCGGCAGCCGGAGGAACGGCGTCAGCACGAGGTAGAAGAACATCTCGTAGTTCAGCGTCCAGCCGAGGCCGAGGGCCGGCTCCATCAGCCCGTCGGGCCGCGGCCAGGGCAGGAAGGCGTAGCTGGCGAGGATGAAGCCGGGGCCGCCCATGGCGCCATGCACCGCCGAGCGCTGCAGCAGCAGGGTCGCCAGGAACAGCGTCGTCATCGTCCAGTAGAGCGGGACGATGCGGATCAGCCGGCGCCGGAGAAAGACCCGGCCGCCGCCGGGGACCGCGAACAGGTTGGCCGAGGCGTGGACGATGACGAAGCCGGAGATGACGAAGAAGATGTCCACCCCGGCGGCCCAGGGCATGAAGCCGTTGATCGCGGCAATCCAGCCGGCCGGGTCACGGCCGGCGGTGATGGCGTCGTTGGCGACGTGCAGGAAGGCGACGGACAGCGCCGCGATGGCGCGCAGGCCCTGCACCCAGGGGTAGAGTCGGATCAGCTTCGGCATGACGGGATAGGCGGTGTGGCCGGGCCTGACGCCTTGGGCGCCGGGATAGAGCGGAGCAGGGAGCCGGGTCGTCGTCCCCTCGTCATGGCCGGGCGTAGTCCCGGCCATCCGCGCTGCAACGGATGGGGGTGGATGGCCGGGACACACCCAGCCATGACGGAGAGAGAACAGCCGGCGTATGAAACGCGCAGGGATTCCCGGTCAGCGCCTGCGGGGCGGAGCAGCGTCATAGCGACAGCAGCAGCGCTTCCAGCCTTGCCGACTGGATGCGGGCGTTCAGGCCCGTGGCGGCATAGGCGTAGCCGGCGTGGCCGAGCGCCTGGCGCAGGCCGGGCTGCGTGGCGAGCCGGTGCATGGCGGCCGCCAGAGCGTCGGCGTCGCCGGGCGGGACCAGCAGGCCGGTGGCGCCGGGGCGGATCGCCTCGGCGATGCCGCCCTGGTCGGAGCCGATGACCGGGCAGGCCTGGGCCATCGCCTCGGGGATGACGCTGGGCAAGCCCTCGGCGTCGCCGTCGCTGGCGATGACGCTGGGGACGAGCAGGGACACGGCGCTTGCCATGTGGGCGCGGACGGCGTCGGGCGGCAGCCAGCCGGTGAGGGTGATGCCGGGGGTTTCGCGGGCCAGGGCCTCCAGCGCCGGGCGCAGCGGGCCATCGCCGACGCAGGTGACGGGCATGGTGTCGCCCATGGCGCGCAGGCGGCTTATGGCGTCGGTGAGCGTGAGGATGCCCTTCTTCTCCACGAAGCGGCCGACGAACAGGTGGGATGTCGGCGTTTCGGCGGGCGGGGGATGATCGGGGACCTCGACGCCGATGGGCAGCACCAGCAGCTTGTCCGCGGGCGCGCCGTGGGCGGCGGCGATCTCGGCGACGGCGTGGGAGACGCAGACGAAGCGGGCCGCCTGGCGCACCAGGGCGGGCCAGCGGCGGGCCAGCACGGTGCCGCTTTGCCAGTTCTTCCGCTTGCTGACGTCGCCGCCGTGCAGGGTGACGACCAGCCTCAGGCCCAGCTTCTGCGCCAGCGGCAAGGCGAGCGCGCCGCCGCGGGCGAACTGGGCGTGCAGCACGGGGGCGAGGTTTTCCACCGGCAGCGGCGGGACGATGCCGAAATGGCGGAACAGCAGGCGGCGCAGCGGGCCGAGCGGGAAACCGTTGCCCAGGCGGTGGACGTTCGGGCTGATCTGCTCCGCCTGCGGCAAGACCGTGCGGCCAATCCACACCGGGCGCAGGCGGGTGAAGCCGAGATACTGGCGGCGGAGAAAGCCGATCTCGGAGGGGGCGCCGATGCGGTCGCGGTAGATCAGGACGGGGGGTGGGGCGGACATCGGGTTGTGGCGTGTGGCAGGTCGGGGCGGTGTTGGCAAGCACGCGCGGGCGGCGCAGGCTGGGGAAAAATCTGGTCGGAGGAACCTCGCCATGAGCATCGCCGCGCTGGACACCGCGCTGTACCGCATCGAGCTGCCGGTGCCGCTGTCCGATTCCACCCACGGCACGATGACGCATTTCGAGTTGGTCACGGTGCGGCTGCGCGACGGCGACGGGGCCGAGGGCGTCGGCTACACCTATACCACCGGCGCCGGTGGCGCGGCGGTTTACAGTCTGATCGACCAGGGCCTGCGCCCGGTGCTGCTGGGCGCGGATGCGGACGCGATCGAGGCTTTGTGGCAGCGCATGTGGTGGCGGCTGCATTACGGCGGGCGCGGCGGGTCGGTTAGCCTGGCGGTTTCGGCCTGCGACATCGCGCTGTGGGACCTGAAGGCGCGGCGGCTGGGGCGGCCGCTGTGGCGGCTGCTGGGCGGTTTCGATCCGGCGGTGCCGTGCTATGCCGGCGGCATCGACCTGGAGTTCACGCTGGACGCCCTGCTGGCGCAGACAGATGGGAATTTGGCGCGCGGCTTCCGTGCCATCAAGATGAAGGTTGGGCGGGCCAGGCTGTCGGAGGACGTGGCGCGGGTGGCGGCGATGCGGCGGCACCTGGGGGACGATTTCCCGCTGATGGCGGATGCCAACATGCGCTGGACGGTCGATCAGGCGATCCGCGCGGCCCGGGCTTTGCGGGACTGCGGCCTGACCTGGCTGGAGGAGCCGACGATCCCCGACGACGTCGCCGGCCATGCCCGCATCGTGCGCGAGGGCGGGGTTCCGATCGCGACCGGGGAGAATCTGCATACGCTGCATGAGTTCACGCAGATGATCGCCGCCGGCGGGGTGACGTTCCCCGAGCCGGATGTGACCAATTGCGGCGGGGTGACGGTGTTCATGAAGGTGGCGCACCTGGCCGAGGCGTTCAACCTGCCGGTGACCTCGCACGGGGCGCATGACCTGACGGTGCACCTGCTGGCGGCGGCGCCGAACCGGTCGTACCTGGAGGTGCATGGGTTCGGGCTGGATCGGTATATTGAGCAGGCGATGGCGATGGAGGCGGGGAATGCGGTGGCGCCGGAGCGGCCGGGGCACGG
>NZ_NHRY01000223.1 GCF_002937115.1 Rhodopila globiformis | reverse complement strand
GACACAGCAATGCCCCTGTTGCCAGGGCCAGCGCATTCAACCACGACGGCTGCGTGAACAGCGCCGCGAACGGCGCCAGCCAAGTTTCGATCGCCCGCGCGTTCCCGGGCTGCGCAATCTTCGCCACAATCGGTTTCCCATGCGATCAACACAGGGAAAACGCCGTTCCTGCCTATAGGATCTCCGGAATTCGCCACACGCAGCCGACTATCTGGTTGCTACCAGCCGCCTCGGGAAAGCGCCAAAGTCCAGGTTAGGCAATCTTTCGTCATGAAGCGTTGCCGAGCCGGCTGCGCAGCCGGCGGAAAGACCGACGACTGGATGCAGGGGATTGGCGCCAGGCTGGCAGCGACCCCGGCTGTACGCAGCAATGCCACGGCCTGTCCAACCGCTCCCATCCCGACCTGTCGTCTGCATCCTGCGCTTCTGGCAGCCGTCTGTGCCAGCCTGACGGTCAAGCCGCACGCCCGGGCAGCGCCCCGCTGGTGGGGCAACCGTCGTGGCGCGAGGTCACATCCCGATGGAAAACCCTCCATCCACCGGAATCGCCGTCCCGGTCACGAAATCCGACGCCCCGCTGGCCAGGAACGCGGCAATCCCCGCCATGTCATGCGGCGTGCCCCACCGCCCATGCGGCGTGCGCTTCTCGACGCTCTCGTGCAGCCCATCCACCTGCTGCCGCGCCCGCTGCGTCAGTTCGGTGTCGATCCAGCCCGGCAGCACGGCGTTGACCTGGATATTGTCCCTCGCCCAGGCCGTGGCCATCGCCCGCGTCATCTGCACGATGCCGCCCTTGCTGGCCGCGTAGGGCGTCGCATAGGGCGCGCCGAACAGCGACATCATCGAGCCGATGTTGATGATCTTGCCGCCGCCTGCCTTCACCATCGCCGGATAGACCGCCTGCGAGCACAGGAACGCGCTGGTCAGGTTGGTGTCCAGCACGTGATGCCATTCCTCTTCAGTAAAGTCCTGCGGCATCTTGCGGATCGACGTGCCGGCGTTGTTCACCAGGATGTCCGCCCGGCTAAATTTCTCCAGCGTGCTGGCGACCAGCGCCTGGCAGTCGGCCTTCTTCGTCACGTCGGCGGCGATGAAGATCGCCTCTGCTCCCATGTCGTGCAGCGCCTTCAGCGCCACCCCGGCCTTCTCCGCGTTGCGTCCGGCGATCACGATCCTGGCGCCGAGGGAGGCCATGCCGCGGGCCATGCCAAGCCCGATGCCGCCGTTGCCGCCGGTGACAATCGCCACCTTTCCCGCCAGATCGAACAGGTTCATATGTTTCCTCCCGCCTGGACCTCAGGCGCAGCATGATGGGGCACATCATGCTGCGCAAGGCATCACGGGACCGCGCGCGTCTCCGCCAGATGGTCGAAGCGCTTGCGGAACGTGCCCAGGCCCAGCGTCTGCGAGCGCAGCTCGATGATCAGGTCGTGCATCTCCGCCTCCGGCACCAGCGCCACGACCTCGTCCCAGCCCGGCCAGCCTTCGCGTTCCGAGTAGCCCAGGATCTGCCCGCGCCGCCCGGTCAGCAGCCGCTGCGCCCGCGCGGTGAAGTCATTCGGCACGTACACCGTCACATGGTGGATCGGCTCCAGCAGCACCGGCTCCGCCTTCGCCAGCCCTTCCTTCATCGCCAGCTGCGTCGCCGTCTTGAACGCCATGTCGGAGCTGTCCACGCTGTGGAACCCGCCATCTACCAGCGTGACGGAAAGATCCACCACCGGATAGCCGAACGGGCCCTTCTTTGTCGCTTCCTCCGCCGCCTCACCGACGGCGGGGATGAAATTGCGCGGCACAGCGCCGCCGACGATCTTGTCGATGAACTCGAAGCCCTCGCCGCGGTGGCGCGGCGCGATGTCGATCTTCACGTCGGCGAACTGGCCGTGGCCGCCGGTCTGCCGCTTCAGCCGCCCGTGCTCGTGCACCGCCTTGCGGATCGTCTCCTTGTAGGCGACCCCCGGCTTGTGCGTCGCCAGCTTCAGGCCGTAGTCGCGCGCCAGGTGGTCCACCGTGGTCTGCAGGTGCATCTCGCCCTGGCCATGCAGCACCGTTTCGCTGGTTTCCTGGTCCTGGGTGATGAACAGCGACGGGTCTTCCTCGGTCAGCCGTTGCAGCGCGCCGGACAGCTTGACGTCGTCCTTGCGGTCGGTCGTCTTGACCGCCAGCGCATAGACCGGCGGCGAGGCTTCGGGGAAGGGCAGGGCCTCCGGCGTCGCCCCGGGCGACACGGTCGCGCCGGTCGGCACGCCGTCCAGGCGCCCGAGGGCGACGATATCGCCCTGCCTCGCCTCCGGCACCTTGCTCAGTTCGCCGTTCGCGTAGCGGTAGATGCCGCCCAGCCGCGTGCCGCCGAGCTGCGCGCCGTCGGTGATGGTGCCGTTCCACATCCGGGCATAGGACAGCTTGCCGGTGTGGCCGGCGTAAACCGTCCTGAACACCTGCGCCAGCGCCGGGCCGCTGAGGTCGATCCCTTTGCGCTCGGCGGTTTCCGCGGCGTCGGGAGTCTCATGCCGCAGTGCCTTCCACAGCCGCCGCACGCCGGCGCTGCTGTCCGCCGCGCCCAGCAGCACCTCGATGATCGTGCCGTCGAGCAGGTCCTTGCGCATGTCGCGGTACAGCTCGTCCGGCGTCGGCTTGATATCCTCCAGCACCTTCTCCAGCAGCGCGTCGTCGTGATCCGCCAGGGTTTCCACCAGGCGGCCGAGCGCTTCCTGCTCCTCGGCCAGCATCTCGGGCGGAATCTGCATCAGCTCCGAGGCCTGGCCCTTGCGGTAATGATAGGCCCGCTCGCTCATCAAATCGACATAACCAGTAACGGTTTCGCCCTCGAAAATCGGCATCTGCCGCAGCACCAGCGGACAGCCGGCATAGCCCTGCAACGCCGCCAGGATGTCGGCGACGCTGCCCTCCAGCGTGTCGATCTTGTTGATGAACACGATGTGCGGGACGCCTTCCTCCTTCAGCGTCTTCAGCAGCGGCGCGACCATCGGCGCCTTGGCGGTGGACGGCTCGCACACCACCACCGCGATGTCGACCATCGCCAGCGCGGCGGAGGTCTGGTGCGCGAACTCGATCGAGCCAGGGCAGTCCAGGATCGTCCAGTCGTCGCCCAGGTAGGAGGCGTGGCCCAAACGGATCTCGGTGGTCATCGGGCGGTTGCGCGGGTCCGCTGGCCGCTTGACCGGCGCGCCGGCGGCCTCCAGCAAGGCTTCGAAAAGCGTCGATTTTCCGCTGCTGTACGGTCCCACCAGAGCCACCGAGCGGGGACTTCTGCCGTTTGCTGTTCCGGCCATGGCCGACTCTCCTTCGTTTCTGAAGGCGCCAGCCGAGACGCAACCCGGGTCAGATCGGGTACTCGGTGCGCCCTCGCGAAGCGATGCTAGCGCAAATTTTCAGGAAGGCTAATCCTGGTTTTGACGGTCGCGTGAATCCCATTACGACGCCGCCTGGCGCGGCATCGCGCCGGGCTCCTCGGCCGCCAGCAGCGTGCGAAGGTGCTCGACCAGGTTCGCCGCCTGGATGGGCTTTCGCAGCAGGATGAAGGTTCCATCCGACGCGACCCGTCGCGCCAGGGTGCCGCTGTCGCCGGCATATCCGGTCAGCAGCAGGGCCGGCAAACCGGGACAGCGCTCGTGAACCGCGTGGATGACCGCCAGTCCGTCCATGCCGGGCATCGACAGGTCGGTCACCAGGACATCCACCCGGTCCATCCCGTCGAGTCGCTCGAGCGCCTGCCGGCCGCTGGCGGCGGACAGGACGGCGAAGCCGGCGTCCTCCAGCTGCATGGCCAGGACTTCCCGGACCGGTGCCTCGTCGTCCACCAGCAGCACCTGGGCGGCCGGTGTCCCACCATCCGCATGTGGTGGCTTGTCCGGTCCCTGCGCCGCGGCCCGGTCCCGGTGGGCCGGTTCGACAGCCGCCTCGGGCAGCCAGAGCGTGACCGTGGTACCCTGGCCGGGCGCGCTCATGAGGCTCAGGCCGCCGCCGGACTGCTCGGCAAACCCTTTCACCATGGACAGGCCAAGCCCGGTTCCGACGCCAGGCGCCTTGGTGGTGAAGAACGGCTCCGTGGCGTGGGCCAGCGTCGCGGCATCCATGCCGCTGCCGGAGTCGGTCACCTGGAACCGGATGTAGCGGCCTGGACCGATACCGGCCGGATGCCCTGCGGTCACGCATTCAGAGCTCGCGGACAGCACCAGCAGGCCACCTTGCGGCATGGCATCGCGCGCATTCGTCGCGAGGTTGATCAGCGACGTCTCAAGCTGGCCCCGGTCCGCCGTGCATCCCGGGACATCGGTCTCGGCGTCGGTTCGCACGATAATGCCGGCCCCCAGCGTGTGGGCGAGAATGTCCTGCAGGTCGGCCAGTAGCGCGCCCGTGTCGATCGCTTCGGCATGCAGGTCGCTGCGGCGGCCAAAGGCCAGCAGCCGCCGGGTGATGGTGGCGCCTCGCTCGGTCGCCTCGCCCGCCAGCCGGGCCAGGCGACGGATGGCGACATGGTCGTCCGGACGGCGCTCGATCAGCGCCATCGCTCCGGACACCGCCTGCAGCACGTTGTTGAAGTCATGCGCAATGCCCGCGGCAAGCTGGCCGAGCGCCTGCAGCCGCTCCGCCTGGGTCGCGCGTGCCTGCGCGGCCTCGCGGGCCGCGATTTCCTGCTGCACCCGCAGTTCCAGCCCGGCGCTCAGGTTGCGCAGCTCGGTCTCGGCGTTCTTGAGCGCGGTGATGTCGCTCGATATCCCGACGATGCCGATGACCGTGCCGTCGGCCGATCGCAGCGGCGACTTGGCGGTCCGGAAAATGTGTGTGCCGGCTTCCGCCGTGTCATACACCTCCTCCATGACGGCGGTGCGGCCGGTGCGGATGACCTGCTGGTCAAGCGCCGCAATTGCGGCAGCCTGCTCGGGATTGGCGTGCAACTCCGCGATCGTCCGGCCGAGGGCCGCATCGGCTGTCCGGCCCATCAGCTCGAGCAGCGCGGGATTGACATAGATGTAGCGGCCTTCCGTGTCCTTGGCGAAGACCGCGTCCGCCGAACTGTCGCTGATGGCGCGCAGCAGCGTCGTTGCCTGATGCAGGTCCGCCTCGATCCGCTTGCGGGCGTCGATGTCCTGCACCACGGCGATCGCCCGCACCGGGCACCCGGCCTCGAATATGACCCGGCCATAGGTGCAGGCCCAGCGCCAGCTGCCGTCGGCTTGGCGAATGCGATATTCCAGCTCATAGTCATCGCCAGGCACTGACAGGACGCGTTGCCAGTTTGCCCGTACCCGTGCCCTGTCGTCGGGATGCACGGTTTCGATCGCCGAGTCGAAGGTCGTTCTGCCGACGTGGTCGGCACCGAAGATTGTCTCGGCTCCGGCTGTCCAGACCGCTTTCCCGGCGACGAGGTCGTAGTCGCGGACCCCAAACCGCCCCGCGCTGATCGCCAGGCGCAACCGCTCCTCGCTGGCCTGCAGCGCTACCATCGTGCGGCGCTCCTGCGTGACGTCGCGGGCGAACAGCGTCAGCCCGTCGCCGGACGGGTAGACGTGGACGTCCCAGTGCTTGTCCATTGGCGTCGAATAGCCGATGACCCGCATCGGCTCGCCGCGCTCCATCGCCGCCTGGCAGGCCGCGGCGAAGCGGCCGTCCTCCCGTGGCAACACGGTCCAGATCACCTTGCCCAGGACATCGCCGTCCAGGCCGGTCTGTGCCCTGGCGTGCGGGTTCAGGTAGGTGATCCGCCCGTCGGGGTCGAGCGTGATCACGGCGTCGCTTGTGCTTTCCAGCGCCCCCCAGAGCGCCCGGTCCCGGGCCTGCAAGGCGTCGGCCATGGCTTCGAAAGCAGCGACAAGGCGGCCGCACTCGCTGCCGTCGTGCCGCAGGCCCACACGGGCGGAGAGGTTGCCCGAGCGCCACTGGTCGGCGGCGTGCAGCAGTTGGTGGAATGGCCGGCGGATCAGGTAGCCGCCCAGCAGGGCCGTCAGCCCCAGGGCAATCACGGCGCCCGCCAGGATCAGCAAGACGCCGATCCGGTTCGCCTCGGTCACCGGGGCCAGCGTCGATTCCAGGTCCAGTCCGGCGCTGACATACAGGCCACGCGGGTCCAGGACCGGTGGAATGAAGGCGACGATGAGGGTGCGGCCGTCGATGCCGGCCTGGGACGTCATCTCCGGCCGGGTTGCCTGGAGAACAAAGGTGTTGCCGGGCGGTATGGGCTTGCCGATGAACCGGCCCTGATCCGGCCGGCGTGCGAGGATGATGCCGTTGCGGTCGGCGATGGTGATGGCCGCCTCCGCCGGCACGGGAATGGCCTGAAGCTGCCGTTCCATCCAGGTCAGGTTGAATTCGGCGATGATCACGCCGGCCACCGAGCCGTCCGGCCGCGTGAACCGCCGGGCAATCGGCAGGGTTGGCCGCGCGGCGAAGATGCCTGATCCGTAGTCGCCCACGACCGACGTGCCGGTCGCAAGCGCCTGCCGGAACCAGGCCCGATCCGCGACATCGGCATGAGAGTCGTATGGCACGGATGCAGCCAGCGGATGTCCGTCAGACCCGATGACGGCGATGCCGTCGAATCGTGGCATTGACAAGCCCAGATCGGCCAGGAAACGCTGGCAGAGCCCGGCATCGCTGCCCCGCACGCAGGGGGCGGCACCCAGCACGGTCAGCATCTGGTCGGCGCCTTCGATGATCCGTTGCTGCTCGGCGCCGACGCGGCTGGCGAGACGCCGCGCCTCGTCCGCCACGAGATGCTGGCGTGCCTGCCGGACCTGGCTTTCGGTGTAGGCCTGGAACGCCAGCGCAGGGATGACGGCAACGGCGACGATGACGAGTAATCGTGCCAACAGACTGTTCATGCCCATCCCCGACGGCCAGTGTTAAGACGGTCAAGGAACAGATTGAACCATTATCAAATTTATGTCATTGCAAATTCATTCTGTTTTCGGCAAAACTACATGAATTTTTTGTCATATAAGCACTTTTCGCTGCGATTCCCGGTGGATATCGTTCAAAAGCTCTTGAATTTGCACGGAATGGCGTGAATCGCCTGGATCGTCGCCCGTCGTGTCGCCGCGCTGGTGCCGGGGGCGAAATCGACCGAGACGGAATCGACGAGGCCGCCGTAGCGCGTCTCGATCGCCGCCGGCAGTTCGTCATAGGTGGCGCGGGCGACGAACAGATCCAGCACCTCGTCCGGCACCTCGGCCGCCATCCGGTTCCATTGCCCCTGCTTCGACATCTCGGTCAGCTTCACCCCGAGGTCGGCGACGCCATGCAGGTCGAACACGCCGCGATAGGCCGGGGTCGAGCCATAGAAGGCGACGCGGTAGCGCACCTTCTCGACTTCCTCCCGCACCGCCGCCGCGTCCGGCCCGGTGGCGATGAAGCCGCCGCCGGTGACCTCGAAGCTCTCGAACGACTTGCCGGCGGCGGCGAGTTCGCGGGCGAGCAGCGGCCGGACCACCTGTTCCAGGTACGCGCGGGTGGCGAAGCTGTGCAGCCGGACGCCGTTGGCGACCCGGGCGGCCGTCCTGAGCATCAGCGGGCCGACCGCGGCCATGGCGATGGGCGGCAGCGGGCGATGCTGCGGCGGTGGCGCGAACTCCGGCGTCATCAGGGAGAAATTGTAGTACTGACCCTTGTAGGCCAGCTTCTCGCCGGTTTCCCAGCAGCGGAAGATCGCGCGCACCGACTCGACATACTCGCCCAGCCGCGCCGCGGGCGCGATCCAGGGCGTGCTGAAGCGGCGCTCGTTGTGCGCCTTGACCTGGCTGCCGAGGCCGAGGACGAAGCGGCCCTTCGAATGGGTATGCAGGTCCCACGCCTGGTTGGCGACCACCATCGGGCTGCGCGGAAACGCGATCGCCACCGAAGTAACGAGCTGCACCCGCTCGGTCGCCAGGGCGGCAAAGGCCAGCGGCGTGAACGGGTCGTGCTTCAGTTCGTGGCTTTGCACCGAGTCGCAGCCGTCATCCTCGGCCTGGCGCGCGGCGGGGCCGCAGGCGGCCCAGTCGTGGCACGGCAGGCTTGTCGATACGCGCATCGGACTCTCCCCACTCTGCGTTCGCCGCACAATTTGCCGCCGGGCGCGACCTCCCGTAAAGCGAACGGCAGGCGAAGGGAGCTAGGCATGCAAAGATTGGCGGGCAAGGTCATGATCGTCACCGGCGCCAGCCGGGGCATTGGCGCGGCGACGGCCGCCGCCCTGGCGAAAGCCGGCGTGACCGTGGCTCTGGCGGCGCGTGACGGGACGAAGGCGGCCGAGGTGGCCGCCTCGATCGGTGGGACGGCCTCCGGCCATGCCTGCGACGTCGCCGACTATGCCGCGGTCGAGGCCCTCGTCAATGAAACCAGGTCGCGGTTCGGCCGCCTGGACGGCCTGGTCAACAACGCCGGCGTCATCGAGCCGATTGCTCCGATCGCGGACGGCGACCCGGCGGCCTGGGCGCGGTCGATCGCGGTCAACCTGATCGGCGCCTACAACGCCATCCGCGCGGTGCTGCCCGGCATGCTCCTCAGCGGCGACGGCACGATCGTCAATGTCTCCTCCGGCGCGGCGGTGCGGCCGCTGGAGGGATGGAGCGCCTATTGCAGCGGCAAGGCCGGGCTGCACATGCTGACCCGGGCGGTGGCGCTGGAGACGGCGGGGCAGGGGATCCGGGTGTTCGGCTTCCAGCCCGGGCCGACGGATACCGACATGCAGGTACCGGTCCGCGCCTCCGGCATCAACCCGATCAGCCAGATCCCGCGCGAGAACCTGACGCCGGTGGCGCATCCGGCGGCGGCGATCGTCTATCTGTGCACCGCCGGCGCCGACGATCTGGTTGGGCAGGAGCTCAACCTGCGCGACACGTCGTTCCGGGCAAGGTTGGGGTTGTACTGACGGCGTGGTTTGATATGGTGCCTCCCCGGCGGGAGCAGCGTGGTTGATGGCGCATTTCCGGTCGCACAGAGAAGGATGGAGGGCTGCGGAGGGCCGCTGAGGATCAGGGGGACGTCGCGCGGGCTGGTGCGGACGCGGATACGGGTCCAGGCGGATTCACGCGCCTGGTCGGGCGGCGATGTCCGGCATCGTGTATTTCAGCAATGCTGGTTGCCATGCGCGTCGCGCGCAGCGCAATGACGATGTCTCTGCGGCCCTCCTATGAAAATGCGGCCCCACAGGCGCCAATGGCAGGGCAGAGCCAGGTCGTCTCCCTATCGTCATGGCCGGGCGTGTCCCGCATTGGCGTTAAAATAGCGTGGCGGCGGCACGATGCTTGCCATTCCGTCATGGCCCGGACAAGCCGGGCCATGACGAGGAGGCAACAGCCAGCCCTATTTTAACGCCAATGGGGCGTGTCCCGGCCATCCGCGCTTCGACGGCTGGGGGGATGGCCGGGAGACGCCCGGCCATGACGGAGAGGTAACGGCCTCTCGCCCATTTTCGGTCATCGCGGTGCCGGCGCCGCCGACTGGCCAACTCTGCGGTTCTCAGCTTTTTCTCTGTGGTTACATGTCCGGACCATCCGCTCGCACGCCTGCCGCCGGTGGCGCATCCATGCCGGGCCTGGCTGCACGAGGCGGAGGGGCCGGTGTGCCCGCTCCGGCGCATTGGTTGCTTCTCCCCAAGCCCAAACCACGCCATCACGGCCGCCGATCAGGCGAGACTGCCGCTCTCCCGCCCAAACTCCCAGCCTCTACCCCGCATCGGCAATCCAGTTGCCGTGGAACCCCAGCGGCACCCGCACCGGCAGATGGATCGTCGCCGCAGGCTCCCCGTCCAGGTTGCCGGCATCCAGCACCACCAGCGTGCTGCTGTCGTTGCGCAGGTCATAGACGAACGCGATCAGCCAGCCGTCGTCCTCGGCCGCGTCCGGGTGGCGCGGCACGAACACCGCCTCGGCCGGCATGTGGTGCGGACCGTAGTCGTGGCGGAGCAGCGCGCCCGTCGCCAGGTCGTGCCGGTACAACGGCTGCGGCCCGAGCGTATCGAGCGTGATGCCGACACTGTAGGCGTAACGATAGCCGCGTCCGGCCCGGCGATCGTCGCAGCGCGGAAACTCCTGCTGCAGGTCGGAGACGACGCTGCGCTTCACCTGCGTGCCGGCCGGATCGAGGACCCATCGCTCGAGCCGGCTGTTGAATCCTTCGGGGCCATGGCGCGAGATATCGAACATCCGCGGATAGGCGATGACGTCGACCACCGTGCTGCCGTCGTCATGATCGTAAGCGTTGGCGATGTGGAACACATAGCACGGCTCGATCTCGAACCAGCGTATCGCGCCGGCGTCCGCGTCGCGCGGCAGCAGGCCGACGCGAGCCGTGTGGCGGTCGTTCCAGGTATAGGGAAGCGGATGCCCGCGCAGCAGCGCGCCCATGGAGAACGTCACCGGCAGGTCGAGGATCACCACCTGCGACCGCGTCACCGCGCCATCGTGGATCATCGGGCCATGGCGCACCGGAATGCCGACCTGCCGCCGCAGCATGCCGTCGGCGCCGATGACGACGTAGTCCACCCGGTTGCGGTTTTTCACGTCGTAGCACACGGCGTGCAGGTCCCCGGTTTCCGGGTCGAGCCGCGGATGCGCGGAGAAAGAGCGTGAGGCGGTGTCGGCGAACAGGCCATGGCGCAGCGTGTTGAACTCATGGTCGAGCGCGACCGGCAGTGCCGCGCCCTCCACCAGGGCCCACAGGTGTCCGGCGTGGCCGATGATGTTCGTATTGACGATGTCGACGTCGCCGCGGCGCGGCCCCGGCGCGATGGGACGGTTGAGCCGCTGCTGCACGCTGTCGGTGCCGATCCAGCGGTTGCGATACCACAGCGCCTTGCCGTCGCGCAGGCGCACGCCGTGGACCATGCCGGCGCCGAGGAACCAGTGGTGGGTGGCCGGGTTGGCGACGTCCACCGGATTGGGGCCGATGCGGGCATACACCCCGTTCAGTTCTTTCGGCAGCGTTCCGGTGACCGCCAGGGCGGTTTGCGTCACCTCGGCGTGCACGGGCGCGAAGGGGCCTTCGAGATACAGGTTGGTGGCGTCGAACGGCACCCGCCTCTGCGCCTGGCTGGAGACCCAGCGGACAGCTCGTTCCAGTGTCGTTGCCTGTGACATCATGTCCCCAAGTGATGCCGCGCCGGCGCCGCGTAAAGGGCCGCTCCGCCAAATGAGCGTAAAACAACAAGTGAGCCGCCGAGCGCGGATGGTGGTGAAATACTGAGTCAATACACCAGTGTCGGCCAGGATGCAGTCGAGGCATAATAAAACCCAGGTGAGGGGGTGGCCCCGCAAACGTGAGGATGCAATCAATTATACCAGGCGCCCGAATTTCTGACTGCTTGGCACGGACCGCTCCACCCGTCATGGCGGCCGTAGGGCCGCCATCCAAGCCTTGCGGTGCTGATACAGGCGAAGGCGTGGATGCCGGGCCTTTGCCCGGCATGACGATGAGTGACCAGTGCCAACGTGTCAGAATTTCGGGCGCCTGGTATTACACAGGTTGGGACGGGCCTGCCGGGATCGTTGGGGAAGAGATGGAAACCAGCTGTGTCCGATTTCGTGTCTCACCCATGTGGGGAGTCCAAAACCTTCGTGGCCCTTTGTGGATTCTTCGCTTTCCTACCATGAAAATACGCTTCGGGACGCTTGTTCGCGAGCGTCATGGCCCGGCTTGTCCGGGCCACCTATTCAAGCACTTATGCCGCGACGGGTGGCCCGGACAAGCCGGGCCATGACGGGGTGGCACCGATCTCGCCCATTTTCGGCCATTGCGGTGCCGGCGCGCCGGCTGGCTAACTTCGTGTTGAAAATCGCAGGCTGCAACAGCACGGACACCGGATCTGTCGCACTGGACGGTGCAGCCCCATCGCCCATCCCCCCTGGAAATCCGCCTCATGCCGGACCGGGCGGGGTGTGCCGAGGGGGTTGCGACCGGGGCGCATTGGCCACCGCGCTTCAACACGGAGTTGGCCAGCCGGCGGCACCGGCACCGCGACAGCGGAAAATGGGCAAGGGGTCCGGTGCCTCCCCGTCATGGCCGGGACACGCCCGGCCATGACGATTGAGCGACGATCGCGCCCGCGGGTCCGCATTTTCATAGGAGCACCACGTTGCAGGGACGGCCGGCACTGCCTCGATCCCGGTGTCGCCCGGGCCGGACCGCGCCCGATCAGGGCTTGGCGGCGGCGTTCCTGTCCTTCTGCATGATCGCCACCATGCCGAACATCGGCGGCTGGCCCGGCTTGCGCGCGACTTCGTTGTAGTAGAGCAGATCGCCTTCGCGGCGCAGGGTGAATTCCGTTCCGACGTCGTTCGGCCCGGGAACCAGCACAACCAGCCGGTCGCCGGTGATGCGGCCGACCTTCTGGTTCTTGTAGTACACCTCGTTGTCCGGCTTCACCTCGAAATCGTCGTGCATCGGAAAATTCTGCGTCTGGCTCTCGCAGACGATGGATCCATCGCGGACCCCATACAGGGTCGAAGTCCCGACGAACTTCATCCTGATCTCGGAGCATGCAAGGACGGTCGGCCCCAGCTGGAAGGCGCCCTTGCCGATCCAGTCGCCGTCGACCATGCCGGCGCCGGTTTGCGCGAGCGCCGGGCTGCATCCCAGGCAGACGAGGGCAAGCAGGACATGCCGCTTCATGACACGGCCTTTGCCCCGGCGGCGCCGCTCCGGAAAATGCGGTTCCTGACAATCCGATGACCAACCATGGACCAAATTCCTCCTCGCGTGCATGACCCGCACTGTCATCGTAATAAATCAGAAACGGGTCCACGCTGCAAGCCGGCCCGGCGAACCTGCCTGCAGCGTGACCGGCCCGGTTGCACACCGATACGGAAGCGGACTGTGCGTAGCCTGGCCGGCGGGCTAGGCCGCAGCGTGGATCGGCCGCTCGGTGTTGCCGCGCCACCGCGGCGGCACCGGAAGTTGCCCGCCGCTGTCCCGCGCCACCGGAACGCCCGAGGCTTGCGCCGCGCGGAGGATGAGGTCCGCGGTTTCCTCCGGGGCTTCCTCGTGCGACAGGTGGCCGTAACTCCGGTGCACGACCAGTTCGCTGCCCGGCACCAGCGCCGCCGTCCGGCGGGCGACGTGCGGCGGCAACGCGCGGTCGCCGTCGGCCGTGACCAGCACCAGGCGGCACGGCAGCGAGGGCAGGTCGCGCACGGTCTGGCGCAGGTCCCAGCCGGCCAGCATGTTCAGGACGTTGCGCACGTGCAGCGGGCTGCCCATCAGGCGCGCGTAATAGCCGATGCCGGCGGCGGTCAGCGTGCTGCCGGTGTTGGCGATCATCTTCTCGACAGTGCGAGGCTGCCGCGTCCGGCAGCTGACCATCCAGGGTACGGCCGGGCTGAACGCCAGCATTTTCGCCGCCGCCCGCATGACATGCCCGGTCAGGCCCGGGATCGGCAGCATCGCGCCGTTCAGCGCGACCAGCACCGCAGGCGCGGGGATGGATCCGCCAACCACCAGCCGCGTCAGGATCGCCGCGCCGGCCGAATGTCCCACCGCCACCGCCGGCGCGACGCCAAGCGCCTGCAGCAGCGCCTCCAGCCCGGCCGCCATGGCCGCCAGCGTTATGCCGCTTGTACGCGGTGTCCCGGTGAAGCCGTGCCCCAGCAGGTCCGGGGCGACGACGGTGAAGTACCGCGCCAGCCGCGGCATCAGGTCGCGCCAGCTGTGGGTGGAGGAGCCGGTGCCGTGGGCCAGCAGCAGCACCGGCCCCTGTCCCATCGTCTGCACGTGCCACGTCAGGTCGGCGGCCGTGACGAAGCGGCTGCTGTGGCGATTGGGCCAGTCCGCGCCGTCGGTGGACCAGTCCAGCGCCCTGCCGCGCGTCATGGCGCCACCGCCGGTGCGGCGGCGGAGTCCGGCTCGGTTCGCCGCTGCGGCGCCGGCCCTGGCACGGCAAGGCACGCCTGGCGGAAGCTTGCTCTTCCAGATCGATATTTGACCGCAAGATGTAGCCGCCGGTGCCTTTCGCGGCCGGTCACGGCCTGCGTGCAGCCTGGAAAAGACGACATTGGCGACTGCCCCTTTTTACTTGCAACGGTTCGGCCGCCTCAAAACCGGCGGCACCAGGGATACGTTCGCTGCCTTCCGGAAGAAGCGGTTTCACCGCGACATCTAAAGCCGTTCTGCCGGCCCGCGTTGCATCAAGGCTGAGTGGTCAAGACGCTTTGTCAGCTGTAACGAACGGTTGTCACAGGGCCAGGCCGCGCGTGACACGCCGGGCGGTCCGGTGGGTACCGCGGTGGACACGTCCGGTGGGATTGCGCCGCCGCCAGCGCAGGATCGTGCAAAAAGGACCTTATCCGGCACGAAAACACGCGCCGGCGCGGCGAACATCCATTCGATCAAAGTAAATACAAATATATAGGCGGAATTCCTGCCTGAAGCGCCGCGGGGGCAACGATCATCGGCGTAACACCGTCAGGCTGGCCTGACGTCAGGCAAGATACAAGCCGCCAATGCACAAGGTAACTTGAAGCAATCCGCCGTGACGACGCCATTCAAAGCGGCTCCGTGCTTGCCACTTGCCAATTTCCGGTCGGTGTACCCTTGTCGAAGCAGGCAATCCGGCGGTAATGACCGCCGCGACGCCTGCGACAACAATGACGGCGTCCGTCCGTTTGACAGTTGCTTCAGTCGCAGTGGTCAGGAGGTTGACGCATGATCCTGGATATTGTCATCGCAGTGGGTTGGGCGGTGGTGGTCGCGACGGTCGGGGCCTACCTGACCGACAGCCTCTCGCCCTGGTACCGCGAGGTTTTGAAGAAGCCAAGCTGGCAGCCGCCGGACTGGGCGTTCGGCCCGGCGTGGTCGGTGATCTTCGCCCTGGCGGCCCTGTCGCTGTTCCTGGGACTGCGGGATGCCCCGGATTCGGGCACCCGCTCGCTGATCATCGGCCTGTTCGTGGTGAACGGCCTGGCGAACATCCTGTGGAACCCGCTGTTCTTCTGGCTGCGGCGTCCGGACTGGGCGCTGGTCGAGGTGCCGTTCCTGTGGCTTTCGGTCCTGGTGCCGATGCTGGTGCTGTGGCCGATATCCACGGCGGCCGGCGCATTGCTGCTGCCGTACCTGTGCTGGGTTGCCTTTGCCGCCTATCTCAACCTGACGGTCGTGCGGCTCAACCGGCCGTTCGGCATCGGCACCGGCTCGGCCCTGGATGCTCGGGCCGGGCGTTAGTACCGCCGTTTCGGCCACGGGCTGGCGCGGCAGCCGATCGGCCGCGTCAGCCCGAGCGCAGCCACTTGCGCGCGTTCAGCCGCCGCAGGGCTGCGTAATAGCCCTGGTTCGGGTCGCCCACGCCCTGCGGCTTCTTCGTGATGTCGTAGATGTGCTTGATCAGCACGGACGCGATGGCGTGGATCGCCTCGTGACGGTCGAGGCCCTGCGCCATGAGCTGGCGGGCCTTGAGCCGCACCGGCGTTTCGTCGCCGAGGGCGATCTGGTTCTCGACGATCGCATGCATCGTCGCATGCACCTTCACGTTCGGCAGATCGATGCCCGCCTCGTCATGGTAGTCGGCAACGAGGCCGATCCGCTCCTGTTCGTCCAGTTCCAGCCATTCGGCCGGGTCTGGCGCGTGCAGTGGATTGTAATGGTCGATGGTCATGGCGTGAATCCTGGCCTGGTGCACGGCGTCCGGTGAGCAGCACCCCCTGGCCAGGGGTTATAGCCGAATCATCCCGCCGGCGCAGCATGTCGTGCGGCAGGCCGTGGCCGTCGCCAGGGCCTCGCACGCCGATGCCGATTTCGGCAATGGCCTGCACGCCGGCATGGGCGAGGCGCTCGATACGCTGCCGGGACAGTGTGCCGGGATGGCTGTGTAACTCCACGTCGCAGGCGGGTATTGGACCGCAATGGCTCGCCGCAACAAGGCGGTTTGTCCGGTCCCGACAGGCCAGCAAGGTCCGGTCTTCGTGGCCCTTCGTGTACCTCGTTCCTCCTCCGTGGTGAAAACTGCGAAAGGATGAACAGGCACGGACGTTTCCTGGCAACGCTGGCGCCCTCCGCCGCGCGTCCCCGGCCCATGCCAGCCACGGCCAGGGCAAACGGTGGAGGGCTTTCCCATTGGCGTTAAAATAGCGTGGCGGCACGATGCTTGCCATTCCGTCATGGCCCGGCTTGTCCGGGCCACCTATTCCAGCACTGTGCCGCGACAGGTGGCCCGGACAAGCCGGGCCATGACGAGGAGGCAACAGCCAGCCCTGTTTTAACGCCAATCGGAGGGCTTTCCCCCAGGTCCAACAAGCCCGACGGCCGGCGATCGGCATTACGTGGGATGAAAGCCGCCGGCCGCGCCCGCCCTTGGCGGCTCGAGGGTGGCCGGGTGCTGGCGAGGCGGCACCCAGAACGGCCTGCCGCGAGACCGGCCGCGCCAGGGAACAAGACCGCCGGATGGCTTCGCGCCCCAACGGCCGCCGGTTGACCGGGAGGCGCCGGCACCCGACCAGGATGCCAGCAATTGCCGGATGCTCCGGCCCAGGTCGGCCATGACCGAAACCTGCCGGTGCCCGGCGGCGCAGTCCCCCCCGATCGTCACGCCGATCCGGCACCACGCGCAATAGGCGCCCGGGAAGCGTGTTTCGCGAAAGCCGATCAGGCCGCGCCGAAGCTTGATCACGGTTTCCGGCATCATCGGGCCGCCGCACTGTTTGCAGTGCATCCTGCCCTGCATCCTGTTGTCTTGCATGTTGTGGTGTTGCATCGTGAGTTCCCTCTTTGTCCCTGATGATTTGTCCCTGATGATTTGTCCCTGATGATTTGTCCCTGATGATTTGTCCCTGATGACTTGTCCCTGATGACTTGTCCCTGTCGGCTGGATATTAGACGCCCTATCGAACAAATCAAGAACAATTATCGCCGGCTTGCCGTTGGCGCGTGCCCCTGACCCGTGCTCGGATGGCCTGTGCTCCCAACTCGGCGCCGCACCCGGGGCGGCTTTGCCTCAGCGTGCCGGCGCGATCCCTGTGTGTGGGCCACGAGACACCCATATCTGCGTCATGCCCAACGTCCTGGAACACGCCGCCGATCGCTTCCCGCGCCACCGGCCTCCCCGGCGACCCGCCCCACAGGTGCCGGGATGAGGCGCCGGATGAAGGAAGATCCGGCCCCCGGGACGGCCCATCTCCGTCATGGCCGGGCGACCGGACGATGACCGAGCCCGCCGGGATGCTGCCCGCCGGGATGCTGCCCGCCGGGATGCTGCCCGCCGGGATGCTCATCGTCGCGGACGACCTGTCCGGGGCCGCCGATTGCGGCGTCGCCTGCGCCGTGGCCGGCCTCGACACCGTTGTGCTGCTCGATGCGGCCGATGACCCAGTCGGCGCGGCTGTCCTCGCCGTCGACGCCGACACCCGCCGCAAGCCGGCGGCCGAGGCGGCGGCGGCAACCGCCCGCATCGTGCGCGCGCAGGCCGCTCCCGGACAGGTCCTGTTCAAGAAGCTGGACTCCACCCTGCGCGGCAACGTCGGTGCCGAGATCGCCGCAACGCTGGCGGCGCGGCGGGCGCTGCACGGCGATGCAGCCGCCATCATGGCGCCCGCCTTTCCCGCCACCGGGCGCACCACATCCGGCGGCCACCAGTTGCTGCACGGCGTCCGGCTGGAGCACACCGAGCTGTGGAAAGCCGAACGGATCGCCGGCGCGGCGCATATCCCCACCATGCTGGACGCGGCCGGCCTGCGTGCCATGTCCATCCCCCTCGACACGGTCCGCGACGCATCCAGGCTTCCCGCCGCGCTGTCCGAAGCGGCCATCGGCCACGACGTCATCGTCTGCGACGCCGATGCCGAGGCCGATCTTCAGGCCATCGCCACAGCCTCGGTATCGCTGGGGCGGCATACTGTCTGGGCTGGCTCGGCCGGCCTCGCCCGTCATCTGCCCGCGGCGGCCGGCCTGCGGTCCCATCGGCCCGTGGAACCGCCGCCGCCCTGCGCGGGGCCGCTGCTGTTCGTCGTCGGCAGCGCCTCACGCATATCGCGCGAGCAGGTGGCGCGGCTGGCGGCGGCTCCGGATGTCGGCCTCGTCACTGTCCCGCCCGCGGTGCTGCGGACCGCGGACTGGCACGCCTGGCGCCGCGCAGTGGAGGCTGCCCTGGCTGCCGGCCACGACACGGTGGTTTCGCTGGACAGCGAGGGCGGCGTGAACCTGGCGGACGGGCTGCCGCTGTGCCTCGCCCTGGCGGCGCTGGTGGCGCCGTGCGTCCACCGGGCCGGCGCCCTGGTCCTCACCGGGGGCGAGACGGCACGCGCCGTGCTGCTCGCCCTCGGCGCGACCGGGCTGCGGCTTGCCGGCGAGCTGGAACCGGGCGTACCCCTGTCCACTGCCATCGGCGGGCGCGGCCTGCCGGTGATCACCAAGGCCGGCGCCTTCGGCCATCCCGGGACGCTGCTGCGCTGCCGCGCCGCCTTGCGGTCCGCGCCAGGCGCCGCCAACCGAGCGGAGACAAGCTGACCATGCCACGTCCTGTCATCGCGATCACCATGGGCGACGCCGCCGGGGTCGGCCCGGAAATCATCATGAAGAGCCTGGCGCACGCCGACTTGTACGAGCGCTGCTGCCCGGTCGTCGTCGGCGACGCCAACCGGCTGCGGCAGGCCGGCAGGATCGTCGGCAGCAGCCTGGCGGTGAGCAGCCTCGGATCGATCGACGACCGGCGCTGCACCGCCGGCAGCGTCGACTGCATCGACCTGCGCCTGATCCCGGACGACCTGCCCTGGGGCCAACTGTCGGCGGCCGCCGGCAACGCCGCCTACCATTACATCCGCACCGCGACCGGGCTTGCCGTGCAGGGCCAGGTGGACGCGATCTGCACGGCGCCGCTGAACAAGGAGGCGCTCCACCTCGGCGGCCATCGCTACCCCGGCCACACCGAGTTGCTGGCCGCCCTGACCGGCACGCCGGAGGTCTCGATGATGCTGATGACACCGAACCTGCGCGTCATCCACGTCACCACCCATATCGGGCTGCTGGACGCCATCGCGAAGATCGAGCCCGGGCTGGTCGAGCGGGTGATCGGCCGCGGCCGCGACGTGCTGGTGAAGGCCGGCCTGCCGCGCCTGAAAATCGGCGTCTGCGCCATCAATCCGCATGCCGGCGAGCACGGCCTGTTCGGCCGCGGCGAGGAGGAAACCAAGATCGTCCCCGCCATCACCGCCTGCCAGGCCAGGGGCTGGGACGTGGAAGGCCCGCTGCCGGCCGATACCCTGTTCTTCCGCGCCGGCCGCGGCGACTTCGACATGGTGGTCGCCATGTACCACGACCAGGGCCACGGCCCGGTGAAGGTGATGGGGCTGGAGGCCGGCGTGAACATCACCGTCGGCCTGCCGGTGATCCGCACCTCGGTGGACCACGGCACGGCGTTCGACATCGCCGGCACCGGCCAGGCGGACGAGCGCAGCCTGCTGGAAGCACTGCGCCAAGCCGTCGCCCTGGCCCCGGGGCATTGAGCGCCCGGACCCTTGGGGCGGTCAGGAAATTACCGCGTCATTGGGTGTGGGGCACCGTCCTCTCCGCGTCATGGTCCGCGAAGGCGGACCTTGCGGTGCTGATCGCGGCAAAGGCGTGGATGGCCGGCCTGCGCCCCATTGGCGTTAAAATAGCGTGGCGGCGGCACGATGCTTGCCATTCCGTCATGGCCCGGCTTGTCCCTACGGGATGCACAGATCTTGGAAACGGTCCGCCGCGACTGTTGCCTCCCCGTCATGGCCCGGCTTGTCCGGGCCACCTATTCAAGCACTTGTGCCGCGACAGGTGGCCCGGACAAGCCGGGCCATGACGAGGAGGCAACAGCCAGCCCTATTTTAACGCCAATGGGGCCTGCGCCCGCCATGACGACGTCGTGCAGCCGGTGCCGTGCAGCCAGTGACGCTGTTATTCCCTGACAGACCCTTTACAGACCACGTCGCACCGATCGGGCGGGCTACGGTCTGCTCCGTTCCCGTCCCGAGGGGCGCCAATCGCAGCCATGCTTGGCACCGGCATCCCGGCATCCCATGTCATCGCCAGCGCACAGGACAGAACCGGGACATCGGCACCATGGCGGATCTGCAGAAACTGCTGTTCGAGACAAAGGCGACGGTGAGCGACCGGGAGGTCCTGGCCACCGCCCGGCTGAACGCCCGGGTCAAGGCGTTCGCCGGCCGCCCGCTGTCCGACGACATCGTGCCGCAGATCAACGCCGCCGTCGCCGACGAGGCCGATCGGCTGGTTGCCGAGGGCGTGCTGCGGGCGAGGCCGGACTGGCTTGCGGTGATCGTCGGCCGGCGCCTCCACGTCGCGTTCGGCAGCAGCGCCGTGCAGCAGCTCAGCCGCGAGCTGAAGCGCATGGGCGTTGTGTAGCGCATCCGCATCCCGGCCGGCGACGCCCCGGCTCATGTGTCGCGAGCAATGACAGTTTGGGATCGCGATGCGCCGGCACAGCCGGGCGTGACACGACGGCTGTCGTGACGGCCGGACAGGCAGGCGTTGAGGCGCGGCACAGGGGGTTTCCGCCGGACGCCGTACCGCCGGGTCACCCGTGCCGGCGCTGTGCTTCACCCTGTCTTGAAACGCCTGCGGCAATAACTCGTTGACTTCGCAAGTATAGTTGCCGCAACTATTTTCCTGCGTGGCCTTCGTATCAATTCATATCAAACCAAGACAAAGAGATACGGGGAGGATACCATGACACGAACGCTGATGCTGTCAGTGATCGCAGGCCTGCTTGTCTCGGCGGGCGCACACGCCGAGGACTGGAAATTCGTCGGCCAGTTTGGCTGGCTCGGCGTCGGTAAGGTGCAGCAGATCGAAAAAGGCCATCTCTTCTGGGTCGGCGAGTTCTCCGGCACCTTCCTCAGTGACAAGGGCGAATCCGGCCTCTTCAACCGCGCCGGCATGAAATGCCCCGGCTGGAATGACATTGATCTCAACAACAAAACAACAAGAAGAACAAGGCCGCCGGATATTGCGTGGTCGCCGATCCCGGCGGCGACAAGGCCTACCTGAGATGGCAAGTGGCAGGTGACACCATGCGTGGCCCCGGAACATACGAGTGGACGGGGGGGACCGGCAAATACAAGGATATCAAAGGGCAATATCCCTTTGTCGGCGTCATCCAGACGAACTGGCCGGACGGCACCGCGTCCGGTTACTCCGTCTTCGGCCGGTAGCGTCGTCCGCGCACCGTACGAAGGCCACGCAGCGGCTCCCGCAGCCGCTTCGCGTCCTCCTGGCATCGGCCCGGGCGCTACAGCGGCGGCAACGGCGACACGCCAATGACCGGCGCATGCAGGCTGAGCAGCGCCGCCCAGAGCACGCCGGCAATGCCGAGGCGCACCGGATCGAGCCGCCGCAGGGACGGGCGCCACCGCCCGTCGAACAGGGCCTCCCCTGGCCAGAGCGAGGTCCGCGCGGCGAGCGCATCCCAGGCGCTGCGTCCGATGGTGCGCTGCCGCCTGCGGTCGATCATCCGCATGCCTGCCAGGCTGAACGCCGCGAACGTCCCGAACAGGATGACATGCGCCAGGTCGCCGTTCGGCACGATGTGCCCGGCCGCCCACAGCAGCAGGCCGAGCAGCAGCGGATGGCGCGAAACCCCGGCGATGCCGGGATGCCGGGCATCGAACCGCTCCACCGCCCGGCCGCCGAACGACAGCGGATTGGGCGCGGCGGCGCCGAATGCGACCAGGATGCAGGCCAGCGGCATCAGCAGGTTCGGCACCCACATCTGCCAGGGGGCGAAGTCCCACAGCGCCACATACGGCGCCCGCCCGGCGGCCGCGATCAGCCACCCGAGCAGGATCACGGAAACCAGGCTGTAAGCCGCCAGGAACCCGCCTTCGCCCAGGATGGCCCGCAATCGCGCGCGGACCGCCGGGCGGGCCGGAATCGCGTGCGACAGCAGAAAGGCGCCAAACGCGATCGCAAACTCCGCCCACTCGCCCATCGCACGGTCCTGCCTGACTGGAGGTCGCGGTATGGCACTGCGCCGTGCGGCAGGTCCACAACGATGCGTGTCCTGTTCCGGGCCGCGCCCGCCGGGGGCGTTTTGTTTCAATCAAGGATGCAACCGCAGCGTCGGACGGTGGCGTTGTGCGGTGCCGTGCCGCCTTGCATCGTCGATCTGTTGGAGGCAGTGGGAAAATGTCACGGATAAGCAATGGGAACAGGGTTTGAGAAACAACTTCTGATTGCGGCTGGGCTCAGGCATTTAGCTGCTCTGGTGGTGGCGGTGTGGAAAGACCCAAAGAATGCGCGTGCAGGACAGGATCAGGCAGTTGCGCACCCAGCTTGCCCTGTTTCCAAAGATTGAGCAGTTGCGAACGGAACTTGCCCTTTGCCGGCGGCTGGGTCTGGGACTGGCGGAGGGCGGCGTGCCCCAGGCTGTGGAGGACTACGCATCAGCACTGGAGATCAGGTTATGGTTGCTCCTGATCAGCACCAACGACTGGCAAGCCAGCCCCTGGTAGCATGTCCCCGCGCTTCGCGATGAAGAAGCGTCGACCGGATCGAGACGGATCAGGCAGTGGAACGGCCCGGGCCTGAACAACCGCTTCGACAGGCCGGGCCTTGACGGCAGGTAGTGCCGGCGCTCAAGGTCCCCCAGTCCGGACCGGTTGTTCAGGTTCGAGTTTATTAAGGCATTTTTATCCGATTTTCCCGCCACCCGGTCTATGATCGGCAACAGGCGCAAAACGTCCGTTGCGCGAGGCTTCGCTGGCGAAACCCGCGAATCTCTTGCGGGCGTGCAACAGTGTGCCGCAGCGCTTCCCGGGGCGGGGCCCGGGGGCGGGTTGTGCTGCCAGGGCCGCCTCGCCGACGCGTTAGAACAATACAAGGCCAACGGCTGTCCAGGGAGACAAACCACCATGATCGGATCAAAGACAGTGTCACGCCGCGGCGCGCTGAAGCTGGCCGCGGCGGCGACCGCCTTGCCACTGGTGCACATCCGCACCGCCGGCGCGGCGGGCAAGGTCAGCATCGGCTTCTGGGACCATTGGGTGCCCGGCGGAAACGACGTGATGCAGAAACAGGTCAACGCCTGGGCCAACAAGAACAAGGTCGAGGTGCAGGCCGACTTCATCACCGGCAACGGCAACAAGCTCAGCCTGACCGCGGCGGCGGAAGGGGAGGCCAAGGCGGGGCATGACGCGCTGACGTACTACAATTGGGACGTGCACAACTTCGCCGACTCGCTGGAGCCGATCGACGACGTCATGGGACGGCTGATCGCGGCCAACGGCGCGGTGAACAAGACCTGCTCCTACCTGGCGCACACGAAGCGGGGCTGGGTGGCGGTGCCGACCAGCAGCGGCACGCAGACCAAGCCGCCGTGCGCGCGGATCAGCTGGTTCGGGAAGCACGGGCTGGACCTGCAGGCGATGTATCCGGCGCATCCCGGCGCGACGCCGCAGCAGGCCGACTGGACCTGGGAGACTTTCCGGAAATACGCCGCGCTGGCGCAGCAGGACGGGATGACCTTCGGGCTGGGCCTGGGCGGTGGCACCAACACCGACGCGACCGACCTGCACGGCGCGCTGTTCCGCTCGTTCGGCGCCATGCTGATCGACAGCGAGGGCACCATCCAGCTGCACTCGCCGGAGATGCAGCAGGTGATGGAATTCGCCCGGGGGCTGGTGAAGTACTACCCGAACGATGCCGTCAGCTTCGACGATGCCTCCAACAACCGCGCCCTGATCTCCGGCAAGTCGGCGCTGATCTTCAATCCGCCCTCGGCCTGGGCGGTGGCGAAGCGCGACGCGCCAAAGGTGGCGGCCGATTGCTGGACCTTTCCGGCGCCGAAGGGGCCGAAGGGGCGTTTCGTTCCGACCGCAAGCTTCTTCTGGGGCGTCCACAATTTCAGCCCGAACAAGACGGCGGCGAAGGAACTGATCGAGTACCTGATGCAGCGCCCGCAGGTCGAGGAGCGGTGCAACGTCGTCGACGGCTACGACCTGCCGCCCTATGCCAGTCTGCTCGATTTCAAAATCTGGGAAACCGTCGAGCCGCCCAAGGGAACGGTCTACAACTACCCGATCCGGCCGTGGCATCAGCAGGAGCCGAACCTGACCGCCTCCGAGGCGTCGCCCGACGTGGCGGTGCAGATCTACAACCGCGCGGTCCACAACCAGATCATGGCGCGGATCAGGGAAGGCGAGAGCGACAAGCAGGTGCTGGCCTGGGCGCAGGACGAGATCGAGGGCTACCTGCGCTGAGGTTGCTGTTCGTCCGTCGTGGCCGGGCGTGTCCCTATGCGCCTGACTTGACGGGGAACAGGGCATGGTCGTCTCTCTATCGTCATGGCCGGGCTTGGGCCGGGCTTGTCCCGGCCATCTGCGCACGAACGGCGGGGGGGGGGATGGCCGGGACAAGCCCGGCCATGACGATGAGAGAACGGATCGCGCCGCCAGGTCCTTCTCGCTCGACCTCCTGGTCCTGACCGCGCGGGGACGCGCCCGGTCATGACGAGGGGGGCGACCACCTTGTTCCGTCCCGCGGCCGGCGAGGCGTCACCCCTTCAGGCCGGCCAGCAACGGCAGCGTCGTGTCGGCCTCGTTGCGCCGCCGCGACCGATGCGGCGGTTCGGCCCCGCCGGTCCCCTGCAACGCCCGCAGGCGCAGCAATTCGTCTAGCAGGCGATCGACCGTGGTCCATATCGGCTCGTCGCCCCGGCGTTCGCGCATGACGAGGGCGTGCGCCGCCAGGGTCACGTTCAGCGTGCCGCGGGTGGTCTCCGGCCGAGGCATGCGCATCTGCACCAGGACTTTCTCAACCTCGTCCAGCGGCTTGTCCATGATCGCGGCGATCTGCTCCGGCGACTGGCCGGCCCGCCGCATCCGCCGCGCCTCAGCCGCTTCCTTCGGCGCCAGCATGATGACCGGACGCAGCGCCTCGGTGCGTTTCGAGATCTCCCCGGCGCCGTTGCCCGGCGGCTTGCCCTTGAAGGTCATCGTCCCTCTCTCCTGCCCATGTCTCCTGCCCATGTCTCCTGCCCATGTCTCCCCGGAACCCGGCCGCCGCCGCCGCGGGTTGTCCCGCAAACCGGACCCTGTCGCACTATATGCACAGTCCGCAAGCGATCGTATTTGAATCGCGACGGTGTTATCCCCGGATTTCTCCGCGCCGGTATGCTGGCGCCGATGACAGACTCGACACGATCCCCCGTTCCCGGCAACATGGCGCGAACCGGGCGCGCCGCCGCCCTGGATGCCTGGATCCGCGCGCTCGACGCCAGCAAGGTCCTGCACGACGCGCCGCTCCTCACGCTTCCGGCCATGCTGCCCCAGCTGGCCGATGCGCACCAGGAACGCCCAGCCTTGCTCGGCGCCGGCGAGTCGCTCAGCTACCACGCGCTGGCGGCCCGGGCCAACCAGTATGCCCGCTGGGCAGTCGCCAACGGCCTCGGCCGCGGCGACGCCGTCGCGCTGCTGATGCCGAACTGCCCGGCCTACGTCGCCATCTGGCTCGGCCTGACCCGCATCGGCTGCGCGGTCGCGCTGATCAACACCAACCTGGCCGCCGACGCCCTGCTGCACAGCATCGAGGCTGCGGCGGCGCGGCACCTGATCGTCTCCGCCACCCTGCTGCCCGCCGTCACCGCCCTGGCCAACCGGCTGCCGGCGGGCGTGCAGGTGCGGGTGCATGGGGACGGCGAGGCGGGCCGGTGGCCGCGCATCGAGCAAGAAACGAACCAGCTCGGCACCGCGCCGCTCGATCCCGATCGCCATCCGCTGCCGGCGCAGCGCGACCGGGCGCTGCTGATCTATACCTCGGGCACCACCGGCCTGCCCAAGGCGGCCAATGTCTCGCACGGCCGCATCGCCGAGTGGAGCCTGTGGTTCGCCGGCATGATGGACGTGCAGCCGGACGACCGCCTCTACAACTGCCTGCCGATGTACCACAGCGTCGGCGGCATCGTCGCCGTCGGCGCCATGCTGGCGCGCGGCGGCTCACTGGTGATCCGCGAGCGCTTCTCCGCCAGCCGCTTCTGGGACGACGTCGCCGATACGGACTGCACCATCTTCCAGTATATCGGCGAGCTGTGCCGCTACCTCACGCTCAGCCCGCCGCATCCGAAGGAGCGGCTGCACCGCCTGCGCCTCGCCTGCGGCAACGGGCTGGCGGCCGACGTCTGGGAAAAGTTCCGGCAGCGTTTCGCCATCCCGCAGATCCTGGAGTTCTATGCCGCCACCGAGGGCATCGTCTCGCTCTACAACGCCGAGGGAAAGCCCGGCGCCATCGGCCGCATCCCGCCCTTCCTGGCGCAGCGCTTCCCGGTGGCGCTGATCCGCTGCGACCCCGCGACCGGCGAGCCCTGGCGCGACGAGGCCGGCCTGTGCGCCGCCTGTCCGCCGGACGAGCCAGGCGAAGCCATCGGCCGCCTGCCGGACAACAACGCCCCCGCCGCGCGCCAGTTCGACGGCTACACCGACACCGCGGCCTCGGGCCGCAAGATCCTGCGCGACGTGTTCAGCAAGGGCGACCGCTGGTTCCGCACCGGCGACCTGCTGCGCAAGGACGCGGCCGGCTATTTCTACTTCGTCGACCGCATCGGCGACACGTTCCGCTGGCGCGGCGAGAACGTCTCCACCACCGAGGTCGCGGCGGTGCTGCGCGCCTGCCCCGGGATCACGGATGCGGTGGTTTTCGGCGTGCCGGTGCCGGGGAACGAGGGCCGCGCCGGCATGGCCGCGGTGACGGCGGAGGCCGGTTTCGACCTCGCCGCCCTGAAGGCGCACCTGGACGCGCGTCTGCCGCCCTATGCGCAGCCGCTGTTCGTCCGCTGCTGCGAAACCCTTGACTTCACCGGAACGTTCAAGCTGACCAAGGGGCGGCTGATCCAGGAGGGTTTCGCCGGATCAGCCGAGCCGGTGTGGTTCAATGATCGAGGCGCCGGGCGGTTCGTTGCCTGCGACCGCATTCTGGTGAGGTCGATCGAGGATGGCAGCCGGCGGCTTTGAACGGCGGTATGCCGTGACGCCCAATGGCTGGGGCTGGTGCGGTCGGGGTTTGTTGCGGGGTGGTGAGTCGCGCGGCGGCGGCAGCGTGGTTGATGGCGTATTTCTGTTCGCACAGAGAAGAAATCGAGGGCCATGGAGGGCCACAGGGGATCAGGGGGACACTGCGCGGCAAGGTGCGGATGGCGGCCCTGCGGTCGCCGTGACGGTGGAAAGCGCGCCGTCGCCTTCACACTTGCGGCTCGCTCCAAATGCGTGGCACGCAATTGGCCGTCCCCTTGGTAGCGCCTGTGCGGCAGTGCCGGGCGTCATGCGCTTCGCGCGCAGCGCCATGAAATCTTCTCTGTGGCCCCCTGTGGTCCTCGGTTATTCTCTGTGGTTATTTATCCGGACAATCCACCCGCACGCCCGCCGCCACTGACCCTCAGCCAGCGGAAACCCAGGTAGCCCCCGTCCCCACCAACGCCTCCACCCCTCTCAAGCGGTGTTGCCGGCGTCGATCGTCATTACCGTGCCGGTGACGTTGCGCGCCGCGTCGCTGAACAGGAAATCCACCGCGCCGGCGACGTCCTCCACCGTCGGCAGCCGCTGCAGCGCGCTGCGCCGCGCGATCTGCCCCCGCTGTGCTCCGGTCAGCGTGTGCGTCATCTCGGTATCGACGAACCCCGGCGCCACCGCGTTGACGGTGATGCCCAGCGGCCCGAGTTCCC
This sequence comes from Rhodopila globiformis, assembly GCF_002937115.1. GTDB lineage: Bacteria > Pseudomonadota > Alphaproteobacteria > Acetobacterales > Acetobacteraceae > Rhodopila > Rhodopila globiformis. The sequence continues at coordinate 33,452 of NZ_NHRY01000223.1, read as the reverse complement.
GCGCCAGCGAGCGGGTGAACCCGACCAGAGCCGCCTTGGTGGCGCTGTAGATCGACAGCCCGCTGTAGCCGGTCGACCCGACAATCGAGGCAATGTTGACGATCCGCCCGCCTTGCCCGATCTCCCTCTGTGCAGCCATCATCGAGCGGACGACGTACTTCGTCAGCGTCACCGGCGAAACGATATTCAGCCGGATCAGCTGTTCGATCGCGCTGTCCGGCATGCTCGCCAGGATGCCGGCGGTGCCGAGTCCGGCGTTGTTGACCAGGCCGTGGAACGGACCGTACGCGCCGCGCAGGTCCTTCACCAGTGCCCCGATTCCGTCAATGTCGGCCAGGTCGAAGGCATGGAAGTGCAGCGCGCCGCGCCCCTCCTGCGCCACCTGCGCGCGCGCCGCCGCCAGCGCGTCGCTGTCCTTGCGCGCCAGGGCCACCACCTGGAAGCCGGCCGCCGCCAGCCGTTGCGCCATGCCCAGGCCCAGGCCCCGGCTGCCGCCGGTGACAAGGACGTTACGCACGCCGCACCAGCTTGCCGGATCCCGCGACCTCCAGCCCGGCGGCCTCGGTCAGCATGGCGGGGACCTTGTGCGGCGGCAGCGCGCGCCGGCACCCTTCCAGGATGTCGTCCCGTATCGTGTCCAACGAACCGGAGCCGGGCCGCAGCACCACGTCCGCCACCACGATCGCCCCGGTGATCGGGCTTTTCCGCCCGCGCACCCGCGCCATCTGCACCGCGGGATGCTGGTTCAGCACCGCCTCGACCTCCTCCGGATGCACTTTCTGGCCACCGATGTTGATGATGCCTTCGCGCCGCCCGACGAAATGGTAGCGGTCGCCCCGCAGCTCCACCATGTCGCCGGTGTCGACGAAGCCGTCGGCGTCCATCAGGCGCTGCGCATCGCCCACGTAGCGGGACGCGGTGCGCGCCGAGCGTATCCGCAACGACCCGTCCACCACCCGCAGCTCCGCCTTGCCGCCGGCCTGGCCGATGAGCGAAGCAGGGAAGCCGGCCAGGCCGTCGCGCACGTCGAACGCCACGCCCGCCTCGGTCGAGGCGAAGGCATGCGCGATCGACGACCGCGGGAACGCCGCCGCCAGGCTGTTCAGGATCGCCTGGTCCGCCACCTCACCGGACAAGCGCACATAGGCCGGGGTGAAATCCCGCGCCGCCGGGCTCATGAGCGCGCGGCGCCAGTGCGACGGCGTGCCGGAGACATGCGTCACCCCGCTTGCCTGCGCGCGGGCCAGGAAATCGGCAACGCTTTCCCCCGCCTGCGACAGCACCATCGAGCCACCGCCCAGCAGCGCCCGCAACAGGATCTGCAGGCCGCCGTAGCGACGAACGTCATAGAACGTGCTCCAGACCGCATCGCTGGCCACGGCCAGTCCGTCGTCCAGCGGCCCGGTCAGGCTGCCGAGCGTGTGCACCACCAGCTTTGGGCGCCCGGTGGTGCCGGAGGTGAACAGCAGCCATTCCGTCGGGCCTTCGCGGTCGATCTCGCCCTGGCCCGGCATCCCCGGGTCGGAAACGACGTTCGTTTCGAATCCAATCGTTCGCGTGGCGCCGGCGGCGTGCGCGGCGGGTCCGGTCCCGTCCGAAACAATCGCGTCCACCCCGGCTTCCGCGATCACCGCCGGCAGATGCGCCGGCGCCAGCTCCGGCGGGCACAGCAGGATGCGGCGGGCGATGCCGTCCAGTTGCAGCAGCGCGGCAACCGCCGGCAGTTGCCGGTCCGACGACAGCAGCACGGTCTGCCCGCGCAACGCCTCGGGCGGCACCGCCAGGGTGCGGCCCCGCGCCAGCGCGGACAGCGCCAGGCGGCCCGTGGCGTCGGCCACGAAGCGCCGGGGCGGCAGGCCGCTGGTTTCCGTCAGGTCCCACAGCGAACGGCGCTCAGGCCGTGGCATGCTCATACAGGCCGATGAGGTCGCCGATGGTCACAGGGAACGCGACATCGCCGTCGCGGTCGAACGGATCGACTCCCAGGCTGTCGTCGAGCGACGCCACCAGGATGGCGATGCACAGTGAATCCAGCCCCGATTCCAGCAGCGGAAGCTCATCGGTCAACGGCGCCAGCGGCTTTTTCTGCTGCTGGGCGATCCGGACGATATTCTCGAGGATGATCGGCCTGACCGACATAGTTCTCCATCCCAAATAGCTTGAAGTCCATGACGTTATGGTTTCGAAGTCTCGCGACACATACAGGAAACAGTGAATATCAGGTAGTAAACTAACCCGGAGCGTGCGCGGCCTCGCGCTGCATGTCCTGCCGCGCGTCCTCCAGCAACCTGGTTTCGTTGCGCTTGACAAAAATAACCGCTGCCAGGATTGCTGCGCCCGCGACAACGGCCAGCACGATGCCCAGCGGGCCGCTGATGCGCTCCATCGCATGGCCCAGCGCATAGGCGCCGAAGCCGTACAGGCTGGTCCAGCCGATGCCGCCCAGCGCGTTCCACAGCAGGAAACTGTGCCAGGGCATCCGGTTGGCGCCGGCCAGCAGCGCCGCGAAGGTGCGCAGCACCGCGACGAAGCGGCCGAAGAACACCACGACGCTGCCGTAGCGGCGGAACAGGTAGCGGCCCAGTCCCAGCCGCTCGTCCGTCAGGCCGATCTTGCGGCCCCAGTGCGCCAGCAGGCGGTAGCCGATCCAGCGCCCGACGAAATAGCCGATCTGGTCGCCGCAGATCGCGCCGGCGGCGGCCACCGGCACCAGGATGAAGATGTCGAGGTGATGCGTGGTCGCGGCATACAGCGCCGCGGCGATCATCAGGCTCTCGCCCGGCAGCGGCAGGCCGGTGCTCTCCAGCAGCACGCCGCCGAAGATGGCGCCGTAGCCGAATTCCTGGAACAGGCTGTCCAGCGTGTGCAGCGGAAATATCGACATGGCGTCACAGCCCTTGCGTTGTGCCCCGTGATGAAGCTTCCGGCGGGCGCGATGGTTGCGGTCAGGCCTGCGAGAGCGGCGCGTCGCCGGCCGGCCTTGATTTGGATCAATGACGCAGCATGTGCCACCGTCACACGCTGTCATGAATCTCAAAAAAAGGAAACATGCCGTCAGATCATGCTCGCTGCGCGCCAACCGGCCTCGGACAGGAAGACAGAGTGCCCGCGCGGCCTCGTGCGCCCGCGAGCCTGTCTGTTGCGGCATCGAGATGATACGGCTGCCTGAATTTGTCGGGAGGATTGCATGCGTGCCCTGATCCTTGCTGCCGGCCACCGCACCACCAGTGGAAAGCCGGACGACCTGCCGCCGGCCTCGCTGCTTACATTGGCGGGAAAACCATTGATCGAACGCCAGCTTGCCGCCCTGCGCGGCGGCGGCGCCACCGCGATCGGCATCGTGCGCGGCTATCGCGCCGACATGATCGAGGTGCCAGAGGCGACGTATTTCACCAACGAGCGCTGGGCGAAGACCGGTCCCGTGGCTTCGCTGCTGACGGCGGTGGACTGGCTGCGCGCCGGCCCGGTGATCGTCAGCCATGGCGACATCTTCTATCCGCGCGACCTTGTGCATCGCCTCGGGGCGGTGCGCGGCAGCCTTGTGGTGGCGTATGACAGGCTGTGGCGCGACCACTGGGCGCAGCGTTTCGCCGGCTCGCTGGCGCACGCCGGGGCGTTTCGCCGCAGCGCCTCGGGCACCCTGCTGGAAATCGGCGGCAAGGCCGACACCGTCGATGCCATCGACGGCCTGCCCATCGGCCTGGTGAAGTTCACGCCCGCCGGCTGGCAGGCGACGGAAACCGTGCTGAACGGGCTCGACGCCGCCACGCGCGACCAGTTGACGCTGACGGGCCTGCTGCGGCTGGTGCTGGCGGCGGGCACCGTTTCCATCGGCACCGTCGGCACCAACGGCGGGTGGGGTGTGCTCGACATGCCGGCCGACGCTGCTTTGTACGAAAGCATGGCATCGGCCGGGGAACTGGCGCTGGAAGAATAAGATCGTATATATTGCGTAATGGAATCTGAATCCGCGAGGGCGGCGCCGCCAGGCCGTCCGCCGGGCCTGCCCCGACCCGCCATGGCCGGGGCACGTTCTCGCATCGTCATGGCCGGGCGTGTCCCCATAGGCGCTGACTTAGGCGACGGGACACGGCGCACCGTCCTGTCGTCATGGCCGCCGCAGGGCCGCCATCCACGCCTTCGATGCTGGTATCGGCAAAACGCGTGGATGGTGAGCCTTCGCCCACCATGACGGGGTAGCAACGGCCGTGCCGTCCACCCGCCAAGTTAGCGCTCATGGGGCGTGTCCCGGCCATCTACCCCCACCGTCGAAGCGCGGATGGCCGGGACACGCCCGGCCATGACGGAGAGGCAATGGACCCGGCCCTGTCTCTCTATGCCAGCTCTCTATCCCAGCGCCCATGCGGCGCGTCCGGATCACCTGTCGCGGCACGGGTGCCCCGGACCGGTGGCCCGGACAAGCCAGACCGTGGCGGAGCAGGAACGTTCGCCGCCCCTGGCGCCGCTTCCGTGTCATATCAGCACCGGATTGCGAAAATTTCACCCGAAACCGGACTCTGGACTACTGCCAGTCGTTCGTTGCACGTATAAGACGCGCATCATGACATCGGATACACTCGCCCGTCCGGATCGAATGCCGGGCGCCGCGGTCGTGCCCCCGCCATCTGCCAGGCAAGGCGCATGACAGCAAGGCGTCTGGCCAACCGCCTGCGCGGAGGCCTCGCGGACGCGTACCGCAGCCATGCCACCGCGGACGCGCGCCGGGCCGGCGCCGCAAGGGCTTGTACCGCGCGGGCTCGTACCGGCTGCGCCGCCATGTCCAGGCACCGCGCCCGCGTCCTGTCCCCTTGCGGCCGCGCATGAGCAGCCTTCCGCTCTTGCCGCCCGGGCGCTCGGGATGGGCAAAGCCGCCGGCAACCCGGCACGGCGAACCGGCGTCCGGCAGCGCGCCGCGCCGCCTGGCCGGCATGCTGTTTCGCATGGTGCTCGTCGTGCTGCTGCCGACGGTCCTGCTGGCGGCGACCGCGGTCTGGCAGGCGATGGTCAGCGAGCGGAAAGTGGCCGACGCGGGGCTGCGCGAGATCGCCCAGGCCCTGGCGCTGGCCGTGGACCGCGAGATCGCCGGCCGGATCGCCGCCCTGAACGCCTTCGCGACCTCGCCAGTGTTCGGACCGGACCCGGCGGCCGCGGACATGCGGGCCGTCGATGCCCAGGCCCGGCAGGTGGCGCGGCAACTCGGTGCGCCGATATTCCTGGCCACCCGGGACGGAACCCGGCCGCTGATGACCTCCCTGCCGCTCGGCACGCCGGTGCCGCCGGCCAGGGGCCACCACCTGGTGAACCGTGTCTTCGCCACCGGGCGTCCGGCGGTGGGCAACCTGCTGGACAGCGCCGTCAGCGGCGAGCCGGTGTTCGCCACTGCCGTCCCGGTCAGGAACGCCCGCGGACAGGTTGCGCTGATGGCGGCCGCCGCGTTCACCGGCGACCAGGTGCAGGCCATGCTCACCTCGCAACGGCTGCCCGATGGCGGTTTCGCCGCCGTCACCGACGGCAACAATAGTGTCGTGGCCCGCTCGGACGGCCGGCCGGCACTGGTTGGCGATCCGATGCCGCCGCAGAACGCGGCGCTGCAGGCCGCGCGGCAGGCCGGCGTCTACCAGGGTGTGTCGATCGACGGGTCCAGGCACCTGTTCGCCTTCCACGTCATACCGTCGGCGCCGGGGTGGACGCTGCTGGTGATCGCGCCACCAAGGCCGGCCCTGGCGGCGGCGCGCGGGGCGCTGCTGTGGCTCGGCGCCTGCGGCGTCGGCGCGCTGCTGCTCGGCCTGTCGCTGGCCTTCCTCACCGCCCGTCGCATCCTGCGGCCGGTCCGCCTGCTCAGCGCGCACGTGCGCGGCATCGGCGCCGGCGCGGCAACCGCCGGCGCGCTGCCGCCGGCCGGCATCGCCGAGTTCGAGGACCTGCGCCGCGGCTTCGACGCCGCTGAGACGACCGTGCGGGCCAATGAGCTGCGCCTGCGCGACCTGCTGGCGACCGTCGATCTCGGCGCCTTCATGACCCGCGACCTGGACGGCACGATCCGCTTCTGGTCGCAGGGATGCGAAGCGCTGTACGGCTGGAGCGCGGCGGAGGCGGTCGGCCAGCCGGCGCATGCGCTGCTGCGCACCGAATTTCCGCAGCCGCTGCCCGAGATCATTGCGACGCTGCAGGCAACCGGCGCCTGGGCGGGCGACCTGCATCAGCGCGCCAGGGACGGCCAGGCGGTGACCGTCGCCGCCCGCAAGATCCTGCGGCAGGCGACCGACGGGCAGGCCACGGTCCTGGAGATCCTGGCCGACGTCACCGCGCAGCGGACCGCCGAGGCGGCGCTGGCCGCGAGCCGGGCGAACCTGGAAGCCGCGCTCGGCGCCATGACGGACGCCGTGTTCATCTCCGACGCGGCGGGCCGCTTCATCCATTTCAACGAGGCGTTCGCGACCTTCCACCGCTTCGCGAACAAGGACGACTGCGCCAGGACCCTGGCCGAGTATCCCGCGTTCCTGGACGTCTTCCTGGAAAGCGGCGAACGCGCTCCGCTGGAGCAATGGGCGGTGTCGCGGGCGCTGCGCGGCGAGACCGCCGTGGGCGCCGTCTACCGCCTCCACCGCACCGACACCGGCGACAGCTGGGTCGGCAGCTACAACCTGGCGCCGATCCGCGACGCGCAGGGCCGGATCGTCGGCTCGGTGGTGACCGGACGCGACATCACCGAGCAGTTGCGTGCCGCCGAGGCGCTGGCGGCGCGCGAGGCGCAGTTCCGCACCATCATCGAGACCGTGCCGGTCGGCCTGGTGATGGCCGAGCTGCCGTCGGGGCGGATCGTCGGCGGCAACACCTATGTCGAGACCCTGCTGCGCCATCCCGTGCTGTTCTCGCCCGACATCCACAGCTACGACGAGTGGGTGTCGTTCCACGCCGACGGCACCCGCGTCGACGGCCACGAATACCCGCTGGCGCGGCTGGTGGCGGGCGAGGAAAGGCCCTCGATCGACGTGCTGTACCAGCGCGGCGACGGCACCCGCGCCTGGACCCGGATCATGGGCCGCCCGGTGCGCAACGAGCGCGGCGCGCTCATCGGCGGCGTCGTCGCCCTGGTCGACATCGACGGCGAGCAGCGGGCGCGCGAGGCGCTGGCCGACAGCGAGGCGCGGCTGAAGCTGTTCATCGATCGCGCGCCCGCGGCGATCGCCATGTTCGACACCGAGATGCGCTACCTGGCCGCGAGCCGGCGCTACCTGTCCGGCTACAACCTGCCCATGCAGGACGATCCGGCGAGCCTGGTCGGACGCAGCCACTACGACGTGTTCCCGGATATCCCGGAACGCTGGCGGGCGGTCCACCGCCGCGTGCTGGCCGGCGAGATCCTGTCGGCCGAGCAGGACGCGTTCCCGCGCGCGGATGGCGCCGTCGACTGGGTGCGCTGGGAGATGGCGCCCTGGCGCCGCGTGGACGGCTCGATCGGCGGCGTGCTGCTGTTCACCGAGGTGGTCACCGCCCGCATCGAGGCCGAGCGCGCGGTGGCGGAGGCCGCCGCGCGGCTGCGCCTTGCGCTGGATGCGGCCGATCTCGGCACCTGGCGCTGGGAAGTGGGGCAGGACAACAAGCCGCTGGAATGGGACGTCCGCTGCAAGGCGCTGTTCGGCCTGCCGCCGGATGCGACGGTGGACTACGACACCTGGGCACAGCTGGTTGATCCCGCGGACCGGCCCGGGGCGGAAGCCGGCGTGGCGCGGGCGATCGACCCGGCCGACCCGTATGACGACTATGTCTGCGACTACCGCGTCCATCACCCGGACGGCACGGTGCTCTGGCTCGCCGCGGCCGGGCGCGCCTTCTTCGAGCCGCACCCGGCCGCGCCGGGCGGGCGCCGTGCCGTGCGCATCCTCGGCACCATCCGCGACGTCACCGCGCTGCGGCAGGCCGAGGCAACCCGCCGCGAGCGCGAGGCGCGCGACCGCTACCTGCTGGCGCTGGAGGAGCGGCTGCGCACCGCCGGCACCGCGCGGGACATGGTCGTCGCGGCCTGCGAAACGCTCGGCCGCGCGCTGAACGTCGCCCTGGTGGGCGTCGGCGAGGTGGAGCCGGACGGGCTGCATACGGTGGTGGAGAGCGAGTGGCGGGCCGGCCCGACGCCCCCGAGTACCGGCCGGCATCCGCTTGTCGGCGGTCCGAATGGCCGGCTCGCGCCGCTGTGGCTGGGGCAGGCGCTGGTCATGCCGGATGTCACGACCGCGCCACGGGCGTCCAATCCGGCGGCGCAGGTGGTGTATGCCGGGCTGGGCATCCGGGCGCTGATCGACGTGCCGGTGATGCGTGACGGGCGCCTGCGGGCGATCCTGTATGTCGGCAATGCCGAGCCGCGGGCCTGGAGCCACTGGGATGTCGCGCTGGCGCGGGAAACCCTGGAGCGCACCTGGCACGCCACCGAGCGGGCGCGCGCCGAACGCGCCCTGGCGGACAGCGAGGACCGCCTGCGCCTGGCGCTGGAAGCTGGCGAGATGGGCATCTGGGACTGGGACCTCCCGACCGACCAGCTGGTGTGGGACCGGCGCGAGTTCGCCCTGTTCGGGTTGGATCCGGCGGATGGCGCGCCTTCGGGCCAGGAGTCGCTCGCCCGCACCCATCCGGACGACCGCCCGGGGCTGGACAGCGCGATCAGCCAGGCGCTGGCGCCGGGCAACGGCGTCTTCCACCACGAGTTCCGCGTGCGCCAGCCGGACGGCTCCTGGCGCTGGATCGGCGGCTATGGGCACGCGATCCGCGACCAGGATGGCCGCGCCGTGCGCATGGTCGGCCTGAATCTCGACATCACCCGGCAGAAGGACGCCGCCGCGGTGCTGGCGCGCGACAAGGCCGGGCTGGAACGCCTGGTCGCGGAACGGACCCGGGCGCTGCGCGACACCGAGGGGCGCCTGGCGCAGGCCGCCAAGATGGAGGCGCTGGGGCGCCTGGCCGGCGGCGTGGCGCATGACTTCAATAATGTATTGCAGGCGGTGCAGGGCGGCCTGGCGCTGGCCAGCAAGCGGCTGCCCGGGGACGCCAACCCGGCGAAGCGCTTCCTGACGATCGCCGCCGAGGCGGCCGAGCGCGGCGCGGCGGTGACCAGCCGCCTGCTGGCCTTCGCCCGGCGCGGCGAGCTGTCCGCCGCCTCGGTCGGGCCGGCGCATCTGCTGGAGGACCTGGCGCAACTGCTGCGCCATACGCTGGGCCCGTCCGTGGCGCTGAGCGTGGCGGCCGGGGCGGACACGCCGCCGCTGCTGGCCGATGTCGGACAGCTGGAGGCGGTGCTGGTCAACCTGGCGAACAACGCGCGCGACGCGCTGCCGGGCGGCTGCGGCAGCATCGTCCTGGCCGCCGAGGCGGTGACGGTGCGCGCCGGCATGGCTGGCGTCCCGGACAGCCTGGCGCCGGGCGACTACGTCCGGCTGTCGGTCGAGGACGACGGCGAGGGCATCCCGCCCGAGGTGCTGGCGCGCGTGACCGAGCCGTTCTTCACCACCAAGCCGAAGGGCAAAGGCACCGGGCTGGGGCTGGCCATGGCGCTGGGCTTCGCCGGCCAGTCGGGCGGCGCTTTGGCGATCGACAGCACGCCGGGGCAGGGGACGACGGTGTCGCTGTGGCTGCCGCAGGCGCGCCCGGGCAACGCCGGTACGGGCGCGGCCACGGGCGCGGCCACGGGCGCGGCCACGGGCGCGGCCACGGGCGCGCAGCAGCCGGCGCCGGCGGAGTCGCCGAACCGGCCGGGCGTGCCGGTGCTGCTGGTGGACGACGAGCCCGGGGTACGCACCGTCATCGCCATGGCGCTGGCGGATCGCGGCCACACCGTGACGGAAGCCCAGGACGCGGCGGCGGCGCTGGCCAGCCTGGATACGGGCCTCGCGATCGACGCGCTGGTCACCGACCTGGCGATGCCCGGCGGCATGGACGGGCTGGCGCTGATCCGCGAGGCGCGGCGGCGGCGGCCGAACCTGCCGGCGGTGCTGATCACCGGCCATGCCGGCGAGGCGGCGCAGGAGGCGCTGCGCGAGGCGGTCGGCTCCGGGCCGTTCGCGATGCTGCGCAAGCCGGCCTCGGTGGATGCGGTGGACGCGCAGATCGTGGCGCTGACGCAGTCGGCGGCCTGAACGCCGGGATCAGCAGGCGGCTGGCCGCGGCAGCGCCTGCTCGACCGCCTCGATCAGCAGTTCCAGGCGGAACGGCTTGGCGAGCAGGGCGCACGGGCCGACGGGGGCGCCGGCCGGGATGCGGTCGGGGTAGCCGGTGATGCAGATCGAGGGCATGCCGCGCACCGAGGCCGCGTCGATCAGCGCGCCGCCGTCGCCGTCGTCCAGGCCGAGGTCGGTGACCAGCAGGGCGAACCGCCGTCCGCCGGTGGAGAGCAGCTTCTCGGCATCCGCCTGGCCGGGTGCCTCGGCCACCGCCAGGCCGGCATCCATCAGGGCCTGGGCCAGCACGGCGCGCACGCATGGCTCGTCCTCGACAAGCAGGATGAGGTATGGCGGATCGTTGCCCGTCGCGCCGAATGGGTGCATGTCCTGTCCGTTCCCTGCCTGCGCCCCGGGCACAGGCCTGTTATCCCCGGCCAGCTGCGATGGCCGGATGATGTTGTGATCAAGCCTGGCGATAACTAGCGTTTTTCGCAACCGGTGGAACCCGTGGACGGACCAACAAGACGTGAGCAAGCCGTTTCGTGTAAATCATGAGGGCGCGGTAGCGCTATAAGACACGTCATTACATTGCCGCTTCGGTAGTTGTCGATTTCTTGCGGGGCACGACAGGCTGCCGTCCGCTGGCCGGCCGCGGCAGTGCCATACCACGCGAGCAGCATGGACTTGAGCGAAGCCTGGGGGTGATGCCGGGGCTGGGCGCATGATGGAGAACCGTTTCCGCCGCATGGCTACCTGCCGCGGCTGATCGTGCCGGTCCGGGACGGCATCACGGCTGTGCCGTGATCGCGACCCGTGGTAAGGCTGCGGCAACCCGCCGCGGAGATGCGTTGCTGTAGCGACATGGCAATGAAGGGCGCCTCAACCCGTCTCGCCCTATCCCCTGCGGAACCAGTGCCGCGCCGAGGCGCCGGGCGGGCATGGTATCGCTACTTCAAAGGAACAATGGCCCACGGCCGCACCGGCATTGCAACAGCGCGGAGCGAGGCGGCTGCTTCGGTCCACGTGTCTTATCGATCCGGCCTTCATTGTCCTGAATGCAAAGCCGCGCGCTGCCACGGGACCAGCCCGGCCGCGTTCGAGGTACCGGGGCCGCAGGTCGCCTGATTTCTTCTCTGCGTGCTCTGCGCGCCGCTCTGCGATCTCTGCGTCGAATCGCGGTGGCCGAGGCGCCACCGGTGTTGGAGGTTGGGCGACTCACCCGCAACGCCGTTCTTTGTTGCGGCACCGCATTTTTGCAACGCAGAGGTCGCAGAGCGGCGCGCAGAGCACGCAGAGAAGAAATCGGGGCAGCCTGCGGCCGCGATGGCCATGCGCTGATCGCCGGCCCTTTCGTTAACAGGGCGGGACGGGCATGATGGCGCCATGCCGCCTTCGACCACCGCGCCAACCCGCCAGAAGAAGACGTCCGGTTCGCCGGGCAAGACCCGGGGCCGCCCCCGTTCCGGCACCGGCCGGGCATCGGCGACGCGGCGTCCGGGCAGATGGCGGGCATGGCCGATCGGCGCGGCGGTCGTGGTGTTCCTGGCCGCCTATATCCTGGATACCGGCGCCGTCATCCGCTTGATAGGAGCCTGCCTGGCCGGGCAATTCGGCCCGCCGGTGCGCATCGTGGCCTTCGCGGCGCTGGGTCTCCTCGGCTGTGTTCTGGCCTGGGCGCTGTTCAGCCCGCAGCCCGCACCGGCGGCCGCCACCGGCAAGCCGCGGCGCCCGCGGACCCCCGCCAAGGCGAAGCCGGCGTCCGCGGGGCCCGAGGCGACCGTCCCGGCGGATAACGCCCTGGCGCCGGATCAGGCCGGTTCGCCGAAAGCGCCGGGCCGTCGCGCATCGTCCCGCCGGCCGCCGATGCGAACCTGACAGGGGTCCGTGCTCAGGACGGGAGCCGCATCAGGGGCTGGCCGACGCGGATCATCCTGCCCTCCGCGACGGAGTCGCACAGCCCGAAGCCCTGCGGCGCGAGCACCAGGATGGTCGATCCGTGCTCGAACCAGCCCATTTCCGCGCCTTTGGCGAACGCGGCGTCGCGCGCCCAGGTTCGCCAGGCGCGGCCCGGACACCGTTCGAGTTGCAGGAACGACAGCCGGATGCCGGCAACGAGGATGGCCGCGACCGGAACCAGCGTCACCGCATGACCGGTGCCGGACAGCCGGCTCCGGACGATGGCACGCTCGTTGCGGCAAAATAACCGCTCGACCCGGCGCAGGGCGATCGGATTGACGTTCCAGGCGTCGCCGGGAACATGGGTGACCGATTCGACCCGGCAGTCATGCGGCGCGTGAAAGCGGTGGTACATGCCCGGGGTCAGCCGCAGCGTGGCGTAGCTTCCGTCGCGGAATCCATCGGCCTCGCCCGCATCGCCCAGCAGATCGGCCAGGGCGTAGGCCGAACCCTTGATCTGCAACGCCTGGCCGTCGCGCACCGTGCCGCAGGCGCCGACGATCGCGTCGCAGGGGCTGACGAGCACCGACGGGTCCGCCGCGATCGGGCGCGCCCCGTCCCTCAGTTCGCGGGTGAAGCAATGATGCAGGCTGCGAAAGCGGGTTTCCTTCGCGTCGCTCAGGTCGACGTCGGAGAAAAACCGCCAGGCTGCGATCGACAGGTCGCGGATCAGCGGCTGCTCGATGCGGCTGAACCAGCCCATGAAGCGTGTCAGCCGCCGGCGCGGGATGCGGTTGGTGAGCAGGAAGTTCAGGTCCTGCTGATGTACGATCTTCACTATCAAGGACCGGATTGGCGGCATAGGATCGTTGTCCCTACACAAGGTCGGTCATGTCAGCGCAAATCCTCATCGCAGCTTTGGGTGGCGCGGCCGTCCTGGGCGCGGCTGTCCCCGGGGCGAAGGCGCGCCTGGACCTGTCGATGGCGAAGCATCGATCGCTGGCCGGGCATGCGCGGCTGGCCCGGCGCATCGCGTCGCTGATCCCGTATTACGCGTACGACGAAGACCGTTTCTTCGCCTCGGACGATCCGTCCGAGGCGATTGCGTTGCGTCGCCGTGACGGCTTCCGGCGGCTGGCCAATCTGTATCAGGAACGATTCGCCGCAACCAGGGTGGCGACGGCGGAGGCGAGGGATGGGATCTCCGACCTGCAGTTCATCAGTGCCTATCGGGTTCCGTTCCAGTACGGCCGCTTCGTCAGCCAGCATCTTTCCGCGGGATCCTTCCTGGCGTCGTCGTCCGGCGTGACCGTGACGGATCTTGACGGCAACGTTTTCCACGATCTCGCCGGCTCCTACGGCGTCAATCTGTTCGGGCATGATTTCTACAAGGACTGCATCGCCCGCGGCGCCGAGCGGGTGCGGGACCTTGGCCCGGTCCTCGGCGCCTATCATCCGGTCGTCGCCTGCAACGTGCGGCGCCTGCGCGAAATCTCCGGCCTCGATGAGGTTTCGTTCCACATGTCCGGCACCGAGGCGGTGATGCAGGCGGTCCGCCTGGCCCGCTACCACACAAGGCGGTCGCATCTGGTGCGCTTCTGCGGCGCCTATCACGGCTGGTGGGGCGACGTGCAGCCCGGGGTCGGCAATCCGTCGCCGGCGCGCGACACCTACACGCTGGCGGAGATGTCGGAGCGGACCCTGCATGTCCTGCGGCGGCGGCGCGACATCGCCTGCGTGCTGGTCAATCCGCTGCAGGCGCTGCATCCCAATGCGGGCGCGCCGTCCGATTCCACCCTGGTGGACAGTTCGCGGCGGGCCCGCTTCGACCGCGAGGCCTATGCGCGCTGGCTGCGGCAGTTGCGCGCGGTGTGCGAGGAGCGGGGCATCGCGCTGATCTTCGATGAGGTGTTCGTCGGCTTCCGCCTGGCGCCGGGCGGGGCTGCGGCGTATTTCGGCGTCCAGCCGGACCTGGTCACCTACGGCAAGACGCTCGGCGGCGGCCTGCCCATCGGCGTGCTGTGCGGCCGCGCCAGGCTGATGCAGCGTTACCGCGCCGATCGGCCGGCGGATATGTGTTTCGCACGGGGAACGTTCAATTCGCATCCCTATGTCATGGGGGCGATGGCGGAATTCCTCCAGCGGCTCGAGTCGCCCGAAATCGCCGCGCTGTACCGCAATCTGGACCAGACCTGGAATGACCGCGCCAGGCAACTGAACCAGAGACTGCGGCAGGAAGACCTGCCCGTCGAGGTCGCCAACATCTCCTCGATCTGGACGGTCAACTACACCAGGCCGTCGCGCTACAACTGGATGCTGCAATACTATCTCCGCGCCGAGGGGCTGGCGCTGAGCTGGGTGGGAACGGGGCGCCTGATCTTCAGCCTGAACTACACGGACGCGGATTTCGCGTCGGTGTCCGACCGCTTCGTCGCCGCCTGCCGCGCCATGCGGGATGACGCCTGGTGGTCGGCCGGCGCCCTGGCCACCGACCGCTCGATCCGGCGCCGGATCATGTGGGAGATGCTGGCGCGGCGGCGGAACGATCAGTGATGCGGTTCCGCCGCCTCCGGGGCGGGAGCCTCCAGCAGGTCTGACTCGTGGAGCCGCCGCTTCAGCAGCCGGAGCGGCGCCCGGTAGTAAAGCCGGATGTCGTTGAACGGGTCGGTCATGATCTTGGTGGCCCAGACCAGGCCGGTCTGCAGGTCCTGGACCAGGAAAAGCTGCACGGTGCGGAACAGCAGGCCGCCGAGCCCGATGGCAAGCCAGATGTAGCCGAGATGCCGGAAAAAGCCGAACCCCGAGGTTGCCGCCCGGAACAGCCCCAGGCATGTCGGGTCCAGCAGCAGAACCAGCGGCGACAGCGCCCATATCGCCATCAGCACGACCTTGCGGTGGAGATTGTAGCCGACCTTGATCTGCTCCTTGTAGGCGTGGGTGGCCTGGTTGACGGTGTCGTAGGTCCGGGGCTCGAAGAAGAAATGGCCGATCTGCCGGCTGGTCATTGAAATGAGCCAGCCGATGAGGCCGGCCAGCGCGGGGTTGCCGAAGATCAGGGCATAGGCGCACAGGAAACTGATGGCGCTGAGCAGGTGCAGGGCCTGGTTGACTTCACTGTGGTGGTAATAGCGGTGGTCGTCCCATCGCTGTACGCGTAGAAGCTCGAAAAAACCTGCCATCTCTGTTCCCTGTATGATTTGAAGCCGTCTGCTGCTCACCGAGCGGCGCTGTGGGGTGACCGGAAACGTGGTTGTTGGGTTTGGTCACGGGCCAGGAACGCCGCCGGTCCCGGTCATTGGTCCTTGCCGAAACGTATCAGCCAGAAATGCCCGAGCGGCGGCAGCGCGCGTCGCTCCAGCAGGCGGACGGGCGAGCGCGCGGCCCATTCCTCGTAGCGCTTCCAGGGGAATTCGGTCCGCCATCCGAGCCGGCTGGTCACCGGCATCAGCCACTTCTCCAGCACGCCGCGCAGGCCGGTTTCGGCGCCGACGCGGCTGGTCAGGACGATCTCGCCGCCCGGCTTCACGACGCGGACGAATTCGTCCAGCGCCTTCTCGGGATTGGGAACGGCGGTGACGACATACTGCGCCACGACGACGTCGAAGGCGGCGTCGGGGAACTCCAGCCGCTCGGCGTCCATGACGGCGATCGTTTCGATATTTTTCAGACCTAGCCGTTGGACCCGTTGCCGCGCCTTGCCGAGCATCGGTTCCGAAATGTCGATGCCGACGATCCGGTCGCTTGCGGCGTACTGGCCAAGCGACAGGCCGGTGCCGACGCCGACCTCCAGGATGCGGCCGCCGATGCGTTCGGCGGCGGCGACCGCGGCGCGGCGGCCCTGGCTGAACACCGGGCCGAAGACGACGTCATAGATGGGTGCCCATCGGCCGTAGGCGGCGGCGACGCGATCCCGGTCCAAATCTGCAACGATTGTCAAACTCTCGGCTCCAGTTCATGACGGCTCCCTGTTTCCATCCTGGCGGAGCGACCAAGCGGCGCTCGACAGGCGGCCGGTCCGGCCGTTTCGGGCAGGACGTTATGGTTGCGAAGCAAGGGACGCCGTTCAGGCGCGGTTAAACGAACCCCCTTAGCAAAGGGAAATGACGGCTGGATTTAGAATGCGTAAAGAATTCATGACGAAATGATGACGGTTGGCCCGGCCATGACGAGAGGGGGATGATCGCGCCGCCACGAGCACCTCGGCCGGCGCCGGGCAGGCGCAAGCGAAGTTACGGGACGTTCCCACAATTCACAGTTGTAATCCCACTGCCGGCGCCCCCTTGACAACATTGCCATAGATCGGTAAATTTGGTCCCTGGGACAAAACCAGAGTTGCATCTACCATGACACCAGACGGCCATCTCCTTGCCTGGATCAAGCCGGCCGGCGCAGATCGATTCATTGGCGCTTTCGTGGGTGAGGGGGCAGCCTCGGATCCCGCTGCACGCCGCTCCGGCCGGGCCCCCGCAACGCAGCTTTGCGCCTCGCCTGACGAAGCGCGGCACTGGGTCGAGGCCCAGGCAGCCTGCTTGCGACTGCCGATCCGATGGGTCGATGATCCGAAATGAAACCAGGTTGCCCGCGGCCGGCGTGGCATCATCCGTCGCGTCCGGGGCCGTTCCTTCTGGCAACGAATTGTCATGCCGGCGACATCGAACGTCGCCGCGGTAACCGCTACTGATTGAGCAGCCTGACCTGAGGGGACCCATGTCGGATGTTGCAATCAGCGGTGGCGTGACCGACGTCCTGTCGGCCCGCCCTCATCTGGACGCCAGGCCGAACATCGGCGGCGCGATCGCCTTCCTGCTGGTGCTGGCGACCGGCCTCGGTTACGCGGCCTTGCATCTCCCGCGATATCAGCACCATCGGTGAGCACGATTTGGCCCTGGGCGCCTTCGTCCTGCTCGGCATCGCCCTGCTGATCGCGTTGGGCTTCGAGTTCGTCAACGGCTTCCACGACACCGCCAACGCCGTGGTCACCGTGATCTACACGCACAGCCTGTCGCCGTTGACCGCGGTGATCTGGTCGGGGACGTTCAATTTCCTCGGCGTGCTGACTTCCAGCGGCACGGTGGCGTTCTCGGTGATGCGGCACCCGGTTCATTCCGGTCTGGGTGAAGGTCGGCGTCGCGCTGGCGCTGGGCCTGGGCACGATGGTCAGGTGGAAGCGCATCGTGGTGATGGTGGGCGAGAGAATCGGCAAGACCCACCTGACCTACGCGCAGGGCGCCTCGGCCGAGACCGTTGCAATGGCAACAACCGGCCTGGCGGATGCCTATGGCTTGCCGGTTTCGACCACCCACGTGCTGTCCAGCGGCGTGGCGGGGACGATGGCGGCCAACGGATCGGGCCTGCAATGGAGCACCATCCGGAACATGGCGCTCGCCCGGGTGATGACCCTGCCGGCGGCGATGACGGACGCCTGGCCTACAGGTCGATCCAGGCATCCCGCAGGTAATCAAAGTAGCGGCCGACGCGCTCGCCGTTCCAGTGGTACTTCAGGTGGCGCTCCTGGCGCGGGATGCCGACGGCACGCGGCCTGAACGCGCCGATGCAGGTCCCGCCGGCGTGCCGCACGCTGGGATAGACCACGCCGCTGGCGCCCTCGTCGCGCAGCGCCCGCCCGTAGGCCTGGGCCGCCGCATAGCCGCCGGGGTCCAGCACCTGCGAGCGTTGCGGCTCGTCCAGCGCGGCGACATCCTCGAAATCCCCGCCGGCCGTGCCGAGGAGCACCCGCATGTCCTCCATGCGCGGCGGGTCGTTGCTGTCCCGCGCGTAGGCCTCGAAGTGGAAGACGGTCTCGGCGATGGCGGTCTCCAGCCCTTCCGCGGCGTAGTAGACGCCGAAGCTGCCGTCGCTGAAGCGCGAGCCCTTGCGGTTGACGTGGGTGAAGGACGCCATGACGTAGCTCGCGCCCGGGCCGGACACGCGCTCCCCAGGCGGGACCAGCGCGATCTCGCCCACTTCGTCGCGGACGCGCGGGTTGGTCATCTGCTCCAGGGCGACCAGTGCGTCCCAGACCGCGGGGTCGGGGGTCAGGCGCTCGAACAGGTTGATGGGGGGATAGCGCGAGGCGATGATCCGCCACGCCTGCGGCCAGTCGATCCGGCGTGCCGGCAAGGGTCAGCTCCTGTGGATCAGCTCCAGGGAGCCCGCGCGGCGTCGAGGTAGTCCCGCACGGCGGCCAGGTCGGTGACGTCCCCGGCGCACATGCGCTGCAGCGGCGTCTGCCCGCCCAGCGCGCGGTTCGGCCGCCTGACCCAGTCGTCGGCGGTGTGCGGATCGGCATAGAGGATCTGCAGCGCCTTGTAGACGCCGGCGACGTAGCCGATGCGCCGGAGCGTGTCGGCCGGCACCCGCACGGCCGTGCCGGCGCGCCAGGCGTAGTAGGTCCGCTCAGCCGGCGCGCCGAGGATGATGCGGGCTTCCTCAGCGGTGGCGCGCCAGGCGTCCATGATGTGGAAGAAGCCGCGCAGCGCCGCGAGCGGGTCTATGCGCGGCGGGGCGGCGCGGACGGGTTCGCGGACAGCCGACATGGGTGACCTCCTGTTTTGCAGGATATAGCGGTTCACCTGCGGATTTGCAACCACCTGCGACGGCATGGCGTGCGGTCGTTGCTCTATCGTCGTGGCCGGGGCGTGTCCCCATACGTATCAGGATAGGGCGACGGCTGGAGAAGGATTTGGTGCCCGGCCCTGTCTCCCTCAGCGAGCGCCCATGCGGACAAGCCGTATCATGACGATGTAGGAACGTATTCCGCCGCCGGGCAAGCCTCTGACTTTCCAGTGGTTTCTGAGCTCTGTGCCTGCCGCAGGCCCGATGCCCCGCCACGAGGACGCGGAATGATTCGCGCGTGCGCGGCGCGACCAGCCGTGCTATGTCCACGCCATGACATCGTACGAAATCGTGTCGGAGCAGGGCTTCATAATCGATGCATGGGCCGTCGTCGCCGTAGGGCTGGACGGACAGCGGCGGTACGTATCGCGCTATATGACTCTCGCCCAGGCACAGAAGACGATGGCGTGGCTGGGCGCGATGATGGCCGCCGGAAGCCTGCGGCCTGCAACGGCTTCGGCGCCCTGCTGAAGCTTGCCTGGCCGTCGATCCGCTGCCGATCCTGACCAGCGCCTGTGCCGGCGCGGGATCGTTCGCTTGTCGCTTCGCCGCGAGCCGACGCGTCGCCTTTTCCGCCGCAGCTGCGGTGCTGATCCGGAACGCCGGCGGCAGGAGGCCGGTCAGGCGGCCAGCGTCGCCTCCCGGTCGATCGCCAGCGCGCCGGCCTTCAGGCGCGGGATCAGCTCCCGCCCATAGTCCTTCGCGTCGTCCAGCGGGTCGAAGCCGCGCATCAGGAACGAGGCGACGCCCATCCGGTAGTATTTCAGCATCGCCTCGGCCACCTGCTCCGGCGTGCCGACGAGGCAGGAGGTGTTGCCCTTGCCGCCGGACAGCGCCGCGACCGGCATCCACAGCCGCTCATCGTGGATGTCGCCCCGGGCGGCCAGGTCCACAAGGCGCTTGCCGGACTGGTCCTGCCCGCGCGGGTGCGGCGGCGCCCCCTTCAGGTTGGCGAGGATGCCGCGCGCCTTGTCCCATGCCTCGCCCTCGGTGCGGCCGATGATCGGCCGGAACGAGATGTTGAACTTCGGCGCCGGCCGGCCGAAGCCCTCGGCCAGGCGGCGGAAGGCCGCCATGCGCTCGGCGGTCTCGGCCAATGGCTCGCCGAACATCGCGAAGGTGTCGCAGTGCTGCGCGCCCATTGCCAGCGCGCCGGGGGAGGAGCCGCCGAACAGCAGCTCCGGATAAGGACGCTGCACCGGGCGCACGTCGGGGAAGACGTTGCGGACCCGGTAGAAGCGGCCGTTGTGGTCGAACGGCTCGGCGCAGGTCCAGGCGCGGCGCATCACATCCAGGTATTCCGCCGCCCGCTCGTAGCGTTCCTCCTTCGGCGTGAAGTCGCCGTCGCGCTGCATGTCCTCGTCGCTGTTGCCGGCGATGATGTGCACCGCGAGCCGCCCGCCCCACAGCGCGTCGAAGGTGGCAATGGTGCGGGCCGCGAGCGTCGGCGCCACCAGGCCCGGCCGGTGGGCGACCACGTAGCCCAGGCGCGTGGTCTGCGCGGCGGCACAGGCGGCAACGGCGAAGCCCTCGGCCGAGGAAGAGTAGTAGCCAACCAGCACGAGATCGAAGCCCGCCTGCTCGTGCGCCTGCGCGAATTCGCCCAGGAAGCCCGGTGAGACGCCGCCGCCGATGACGTGCAGCGCGGTGCCGGCCGGGGGCGCGACGCCGATCATGCCGATGACCCTGACGGGCATTGGACGCTCCTGTGTTCTGCTTCGCGCGGCATAGTCGGCAGGCGGGTGGGCAGCGTCAACGCCGGACGGGGAAGCCGGCACCGCGACGGCGGAAAATGGGAGCGGCCGTTGCCTCACCGCGGCCGTTCTCTCACCGTCATGGCCGGGCGTGTCCCTACGCAATGCACACATCCTGGAAACGAGTGGGAAATGACCGTAAAATCAAGTGCTTGCCCGGGCGCCAAGAGCGTTCCCCCATCGTCATGGCCCGGCTTGTCCGGGCCACCTGTCGCGGCACACGTGCTGGAATAGGTGGCCCGGACAAGCCGGGCCATGACGAAAGGGAAACGCAGCGGCGGACCGTTTCCGAGATCTGTGCATCCCGTAGGGCGTGTCCCGGCCATCCGCCCCCCACCGTCGAAGCGCAGATGGCCGGGACACGCCCGGCCATGACGATAGAGGGACGACCATCGACCAACGCCGGAGGGACGACCATCGCCTGACGAACCCTCAGGCCTCCGGCGCCCAGCCCGTCATCACCGCCATGCGCAGCGTCACCGCCACCCGCCCGTCCTGCACCGGCAGCCGCGCCAGCGCCGCCGGGAACAGGGTCCGGTCCGGCACCGTGCGCGCCCGTTCGCGGATCGCGTTGCTCTCGCCCGCCGCCCGCAGCTCGGTCAGCAGCGCGAGCGGATTGGCGTAGAGCATCCGGATCTCCTCCACGTCCGCCACCGGCAGCGCGAAGCCCGTCCGCTGCAGCAGGTGCGCGCAGTCCCGCAACTCGGGGAACGGCGACACCCGCGGCGAGACCCGGCCCATAACCGCATCCTCGGCCTCGGTCAGCGCGCCGCGCAGTTCGGCCAGGGTGCCCAGCGCCGGCAGGCTGGCGAGCAGCAACCCGCCCGGACGCAGCGCCCGGCGCAGCTGGATCAGCGCCCCCGGCAGGTCGTTGATCCAGTGCAGCGACAGGCTGCAGACGACCAGGTCGAAGCTCGCGGGGGCGAATGGCAGGAACTCCTCGTCCGCCACGACGCAGATGCCCCCGTCGGGAGCGCCACTGCGCGCCGCCATCGCCGCCGACAGGTCGCTGCTGACCACGCCGATGCCCCGCTGGCGCAGCAGCGGCGCGACGATGCCGCGGCCGCCAACGTCCAGCGCATCCGAGAACTGGCGGGTGGTGTCGTCCAGGCGGTCCAGCAGGCGCTCGGCCGCGTCGCGCAGCACGTCCGCCACCTGGCCCACGGTGCGCGCCGCCCGGTCACGGTGGCGGCGCACGGCGGCGCGATCAAATACGAGAAGCGGGTCCATGGAACGGCATGTGCGCCGACCTACATGGATTGTGAAGACGTCACACTCGGCTTGACAGGAAGTTACAACTATAAGGTGCAATCATGAAACGCATCACCGCCGAGACATTGCGCAGCTGGATCACCGACGGGGAGGAACTCGCCCTGCTGGACGCCCGCGAGGATGGGGAGTTCGGCGCCTCGCACCTGTTCTGGGCAGTGCCGTGCGGCCTGGCGCGCCGGGAAATGCGCGTCCGGGCACTGGCGCCGCGCCAGTCGGTGCGGGCCTGCTGCGTCGATGACGGGCGCGGCGTCGCGGAAAGCCTGGCGGCATGGCTGGAATCCGTCGGCTTTACCGACGTCTCCGTCCTGGACGGCGGCACCCCGGCCTGGGAAGCCGCCGGCTACGAGCTGTTCAGCGGCGTCAACGTCCCCTCCAAGGCGTTCGGCGAATGGGTGGAGCACCACTTCGGCACCGAAAGCGTCGATGCGCGGGAGCTGAAAGCCTGGATCGATTCCGGCCGCGACATGGTGGTGCTGGACAGCCGCACCATGGAGGAGTTCACCCGCATGTCGATCCCCACCGGGATCAGCGTGCCGGGCGGCGAACTGGTCTATCGCATCGGCGACATCGCGCCCGACCCGAAGACCCTCGTGGTGGTCAACTGCGCTGGCCGCACCCGCAGCATCCTGGGCGCCGAGAGCCTGCGCCGCGCCGGCATCCCCAACAAGGTGGTGGCGCTGCGCAACGGCACGATGGGATGGGAGCTGGCCGGGCTGCGCTGCGACCGCGGCCGCACCGACAAATACCAGCCGGGCACGCCGAAGACCACCTCGCTGGCGCTGAAGCGCGCCCAGGCCTTCGCCGAGCACTCCGGCGTCGGCGTCATCGGGCCCCTCGACCTGTCCCGGTTCGAGGACGATCCCGACCGCACGCTGTATGTGCTGGACGTGCGCGACCCGGCGGAGTTCCGCGCCGGCCACCGTCCCGGCAGCCGCAACGCCCCCGGCGGCCAGCTGGTCCAGGCCACCGACCAGTGGATCGGCGTGCGCAACGCCCGCATCGTGCTGGTCGACGACACTGGCGTGCGCGCCCGCATGACTGCCGCGTGGCTGCGCCAGATGGGCCACCGCGACGTCTTCGTCGTCGAGGGCGGGCTGGAAGCGGTCCGCACCACCGCCCCCGCCGTGGTCCCGGTGCCGGAACTGGGCGCGCCGGTGGACCTGATCGACGTCAGCGCCTGCGTCCGCCTGCTCGACAGCGCCGCCCGTACCGTTGTGCTGGACCTGGCCCGCAGCATTGAGTTCCGCGAGGGCCACATCCCCGGCGCGATCTGGGGCATACGCGGGCGGCTGGAGCCGCTGCGGGGGCAGCTTTCCGCCGCCGGCCACGTCGTGCTCACCTCGCCGGACGGCCTGCTGGCGCGGCTGGCGGTGCCGGAGGCCAGGACGCTCACCACGGCGCAGGTGCACGTGCTGGAAGGCGGCACCGAGGCCTGGCACGCGTTCGGCCGTCCCCTGGTCAAGGACCGCGCCACGCCGCCCGACGAGGCCTGCATCGATTTTTACCTGCGGCCGTATGACCGCAACGCTGGCGTCGAGGCGGCGATGCACGCCTACCTGTCCTGGGAAATCGACCTGGTGCACCAGATCGAGCGCGACGGGACCGTGGCGTTCGGTGTCCCGGGCGAGGCCGATGCCGTCGCCTGACCACGGCCTCGCCGATCGGCTACGCCACGGCGGGCGGCTGGCGCTGGATTTCCTGCTGCCGCCGCGCTGCCCGGCCTGCGACGAGCCGGTCGAGATCCACGGCCAGTTATGCCCGCGCTGCTTCGGCCGCACCGGCTTCGTCGGCCCGCCGCTGTGCCTGCGTTGCGGCGTGCCGTTCGCCTCGGCCGGGCAGGGCGGCGACGAGGCGCTGTGCCCGGCCTGCCGGGAGCATCCGCCGCTGTTTCGCCAGGCGCGGGCGGCGCTGCGCTATGACGAGCACGCCCGCCGCCTGATCCTGCCCCTGAAGCACGCCGATCGGCTGGAACTGGCGCCGGTGCTGGCGCCGATGTTGGCGCGGGCGGGGCAGGATCTGCTGGCGCGGGCGGACGTGCTGGTGCCGGTGCCGCTGCACCGGCGGCGATTGTTTCATCGCAAGTACAACCAGGCGGCTGTACTGGCCCTGGCGGTCGGCCGCCTTGCCGATCGGCCGGTGCTGCCGGACGGCCTGCGGCGCACCCGCCCGACCGCGCCGTTGGAGCACAAGTCGCCCGGGGAGCGGGAGCGGGAACTGGCCAATGCGGTGGCAGTGCGGCCCGCGCGCCGATTGCGCATCGCCGGCCAGACCGTGCTGCTGGTTGACGACGTCATGACCTCGGGCGCGACGGCGAACGCCTGCGCCGCGGCGCTGCTGGCCGCCGGCGCCCGGGCGGTCGACGTCCTGGTGGCGGCGCGCGTGCCGGACCCAAGGCTGGGGTAGGGCAGGTCCGCGCCAGTTTTTCGCGGGACCCCGGCACCTCTTCACGGGACTCTGTCAGTGACGGGAGGGCGTGTGGCCGGTGCAGGCCGAATTTCGCTGCAGTAGCATCGAAGAGAGCCAGCGCATTTGCGGGACCAGACGTTTATTTGGTTGGCTCTTATTGGATTTCGGGGCGGTGAAACGCCTCACCCGACCACCCCGGAACCCGACAAGAGCCATTTGGTTTTTCATCGTCGGATGAGCGGCCTTTGCCGGCTCGACTGGAACGGGTCACAGTAATTCTACCGGGAACGGAAGAAACCATGGCGACGGTCCGTCCATCACGAGGCGACCTGCGAAAGCACCGCTACAGGGTCAGGCGGCAGGGGCTCCGCCTGGCGCGGATATGGGTGCCGGTACGCGGTCACCGGCTCTCGCGGATGAAGCGCGCAGGCAATCCGCCGCTGTGGCGCAACGCGAACAGGCGTTTGTGGACGCGATTTCGGCTGCATGGCCCTAAGCGGGGCAGTCTCCGGCGGTGGCCGGGGCAAATCCAGCGCAGGCGATCGCCGCGGCGCGCCGGTCAGCGCGGCCCGTACCGGCACGGACCGGGTCTCTTGAAGCGAATTCTCGTGAGGCTCGCCGGCGGCATGAACGGCGCCACCCGGTCGGTGCGTTCAGGTGTCCAAGGTCGCCACGACGGCGACCGGAGAGAGGAATACGCGATGATCAGGACAACTCAGGCTTTTCTTCTGGCGCTGTCGCTGGTTGCGGCGCCGGTTTCCGTGGCCCTGGCCCAGGCTGGCGGCGGCGCTGGTGGTGCCGGCGCTGGTGGTGGCGCCGCCGGCATGGGCGGTGCGGGCATGGGCGGTGCGGGCATGGGCGGTGCCGGCCACATGGGGGCAGGCCACATGGGTGCCGGCGGCATGAACAGCGCCGGTCGTGGCGCCGGCGGCATGAACAACGGGATGGCTGGCGCCGGCAGGATGGGCGGCGCCGGGATGCCCGGCGCGCGCATGACCACGGGCCGCACAGCCGCCGCCGGCAGTACCGCTGGCAGTACCGGCGAGGGGCTGAACGGAGCCGGCGCGGCGACCGGCCGGTAGGTCCAAGGCGTCCAAGGCGGCCCAGCCGGGACAGCGTCCTGTCCGGGCCGGGCTACGCCGCATGGCTATCAGGATAGGGCACCGGTTGGAGAAGGATTTGGCGCCCGGTCCGTTGCCTCACCGTCATGGCCGGGCGTGTCCCGGCCATCTGCGTTGCGTCGGCGGAGGGTGGATGGCCGGGACACGCCCTGCGGGATGCACAGACTTCGGAAACGGTCCGCTGCAACCGTGGCTCATCCTGTCACGGCCTGTGCCGGTTTCACCGACAACAATCAAGCGAACACGGGGTTCCACGGGGTTGGCACGGAGTTTCACGGAGTCGTCCGGGGTGCCCCCAACATGGTCGCCCCTGTGGCAGCGTTCGATGATTTCAGGCGCTTCGCGCGAAGCGCAATATCCACGTCCTCCGTGAAACGCCGTGCAAACACCGTGGAACTCCGTGTCCGCTTGATTGCGGTGGCAAACACACCCCCGTCCCATCCCGATGGGCAGGATGCCCCACACCGGATGTGCGAGCCACGCACGCCATAGCGTCGCGGCCCTGCGCACTCTCAGCCGGTCGCTTGCCAGCCAAACGCGCCGCCGGGACCGAGCGGCAACGTTGGCGGGCACCGGGCCAGCGCCTGGTTTTGCGGTTGTTTCCAGGATGTGTGCATGCGGTAGGGACACGCCCGGCCATGACAGTGAGGGAGAAGACCTTGCTCCGCCGGACGCCCTATCCTGATACGCATGGGGCTACGCCGCCCGACTGCCGGGTAGGCCTCGGGGCCGATTGCCGCACGGCTCGAACCGCGGGCCATGCCTCATATGCGTATCAGGGCGACGGTGCGTGCGGCGGATCGCCTTCGCCCTGCCCCGTTGGTGCCCTGTCCTCCTTGCCATCGCCGCCGATCGGCCCCGACATTGATGACGCTGACCGTGTCCGGACCCGGCCGATCGGCCGCGGCCAGGTCCTTCCGCGCGTCCATCACCGTGTGGCCATCGTTCGCCGGCGGCGCGGCGCCCGCCTGCGCCGCCGCCGGCAGTGCACCGCCAACCGGGGCCGCGCGCAGGAGATGGCGCCGGCGAGGCACGGCGCTGCCCGTTGCTGCCGCTTCAGCCCGGGTGCGTTCCGGCAAACCGCCGCGCATCCCGCCGGCTGTCCATACGTACGACCGGACGAGCGTCATTTTCCTGCATCGCAGCGTATGCTGGCCCACGAGGCGAAAAATGCCTGCTGTCCGGCGCTTTCCGGTGGTTGCGCCCGCCCGCCGGCAGCGCCGCCGGCTGCTTTGCAGTCAACGTCGCGCGTTTTGCTGTGGCAATAAACAGTAATGTTGAATATTGTACGGTATTGATAGGCAATGACTGCCGGTTTTTCATGCTGCGGCGCAGCATAGATGACTATTCACGAATATTTGACCAATTTTGTATTCGCGCTTGAAAAGCATGGCAGGATTGTTTCCCGCCTGCCACAGTGGATATTGACAAATGGCCCGTTTTGGCAGAAGGCTTCGGCGTCCAGGCGTCGCGCAACGCCAAGATGGTAAAGACGCAGGGCCAGGAGGGAAGACGATGAGTGATGTTTGGCAACCCGTCGCCGGTACACGGTTCTACTCACGTAACGGGGAGGGTCTCTATGAACGTCTGACCGATAAGTTGTTTCTGCGAATTGATGAGGTCGATGAGACCGATGAGCGGGAGGTCTGCACCCGCTTCGCCGAAGCCTTCGAAGCGCGCACGCCAGTGAAACTGGTGGCCTGACGAAGGAGATCGCGTCTTCCATCTGCGTTGGCGCGGCTGGCAAGTCTCCATCAAGAAAAACACCGACCGACGTCGCCGTGCAGGCACGGGCGCTGCGCGGCGTCGCGGCATGTACCGCAGGCAATATCAGCCTGACCGGACCTCGCGGTGCCACCTCAAGCCAATGCAATCGCTCGCGAACCACGCGCCGGCGGCGCGTGCCCGATCACGGCGGCGCCGTCAGGACGCCGGCAGCACGTCGACGATGAACTCGCTGCCGCCGTAATCCGCCTCGGGCGGGATGCGCAGCAGGCGCTTGTTGCCTTCCAGTTTCGTTCCCTTCGGCTGCACCGTCACCACCCGCGCCGCGCGCGCCGCGTCCATCGCTTCCTGCACCGTGCCGGAGCGGCCAAGCTTCTCCAGATTCTTCGCGGTTGCGAACACCAGCTTGAAGCGGCCGGCCTCGGTGTCCGCGAGTGCCTGCCGCGGCGTGATCCAGATCGACTCAACCGCCTCGGTGCCGTCGTGCACGGCCAGGTGCTCGGGTGGCGCCTCGGCCAGGAAGAAGTGCGTGTCGTAGCGCTTCGGCTGGTTCACCGGCGTGATCCAGTGCGCGAAATGCACCAGCAGGTCGGGCGCCGGCATCAGGTCCTCGGCCTCCAGCACCGTGTCGAAGCCGATGGAGCCGGCGTTCAGCGCGGCGCGGTACTGCGCATCCAGCCGCTGCAGCGCCGCGGCATCGACCAGGCCGCTGGACCCGCGCGGCCGCGCCAGCAGCACGCCGCATTCCTCGAAGGTCTCGCGGATGGCGGCGATGCGGAACGCCATCCCATCGGTGTCCGGGCGGCCGGGAACGGGATGGTCCACCGGCTGGGCGGCCAGCGCGAAGTCCGCCTCCTCAACCCGGCCGCCCGGGAACACCAGGGCACCGGCGGCAAAGTCGATGGCGTGGTGGCGCACCACCATGAAGACCTCGATCCCGTC
Source organism: Rhodopila globiformis (assembly GCF_002937115.1). Classification (GTDB taxonomy): domain Bacteria; phylum Pseudomonadota; class Alphaproteobacteria; order Acetobacterales; family Acetobacteraceae; genus Rhodopila; species Rhodopila globiformis. The sequence continues at coordinate 5,573 of NZ_NHRY01000223.1, read as the reverse complement.
GGACCCGTCCCGCAGCAGCAGGATCGTGGCGGCCGGGCGGGCGGTTGCTTCCAAGCTCATGGTTCGTCCTGTCGCGTGTTGGGGGAATGGTTTAACCGAGACGGCCGAGTCGGTCACGTCCGCAGGCGGCGCAGCAACTCCGCCGCGCTGGCCGGGGCACGCACCTTCCTCTCGTTGTCGAAAACGACGAACACGTCGCGCCGGCGGACCCGGGCCTTGTCGCCGCAGCGCTCGGCGTCGGCGGGTTCCTCGCCCTCGGCCCAGGCCCTGATCCGGCCCGCCCAGGCGTCCAGCGCGGCGGCATCGTAGCCGCAGCCGGGCGCCGTGCCGTGCAGGCGGCAATAGACGAAGTCGGCGGTGACGTCCATCAGCCGCGGCCAGGCGGCCGCGTCCGAGCAGACCAGGCCGACGTCATGGGCGCGCAGCAGGTCGACGAATGCGGCGCAGCGGAAGCTCTCGTGCCGGACGTCGAAGACGTGGCGGATGGCGCGCGCCGGCCCGGACTCCAGCCAGGGCGGGGCGGGCAGGCTGCCGTCGTGCCGCCGGGCCAGCGCCGCCGCCGCCGCCGCGTCGTGCGGCAGCAGCGCCAGGAACGGCTCGATCCGGTCGCGCTGGAAGCGGAAATTCGGCGGCAACTGCCACACGATCGGCCCGAGGTGCACGTCCAGCCGCAGCACCCCGGAGGCTATGAAGTTGGCCAGTGGCACCAGCGGGTCGCGCAGCCGCTGCTCATGGGTGATCAGGCGCGGCCCCCGCACCGGGAACACGAAGCCGGCCGGCACCTGGTCCGCCCAGTAGCCGAACATCTCCGGCCGCTGCAGACCGTAAAACGTGGCGTTGATCTCCAGGCAACGGAACTGGCTGGCAGCGTATCCCAGCTCCTGCTCCCGCTTCAGGTCGCGCGGATAGAACACGCCGCGCCACGGCTCGTACGTCCAGCCGGAGACGCCAATACGGATCGTCCCGCTGTTCATCGTCGACCAGCGGGAGGCGGACAGGCTCGAATCATGGAGCAAATAAGTCAAAGCCCCGGCACCTTGCCGCGAAATTTGGGCACAAAAGTGGGGATAGAGCAAATGTGATTGATCGGGGTTGCCTTGCGGCGGGCCGTTACTCCGCCGCGGCCGCCTCGGCGCCGCCTGGCGAGACGCGCAGCACCAGCAGCGACGCCATCAGGCAGGCCAGGCCGCTGGCGACGAACGCCATCAGGTAGCTGCCCGCCAGGCTGCGCACCGCGCCGGCGCCGAAGGCCGCCACGGCGCCGCCGATCTGGTGCGCGGCGAAGATCCAGGCGACGATCACGGGGGCATCGCGGCGGCCGAACGCCTGGTTGGTCAGGGCGAAGGTCGCCGGCCCGGTCGCCACCCAGTCCAGGCCGTAGAACACCGAAAACGCCCCCAGGCTGAGCGGATCGAACCGGCTGAACGGGATCAGCACCAGCGACAGCCCGCGCAGGCCGTAGTACCAGAACAGCAGCACCCGCGGATTGACGCGGTCGCACAGCCAGCCGGAGGCGGTGGACCCGATCAGGCTGAACACGCCGATGACGGCAAGCAGCGAGGCGCCGTTGACCGCGGAGATGCCGTAGTCGGCGCAGTAGGCGATCAGGTGGGTGTTGATCAGGCCGTTGGTGGACAGGCCGCAGATGCCGAAGGTCAGGCACAGCAGCCAGAAATCCATCGACCGCGAGGCCCGGGCCAGCGCCCCGAACGCCACCGCGAACGGATTGCCGCCGGCGAACGCGGCGATCGGCGTCACCCGTGTGCCGCCATAGGCCGGCAGGCCGATGCTGGCGGGGGATTCCGGCATCAGCAGCATCAGCGGCGGGATCACGGCGGCGACGCCCAGCGTGACGGCGACCGCAACGCCCTGCCAGCCGTAATACTGCGCCGCCAGCGCCAGCAGCGGCAGGAAGATCAGTTGTCCGGCGGCGTTGGCCGCGGTCAGGATGCCCATCGCCAGCCCCGCCCGCTCGGTGAACCAGCGGTTGGCGATGGCGCCGGCAATGCCGACCGCGCCCGCGCCGGAGCCGATGCCGACCATCACGCCCCAGGTGAGGAACAGTTGCCAGGGGGCGGTCATGACGGTGGACAGGCCGGTGCCGGCCATCAGGATCAGCAGGCAGCCCAGCATGGTGCGCCGGATGCCGATGACCTGGACCAGCCCGGTGATGAACGGGCCGGTCGCGCCCATCAGGACGATGTTGACCGACACCGCGGCCGAGATGGTGGAGACGTCCCAGCCGAAGGCGGCCTGCAGCGGCACGATCATCACCCCCGGCGCGGCACGCACGCCGACGCCCGCCAGCATGGCGCAGAACACCACCGCCAGGGTTATCCATGCGTAATGCACGGATCCGGCGAAGACTCGGGCAAGGCGGGCGGGGACCATGGGGCGCATATGTTCTCTGGGACAGAGCCCACTGTAGAACGGTAGTACTACCGCTGGGTAGCCCGCCGCCTCTCATGGCCGGGCGGCGTCACACCGGCTTCAGGTCCTCCAGCCGCACCGTGCCGTCCTGGCTGGTGAAGCGCAGCGCCTGGCTGCCGCCCTGCTGCTGCGAGAAGCCGGTGATCCGGTGCTCGCCGGTGTCATAGACGCACACCGTGCCGCCCTGCATCACCGCCAGCCGCCGCTTGTCGGGGAAGCAGGCGTAGCGCATGTCGTTCTGCGCGCCGCTCGACGACGGCGAGCCGAGATCCTGCGGCCACCAGTGGTTGCCCTGGTGGCTGCCCTGGTGGCTGCCCTGGTGGCTGCCCTGGTGGCTGCCCTGGTGGCTGGTCTGGCCCGGCTGCTGCTCGGCCGCCGCGGGCACCGGCCCGGTGGCGCCGGCGAGGTCCTTGCACAGCGCATCGACCCGCGCCTTCAGGTCGTTGTTGGCCATGTCGCCGATCATGATCATGCCGCCTTGCGACCACTGGCCCATGCCGCCGAGTTCCGGGTGGTTGAACTGTGCCATGCGGCCGCCGCCGTGCCGCAGCGCATCCGCCACCACGCGGGCGGCGGCGGGGCTGAAGCCGTGGCGCGCGGCGATGGTGTCGATGTTGTCGGGCATGCTGTTCCTCCTGTTATGCGTCCTGGACGCGCACCGCCCGCGTGGTGGCGGAAGCGGCGCCGTCCGGTCCGGTGATGCTGACCTCGGGCTTGTCGAATTCCATCGCGCCGAACTGGGTGCAGAACGCCACCTCGGCGGCGTCGCGGCCGATACCGATACGAACGATACCTTCTGGCGCCGCCATCCGCGTCGGATCGAACACGTACCAGCCCGGTCCCGACGGACCACGCAGGAAAGCCTCGAAAACGGCGTGGAAGTCGGGCGGTTCCAGCCGCCAGGCATAGGCGCTGACGTAGCGCGCCGGAATGCCCAGCGCGCGGCACAGGGCGATGCCGAGATGCGCGAAATCGCGGCAGACGCCTGCCCGCTGCACGATCGTGTCGTAGGCCGAGGTCAGTTCGTCCGACGCGCCGCTGACGTAGTCGACGTTGTCGTGGATCCAGTTGCAGATCGTGGCGACGCGCTGATATCCCGGCGGCGCCGCATCGAACGTCCGGTGCGCGAAGCGTTGCAGCCGATCGGCCTGGCAGTAGCGGCTGGGGTAGAGGTGGGTCAGGACGCTCAAGGGCAGTTCGCCCGCCGGGACTTCATGCACGGCGCCGGGGTCCTCGGTGGGATGGTCCAGGCGCACGCGGGCCTGGTAGGAAACCTGCAGGCCGCCCGGCGGTGCGGTTACCCGGACATAGCGGTTGCCGCTTTCGGGCATGGTCCAGTCCTGCAGCGGCAGGGGTGGATCGATGTGCAATGCCTCCGAAACGATTTCCTGGCCGGCGAAACGGCGTGCCTGCACATTGAAAACGAACGGCACGGGCTGCTGCACGCGATAGCCGAGCTTGGCGCTTACGGAAAATTCCATTGTCACGGCACCTGTGTTTCATGGTTGGCGGCCGTGTGGCTCACAGCAAGTCGCGTGCCAATGAAGGGCTGATGCGAGTCTCGCGCGATCGTGTCGGGAAGTTGCCGCATTTCCATGGCATCGCGGCAAAGGTTGCAGCGGTCGGCGCGCCGTCACGTTCAGTTGATTCCGACCGCGGCGGTTCCGTCGCGTTACCCACTTTCCGATCTTTCATTCCAGGAGGCCGATCCTTGCAAATCCGTGCCGGCTACGACATCGCGTACGAATGCCCCCAGCCGACGCCGATGCTGCTGGTGCTCAGCGTGCATCCTTCGCGCATGCATGATGTCATCGGGCCTCACCAGATCAATTTCGATCCACCGGTTGCCGCCAGTGCGTACCGCGACGGTTTCGGCAACATCTGCCATCGCATCACCGCGCCGGCCGGGCGGTCGCGCATGTTCACCGAGTTCCTCGTCAGCGATCCCGGCACGCCGGACCTGGTGGTGCCGGACGCGCCGCAGCACGCGATCCAGGACCTGCCGGACGATGTGCTGGTCTATCTGCTGGGCAGCCGCTACTGCGAGACGGACCGCCTGACGCCGCTGGCCTGGTCGCTGTTCAGCCACACGCCGGAAGGATGGCCGCGGGTACAGGCGATATGCGATTACGTGCACAACCGGATCGAGTTCGGCTATCACCATGCCGATCCGCTGCGCAGCGCCTTCGCCGGCCATGCCGAAGGGCGGGGCGTCTGCCGCGATTTCGCGCACCTGGCGATCACCCTGTGCCGCTGCATGAACATTCCGGCGCGCTACTGCACCGGCTATCTCGGCGACATCGGCATTCCGCCAGTGGATGCGCCGATGGATTTCAGCGCCTGGTTCGAGGCCTACCTGGGCGGCCACTGGCACACCTTCGACGCGCGCCACAACACGCCGCGCATCGGCCGCATCCTGATGGCGCGCGGGCGCGACGCCACCGACGTCGCCCTGTCCACGATCTTTGGGCCGAGCACGCTCGCGGGCTTTCATGTCGTTACGGACAAAGTTCAATAGCGCCGGGTGCGCTCGTTGTGCGGACGAGGAACGGAGCAGGCGAGGAACGGAGCAGGCGAGGAACGGAGCAGGCGAGGAACGGAGCAACCCGCGGCGCCCAAATCCACAATATGTTCTTGACATGTTCCACAACCTAAGGTAGAAGGCGGCACCCGTATCCGGAGCCCACGGCATGTCCGACACCGCCGCCCCAACCAGCGCCGATCCGCCTGCCGATCCCCTGACGACCGTCGTCATCGCCTTCCTCGCCCCGATGTTCCTCTGGGCCGGCGACCTCGCCCTGGCCCGGGCCGCGGCGATCGAGACGCTGGCCGCCTACAGCGTCGCCAGCCACCGCAGCCTGATCGCCGCGGCGAAGGTCATCGCCTTCGACCTGGCCACGCTGTGTTCCCTCAGCCAGTCGATGGCCGAGGACATCGCCGTCGTCCTGGCGCTGCGCCTGCGCGGCAACGCCAACAGCATGGACCGCGCCGCCGAGCGCAACCGCCAGGCGCTGGAGACGGCCGAGCGGGCCGCCGCCCTGGCCGCGAAGACCGCCCATTGCACCGAGGAAGCCGCCGCCGCGGCCGCCGAGGCGCGGCAGGCGGTGCGCGACGCCAAGGCCCGCACCCGGGCCATGCCGGCG
>NZ_NHRY01000222.1 GCF_002937115.1 Rhodopila globiformis | reverse complement strand
GCGTGGGGGATGGTCGTCCGGAAATGTTCGCACAGAGAAAGAAGGGAGGGGACGGTGGGCCGCAGAGCGGGCGGTCCGGCGATGCAGCGCCAATGGAACCTGTGATGCCGGCCCTCGCAGGCTGGCGAAACGGACCGAGGTGTCGTCCTCCGATGACGGCAAGGCATGCACCATGCCGCGCGACGTCCCCCTGATCCTTCGGGGCCCTCCGGTATCCTCCCTTCTTTCTCTGTGATAACAAAAATCCACCATCGACCACACGGTCGCCCGCCAGCGGACGCACCCAACCCGGCCACCCCCCAACTCTGACTCCTCGAACCCCGGGAAACCACCCCCGTCTGTGCAACCCTCCGCAAGACGGTATCGACCCCGCGGTCGATCGGTCTATAGTATTGTATCCATATAAGGCGGACATGGAAACGACCGAGACGCTCGGCAAGTATGAGAGCCTGTTTTACTCGAATTGCTCCTCCTTTATCGCAGCGAGCCGGGAACTACCTCCGCCCTTGACTGTCGGCAGGCGCGGGTCGTGCGCATCCTCCAACGACCGTTCCTCCATGGAAGTCGTGGGCGCCGTGTTCCTCTATCAGGTATCATGATAAGCCATTGATCCATAAACACTATCCATTCAAACAGGCTCTGAGATCAAGCGGAAGCTCGGCCGTGGCGCCATGGGCGTGGTCTACGAAGGCTGGGACCCGACGATCCAGCGGCTGGTCGCCATCAAGACCGTGCCGATCGCCGATGCCGGCGACCCTGAAACCCAGGAGGCGCTGGCCCGCTTCCGGCGGGAGGCGCAGGCGGCCGGGCGGCTGACGCACCCGAACATCGTCTCGGTCTATGACTACGGTGAAACGGCCGACGTCGCCTGCATCGTCATGGAATACATCGAGGGGCCGACGCTGAAGTCGCTGCTCGACAAGCAGGAGCGGTTCGGCCTGGCGGAGATCCTGCGCATCATGCAGGACCTGCTCGCCGGGCTGGACTTCAGCCACGAGCGCGGCGTGGTGCACCGCGACATCAAGCCGGCCAACCTGATGCTGACCAGCGCCGATCGCGCGAAGTGCCGCGCCAAGATCGCGGATTTCGGCATCGCCCGGATCGAGAGCAGCAGTATGACGCAGGCCGGCACCATGATGGGCACGCCGGCCCATATGTCGCCCGAGCAGTTCATGGCGGAAACGGTCGATTCGCGGACCGACATCTACTCCTCGGGCGTGCTGCTGTACCAGTTGCTGGCCGGCGAGCGCCCGTTCGAGGGCGGTATGTCGGCGATCATGCACAAGGCGCTGCACACCGAGCCGCCGCGGCCGTCGCAGATTTCCGTCAACGCTCCGCCGGCGTTCGATGCGGTGGTGGCGAAGGCGATGGCCAAGCGGCCGGCGGACCGGTTCGCCACCGCCGGCGAATTTGCCGCGGCGTTGCAGGCGGCGGCGGCCAATCCGGCGGCGGTGCCGGCGGAGAACGAAGCCGTCGAGGCAACCGTGGTGACGGCGCGCCGCCCCGCGCCGCCGCCGCTGGAACAGCCGGCACCGCCGCCCGCCAGGCCGAAAAGCAGCCTCGTGCCGGTGCTTGCCGGCGCCGCGGCCGCGCTGCTGGCGGTGGGCGGCGGCGCCTGTTTGCTGCTGCGCGGCCCGCAGGCATCGCACCCGGCGCCGATGCCGGTGGTCGCGGCCCCGGTGCCGCCCGCGCCGCGCGAACAGCCGGCAGCGGAGAAGGTGGCGCCGGCTGCCAGCCCGGTCCCGGAACGGCCGGCGGCGCCCGTGGCCAGTCCCGCCATGATCAGCGAAATGTTCGCCCAGATCACCGCGACGCAGCGCTGCGCCTTCATTGGCGGCGAAGTGCGCGGCAACGGCGAGGCGGTGCTGACCGGCATCGCCGGCCCGGGCGCCGAGCAGGACATCCGCCGGGCGGTGGCCAGCCGGGCCGTGCCGGGCACGATCCAGTGGCGCGTCGCCAGCGCCGCCGCGGCGTTCTGCCCGGCGCTGGACCTGCTGCAATCCGCCGCGCCGCCGTTCGGCGCGACCGGGCCGCATCTGTCGCTGACCCTGGTGAACGGCCGCACGGCGCTGCGCGACGGCGAGCGCATCCGCCCGCGCCTGGTGATGCCGGGCTTTGCCGGCTACCTGCGGGTGGACTACATCACGCATGACGGCAACGTGCAGCATCTGTATCCACAGGTCGCCGACGCGAACGGCACCGTCGCCGACAGGATCCGCCTGCTCAGCGCGGGCGAGCAAGTCGGTCTCGGCGACCCGGTGCCGGGCCAGCCGGGCTGGGAGGTTGGGCCACCCTACGGCACCGACATGATCATCGCGATCGCGTCCTCGCAGCCGCTGTTCACGAAGCCGCGGCCGGCGAACGTTGAGCCGGCGGCGGCCTACCTGCCCGAGTTGGATGCGGCGGCGCAGGCGGTGCATGGCGGCGCGAAACTGACGGTGAACGCGTTGCTGGTGCAGGCGCTGGCGAAGTAGGGCGGTGCCTCATGCGTATCAGGATAGGGCGACGGAACGATTTGGTGCCTGGTCCGTTGCCTCCCCGGCATGGCGTCCGCAGGGCCGCCATTCACGGCGTGACGGTTCGCCTCAGTGGATTTCCACTTTGACCTTGTACTCGCCGCCGCCCCGGGTGGTGCCGATGACCAGGAGATACGTCCCGCTCGCCGGCAGCCGGCCGTACCAGCTTTTTGCGTCCTCGCCCTCGCCGGCGCCTGGCAAGGCGTGCGCCGCGATTTCGGGCCCGTCATCGGTCCGGGTGATCTTCCAGCCCGGTTTGTAGATCTGCATCACGATGTTGGACGGCCCGGCCGCCGGGCGCTGCGACACTGCCAGATGCTGGCCAGAGCGCGCCGTGACGGTGAAGCAATCGAGGCTGCCGCGCGGGATGCCACCCGCGAGTTCGGCCGAAGACGCGCCGGCCGCGAACCGGACAGCCACCGGCGGATCGCACGCGGCGGCAGCAGGGTGGGCCAGGGCCAGCAGGACAGCCGGGATCAGCGCCAGGGGATGCATCCGCTTTGGAAACAACCGGCAAACCAGGCGTTTGCCGGATCCCCGGGAGCGTTCCTCCTTCGTCATGGCCGGACTCGTCCGTGCCGTGACGGTGTGGCCCTCGGCCGCGGCAGGCCGTTTCCGCCTCCTGTGCGCGCGGTGGGCAGCAGCCAGGGCAGCCGGCCCCGATGTCGCGGGATCATTATCATCATCATCGCATCAGCATCAGCGTTGCCCAGGTCTGCGCGCCGACAATGCCATCCGGGATCAGCCCGTTGGCGTGCTGGAACTGCTCCACCGCGCGCCGCGTCACGGGGCCGAAATCGCCGTCGAGCGGTATCGGCAGGCCCCACAGCCGCAGCGCCGCCTGGATGTCGGACGTCACGGCTACCTGATCCGCGTGGCGGTGCGCCGGATGCTGCCCGGTGGCCTTCGGCATGATCAGTCCGAGCGCCAGCTTCGCCCGTGCCGGCCGCTCGCGCCGATCGGCCAGGCCGTTCAGTCCGCCGTTGATGCGGCGGGTGATGCGGATGAGGTCGTCCTTGTCGGCGAGTGCGTTCAGCTTGTGCTGTGTCCAGAATTCGCAGGCGATCAGCAGCGCCGTTTTCGGTTCGGCGGCGATCTCCGGCCTGGCCACGAGGTCGAGGCCGAGGATCTTGCCATAGGCCGCGTAATTGCTTCGCCCGGTCAACTGGATCAGCCCGCGGCCCTTGTAGCGGACGCCGTCGCCCGGCCTTGTGTTGCCCAGGTCGTCGCGGCCTTCATAGGCCTTGCCGTCGGCATATTCCTCGGTGGTGCAGAAGCCGTCCGATTCGTGGCAGGTGTGCGCCAGGAAATGCGCCGCCCGCAGGCCCGCCCAGATCGCGTGTTTCGCCAGCGTCTCGCCCGGCACCGGGCCGATGGCGCCGATGATCGATGCCTGGCGGATGGCCCGCCTGCCCTTGAAGGCCGGGGCGATGCGGCGCAGCAGGCCGGTGTCGAGCGTGATCATGCGCTGTCGTGCTTTCCGTCCTGTTCATCCCGGCGCCGCCGCGGCCCGCAGGCATCCATCCGGCCGGCGGACGCAGCCGGCACGATACCGCCCCCGCGGCGGCCGTACAAACAGTTTCGATAGACAGGCCGTACCGGTAGCCGCTTGTTCAACCGGAGCCCATCCCGCTATAGTCGTTCCGTCATCTGAATGAGCTTGCCATGGACAGCCGGGCCGGGGAGCGTGCTCTGACGGCGACCCGGCGGTCCTTCACCGATCGGGGGTGGAATGGGCACACGTGATTAACCATTCGGCGGGACAATCGATTTTCCGTGGCCTGGCGCAGCAACGGGCCGGTTGACCATGCCCACCTGGACGCGCGCCGCCGCCACGCTGACCATGACCTCTCCGCTGGGGGCGGACGTGCTGATTCCCACCTTCCTCTCGGCGCAGGAGGGCATCAGCCAGACCTTCTTCTTCGACGTCCACGTCGTCAGCCAGAATGGCGCCATCGACCCCGATTCGCTGCTCAACCAGCCTGCCTGCGTCGCCTTGCAGGCGGACGGCGCGCCGATCCGTTATTTCCATGGAATCGTCCAGAGCCTCAGCAGCCACGGTGGCGTCCGCGGCCAGTCCAGCGACGAATACTACGTCTATCACCTGGTGCTGGTGCCGCGGCTGTGGTTCCTCGCCCAGACCATGGACTGCCGGGTGTTCCAGGAACAATCCACCGCGGACATCCTCGAGACCCTGTTCAGCGATGCCGGGCTGACCGACTACTCGGTCATTCCCTCGGGCGCGACGCGCGAATACACTGTCCAGTTCAACGAAACCGACCTGGCCTTCGCCACCCGGCTGATGGAGGAGGAGGGGTACTATTATTTCTTCGAACACACGGCCTCGGCGCACACCCTGATCGTCGCCAACCAGAACAGCGCGTTCCAGGACATCGACGGCGCCTCGCTGCACCTGGGCGGCGCCAGCGACGCCACCTGTGTCACCGACTGGTCGCGGCCGGTGCACACCGCGCGCGGCAAGATGAAGCTGCGCGACTACGACCCGGCCAATCCCGACACGCTGCTGGAGGCGGAAAAGCCGACCACGCTGACGACCGGAGGCAGCGCCCAGCGCGACGACTTCCGTTGGCCGGCGGTGACGTTCGACAGCGGCACCGTCAGCGACCGCTCACAATGGGAGCTGGAAGCCACCGAGGTGCGCGCCCAGTTGTTCGAGGGCGCGACCCGATTCGGCAAGCTGGTGCCGGGCGGCAAGTTCAAGATCGCCAGCCGCCCGGCCAGTCCCTACGACGATACGTACGTGGTGCGCGCCTGCAGCCACCACGCCACGGACGCAGGGTAATCGGGCGAAAAAATTACCTGACAACGAGGCTGGCGAGAAAATCATCATCCCAGCCGGCCGCCTTGCGGCTGCTGCGCAATGAACTCTTCCCGGGTGCATTGCGGAGCAGGTTCTGCGCCATGTGCTTGATGGCGGCGAAATTGGCCGGGGCATGGTCTGTCCGGACGCGGCACTCGTCATCGCGGAAGACCATGT
>NZ_NHRY01000221.1 GCF_002937115.1 Rhodopila globiformis | reverse complement strand
TGTGGGGCGGTTGGGCGGGTGGGGTCACCACGTTTCGTCATGGCCGGGCGTGTCCCGGCCATCCACCCCCCACCGTCGCAGCGCGGATGGCCGGGACAAGCCCGGCCATGACGGAGAAAGAACGGGCGTGCCGCTCACCGCACGGCTCCGGTATAGGACGGGCGGCGACAGGTGGTCGCCCTCTCATGCCAGGTCGTCGCCCCATCATCATGGCCATCCGCCCCCCGTCGTCGAAGCGCGGATGGCCGGGGCACGCCCGGCCATGACGGTGAGAGAACGGCCGCGGCGGCCACCCTACTGTTCCTCTGGCGCCTGGCCCTGGCCCAGCCCCCCGACAAATTCCTCAAAGTCCTTCGCCTCACGGAAATTCCGGTACACGCTGGCGAACCGGACATAGGCCACCTTATCCAGTTCCTTCAGCGTGTCCATCACCAGCTCCCCGATTTGCTTGCTGGGGATGTCGCTGTCGCCCGACGCCTCGAGCTGCCGCACCACCGAATTGACGATCCGCTCGATCCGCTCCTCCTGGATCGGCCGCTTGCGCAGCGAGATGCGGATCGACCGAGCCAGCTTGTCGCGGTCGAACGGCACCCGCCGGCCGTCCGACTTCACCACCGTCAGCTCGCGCAGCTGCACCCGCTCGATGGTGGTGAAGCGCTGTCCGCAATTGCCGCAGAACCGACGACGGCGGATGGCGCCGTTGTCCTCGGTGGGACGGCTGTCCTTCACCTGGGTGTCGTCGAAGCCGCAGAACGGGCAGCGCATGGAGCCTCAGAGCCCGGGATACAGCGGGAAGCGGGCGCAGAGTTCCTTCACCTTGGCGCCGACGGTTTCCTCCACTGTGGAGTTCGACCCGTCATTGGATCGGCTCAACCCCTCGATGACGTCGTCGATCATCATACCAATCTGCTTGAACTCCTCGGCGCCGAAGCCGCGCGTGGTGCCGGCCGGGGTGCCCAGGCGGATGCCGGAGGTGACCGCCGGCTTCTCGGGATCGAACGGGATGGCGTTCTTGTTGGCGGTCATGTGGGCACGCTCCAGGCTGGCCTCGGCCGCCTTGCCGGTGACGCGCTTCGGCCGCAGGTCGACCAGCATCAGGTGGCTGTCGGTGCCGCCGCTGACAATGTCCAGGCCGCGCTGCTTCAGGGTTTCCGCCAGCACGCGGGCGTTGTCCTGCACCGCCTTCTGGTAGTCGCGGAACTCCGGCTGCAGCGCCTCGCCGAACGCCGCCGCCTTGCCGGCGATGACGTGCATCAGCGGGCCGCCCTGCAGGCCGGGGAACACGGCGGAGTTGATCTTCTTGCCGATTTCCAGGTCGTTGCACAGCACCATGCCGCCGCGCGGGCCGCGCAGGGTCTTGTGCGTGGTGGTGGTGACGACATGCGCATGCGGCAGCGGGCTGGGGAACAGCTCGGCTGCGACCAGGCCGGCGAAGTGCGCCATGTCCACCATGAAGTACGCGCCGACTTCATCCGCCACCTTGCGGATGCGCGCGAAGTCGATGAAGCGCGGATAGGCCGAGCCGCCGGCGATGATCAGCTTCGGCTTCTCGGCGCGGGCGAGGCTTTCCAGTTCGTCGTAGTCCAGCAGGCCGTCTTCCCGGCGCACGCCATACTGGACGGCGTGGAACCACTTGCCGGACTGGTTCGGCGCGGCGCCGTGCGTCAGGTGGCCGCCGGCGGCGAGGCTCATGCCCAGGATGGTGTCGCCGGGCTGCAGCAGGGCGAAGAACACCGCCTGGTTGGCCTGCGAGCCGGAATTCGGCTGGACGTTGGCAAAGGCGCAGTTGAACAGCTGCTTCGCCCGCTCGATCGCCAGGGTTTCGGCGACATCGACATACATGCAGCCGCCGTAGTAGCGGCGGCCGGGGTAGCCTTCCGCGTACTTGTTGGTCAGCACCGAGCCCTGCGCCTCCAGCACGGCGGCGGAGGTGATGTTCTCGGACGCGATCAGCTCGATGCCGTCCTGCTGGCGGCGAAGCTCATGCCGGATGGCGGCATCCAGTTCCGGATCGGTTTCCGCCAGCGGGGCGGAAAAGAAACGTTGGATGCTGGCGGCGGTGCTGTGCTGGTTCATCGGTCTTCCAAAGTAGCGATGTGTGGCGTTCCTGTAGCATGGGCAAGGTGGTCAACAAACCCGAAGTCATCGCCCATTGTGCGCGACTCCGGCAGTGAGGCAAATAAGCACGATGTCCGCGCCGTCATCCCGCACCGTCGCCCTGGCCGATCTGTCGGCAACCGAGGCGCTGGCCGCGCGCCTGGCGGGATTGGCGAAGCCGGGAGACAGCATCCTGCTGGAGGGCGACCTGGGCGCGGGCAAGACGGCGTTCGCCCGGGCGTTCCTGCGCGCCGCGTCCGGTGATCCGGTGTTGGAGGTGCCGAGCCCGACCTTCACGCTGGTGCAGACCTACGAGACGAAGATTGGTCCGGTCTTTCACTATGATTTGTGGCGGCTGGATGGGTCCGATTCCCTGGCGGAACTGGACTGGGACGACGCCCGCGACGGGATCGTGCTGGTGGAATGGCCGGATCGACTCGGCCCGCTGCGGCCGGCGGATGCGCTGGTGATTGCATTCCGGCTGGGGGAAGGGGAGGCGCGGGAGGCGACGCTGACCGGGTGGGCGGAGCGGGTTGGTCCAGTCGTTGCCATGTCGCCTGGCCCATCGGGGCGGCCATCCCCGTCCTCACCATCGTGGCAGCCACCCGCGCTCTCACCGTCGGGGCAGTCGGCGCCGTCCTCACCGTTGGGGCGGTCAGCCCCGCCCTCACCGTTGGGGCGGTCAGCCCCGCCCTCACCGTCATGGCCGGGCGTGTCCCGGCCATCCACCCCCCGCCGTCGAAGCGCGGATGGCCGGGACACGCCCGGCCATGACGATAAAGACGAGGCCGGCCACGCCGATGGGCACCCGAACACATGACGCGCGACGAGCACATCGCCGTCTTCCTCACCCGCGCCGGCTACGCCCCGAGCGACGCCGGACCGCTCGCCCAGGATGCCAGCTTCCGCCGCTACCTGCGGATGCGCGGCAACCCGCCCGCTGTGCTGATGGACGCGCCGCCGCCCGAGGACGTCCGGCCGTTCCTGCGCATCGCCGCCCATCTGTGCGGCATCGGCCTGTCCGTCCCCCGCATCATCGCCGCCGACGAAACCGCCGGCCTGGTGCTGGAGGAGGATTTCGGCGACGACCTGCTGTCCACCCTGCTCGACGCCGGCCACCCGCCGGAGCCGCTGTTCGACGCCGCGGTCGATGCCCTGGTCGTGCTGCAGCGCGCCGCCCCGCCCGCCGGCCTGCCCGCCGGCCTGCCCGCCGGCCTGCCCCCTTGGGACGCCGCCGCCATGGCCACCACCGCGCTCGGCACGCTGTTCGACTGGTGGTGGCCGGCACGCTTTGGCATCCAACCGCCCGCGGCAGCCCGCGACGCGGTGGCGGCGGCGCTGGCGGCGATGCTGGAACCGCTGGGCGCCGAGTCGCCCTGCCTGGTGCATCGCGACTACTTCGCCGGCAACCTGCTCTGGCTGCCGCGGCGCAGCGGCGCCAACCGCGTCGGCATCATCGACTTCCAGGGCGCCGCCCTCGGCCATCCCGCCTATGACCTCGTCTCGCTGCTGCAGGACGCCCGCCGCGACATTCCCGCCGCCGTCCAGCAGCGCGCCATCGGCCGCTACCTGGCGGCGCGGCCCGAGCTGGATCCGGACCGGTTCCGCATCGCCTATGGCGTCTGTGCCGCACAACGGCATCTTCGTGTCGCCTGCCAGTGGGTGAGGCTTGCCCTGCGCGACAACCGGCCGCAATACCTCGCCTACGGGCCGAGGACATGGCGCCTGCTGGACGACGCGCTGCGCCAGCCGGCGGCGGAACCGCTGGCTCGCGCCCTGAACCATTGGATACCGGCCGCCGAGCGCGGCAACCCACCCGCCTTGAAGCCAGGACTTTGAGCATGACTATTTTCCCGCGCTCCGCCATGGTTCTGGCCGCCGGCCTCGGCACCCGGATGCGGCCGCTGACCGAAACCACCGCGAAACCGTTGCTGACGCTTGGCGGCCGCGCCCTGCTTGACCACGCGCTGGATCACCTGGTTGCCGCCGGGGTCGAGACCGCCGCGGTCAACGCCTACTGGCAGGCCGACCGGGTGGCCGCGCACCTGGCGCAGCGGCCGTTGCCGCCGCGCACCGTGCTGCTGCGCGAGGAAAACCTGCTGGAAACCGGCGGCGGGGTGCGCGCGGCGCTGAAAGTGCTGGGCCCGGACCCGTTCTTCGTCATCAACGGCGACGCGTTCTGGCTGAACGGGCCGATCATGGCGCTGCGTCGCCTGGCCGGGTCGTTCGACGAGTCGGTGGATGCCGTGCTGCTGCTGCATCGCACCTCGCATGTCCATGCGGATGTCGGCTACGGCGACTTCGCCCTGGACAAATGGGGCAGGCCGCGGCGGCGGCGGGAGCGCGAGGTCGTGCCCTACATCTTCGCCGGCGTGCAGGTGCTGCATCCGCGGCTGCTGGCCGGCATGCCCGAGGGTCCGTTCAGCATGAACCGCGCCTGGGACGTCGCGCTGGAGACCGGGCGGATCCGCGCCGTGGTGCATGACGGCATCTGGTTCCACCTGTCCACGCCCGCGGACCTGGCGGAAGCCGAGCAGATCCTGGAGGCGGGCGTCACCGGCGACGCCCGTTGGCCGTGGCGCTGAACCTCTTCACGGTTTCGCCGCACCTCCCTTTTCTCGAAGCCATCGCGCGCGGCTGGCTGGCGCGCGGTGATGATCCTTTAACCGTCAGCCGCGGGCTGATCCTGCTGCCGACGCGGCGCTCGGCCCGGGCGCTGGCGGACGCGTTCCTGCGCGTCGGCGACGGGCGGCCGATGCTGCTGCCGCGCATCGCCGCCCTGGGGGCGCTGGACGAGGCGCCGCTGGCGCTGGCCGGGACGCTCGATTTGCCGCCGCCGGTCGAGCCGATGCAGCGGCTGGCGGCGCTGACCCGGCTGATCCTGGCGCTGAACGGCCAGAGCGGCGCGCCGCGGTCCGCCGACAGGGCCTGGCTGCTGGCGCGCGAACTGGCGCTGCTGATGGACGAGGCCGAGCGTGTCGGCTGCCGCCTGCCGCAATGCCTGCCCGACGCGGCGGACCCGGAATATGCCGGGCACTGGTCGCAGATCCTGAAATTCCTGCACATCGTCACCGGCCTGTGGCCCGACTGGCTGGGCGACAACGGCGTGATGAACCCGGCCGCCCGGCAGGTGGCGCTGCTGGAGGCGCAGGCGCGGGCCTGGGAGGACAATCCGCCCGATTATCCGATCCTGATCGCCGGCACCACCGCGGGCATCCCGGCGGTGGCGCGGCTGCTGCGCGTGGTGGCGCGGCTGCCGATGGGGCAGGTGGTGCTGCCGCAGCTCGACATGGTGATGGACGACGAAGCCTGGGCGACGTTGGAACCGTGCCATGCCCAGGCCGGGCTGTCGCGGCTGCTGGCGGAGCTGGATGCCACCCGCGGCGACGTGCAACTCTGGCCTGGGGACGCGCCGCAGACCGTGCCGCGCTCGCGCTTCCCGCTGCTGTCGCGCGTGCTGCTGCCGTCGGATGCGCTGCATGACTGGCTCGACCCGGAGACGGTGTCGCTGGAGGGCCTGTCGCGGCTGGACGCGGCGGACCAGCAGCAGGAGGCGCAGGCGATCGCGCTGGTGCTGCGGGAGGCGCTGGAGACTCCCGGCGCGCAGGCGGCGCTGGTGACGCCGGACCGGGAGCTGGCGGCGCGGGTCTCGGCCGCGCTGCTGCGCTTCGGCATCGTCGCCGACGACAGCGCCGGAGAGAAGCTGGCCGACACGCCGCCCGCCGTGTTCCTGCGCCTGCTGGTGCATGCGGTGGCCACGGAGCTGGCGCCGGTGCCGCTGCTGGCGCTGCTGAAGCATCCGTTGGCGGCGGCGGGGATGTCCACGCTGGCCTGCCGCGAGGCGGCGCGCACGCTGGAGCGGCTGTGCCTGCGCGGACCCAAGCCGATGGGCGGCACGAAGGGGCTGCGCAAGGTGGTCGATCGCGAGGCGGGCGCAGGGTCGCAGACGGCTGCGTTCCTGGCGCGGCTGGAGCACAGCCTGGAACCGCTGCTGCGCTTCGAGACGGCGATGGAAATCCCGGCCGCAGAAGCGCTGGCCGCGATGATCGAGTCGGCGGAGCGCCTGGCGAAGACCCCGGATGCCGAGGGCCCCGCCCGGCTGTGGGCCAACGAGGAAGGCGAGGCGCTGGCGGCGCACCTGGCGGAGGTGCAGGCGGCGGTAGGGCTGCTGCCGGACCTGAAGCGCGGCGTGTTGCCCGGGCTGCTGGACGCGGTGCTGGAGGGCGAGGTGGTGCGCAGCCGCCGGGCGCTGCGCGGGCGCGGCGGGTTCGAGCATCCGCGCATCTTCATCTGGGGCCTGCTGGAGGCACGGCTGCAATCGGTCGATCTGGTGGTGCTGGGCGGCCTGACGGAATCGGTCTGGCCGCCGATGCCCGATCCCGGCCCCTGGCTGTCGCGCCCGATGCGCACCCGCATCGGCCTGCCGGCGCCGGAGGAGAGCGTGGGCCAGGCGGCGCATGATTTCCTGGCGGCGTGCTGCTCGGCGCGGCGGGTGGTGCTGTCCTGCCCGGTGCGCCGCGATAACGCTCCGGCGGTGCCGGCGCGCTGGCTGACGCGGCTGGATATGTTCCTGGCGGGGCGGAACAGCGTGGCGGGAGGTGTCCGTGCGGCTGTCTCGCCCGCCGCGGCATCGCGGCCGGAGGGTTCATTGTCGTGGCCGGATGGTACATCGTCATGGCCCGGCTTGTCCGGGCCATCGCCGCCGGCACGTGCCGCGACAGGTGGCCCGGACAAGCCGGGCCATGACGGGAAGGGGGCGACGCGGCGCGCCTCGTCCATCAGCCGGACGGCGGTGTTCAGCCACACGTCTGGATTAGCCGGCAACCCCAGCGTCGAACCCCCAACCACCCAACTGCCGATCCACCCGGCCGTCGCCTGGGCGCGCGCCCTCGATCTGCCCCCGGGGCCGCCGAACCCGGTCCGGCCGCCGCGGCCGTGCCCCCCGGTCCACCTTCGGCCGCGCACCCTCAGCGTCACCGCGATCGAGACCTGGCTGCGCGACCCGTACGCTATCTACGCCCGCCATATCCTCAAGTTGGAAGCCCTCCGCCCGCTGGAGGAAGCGACCGACGCCTTCGACTACGGAACGCTGGTGCATGACGGCCTGCACCGCTTCCTCAAGACGCATGGCACTGCCTGGCCGGCCGATGCCGCGCAGGAACTCCGCGCCGCCATGGAAAAGGCGCTGGCGGCGGCCGAACTGCGCCAGGCGTTGCAGGCCTGGTGGACGCCGCGGCTGGAGCGCATCGCCGGCTGGGTCGTGGAAACCGAGACCACGCGCCGCGCCACCCGCCAGCCGGCCGCCATCGCCACCGAAGTCTCCGGCGCCATCGACCTTGCGCGTCCCGGCGGCGTGTTCCGCCTGACCTGCCGCGCCGACAGGATCGAGCGCCATGCCGACGGCACGCTGTCGATCCTCGACTACAAGACCGGCACGCCGCCGTCGCAGAAAGAGGTGGAGCTGGGCCTGGCGCCGCAGCTGCTGCTGGAGGCGGTGATCGCCGCCGAGCACGGCTTCGGCGCCGATCTGGGTGGCGAGACGGGGGAATTGATCTACTGGCACCTGACCGGCGGCCTCGATCCCGGGGACGAGACGGCGCTGTTCAAGAAAACCCCCGCCAACCTCGCCCTCGCCGTGCGCGACGCCAGGGATCGGCTGTGCGACCTGATCGACGCGTTCGACCAGCCGGACCGCGCCTACCTGTCCTGCCCGAACCCCGGCCTGGCGCCGCGCTTCTCGGACTACGCGCAACTGGCCCGGGTGGCGGAATGGTCCGCCGCGGGGGACGCCGATGACTGACGCCCTGCCGGAAACCGCGCGCGAGCGGGCCAACCGGGCGCAGATCCTGGCCTCGGACCCGGCGGTGTCGGCGTTCGTCGCCGCTTCGGCCGGGTCGGGCAAGACCAAGCTGCTGACCGACCGCCTGCTGCGGCTGATGCTGGCCGGGACGGAACCGTCGCGCATCCAGTGCCTGACCTTCACCAAGGCGGCGGCAGCGGAAATGGCGCTGCGCCTGCAGCGGACGCTCGGCCGCTGGGTGACGATGACGCCGGCGGACCTGTCCGAGGCGCTGCGCCGCCTGCATGTCGAGCCGACGGAGGACGCCTGCCGGGCGGCGCGGGCGCTGTTCACCAAGGTGCTGGACCTGCCGGGCGGCATGCGCATCGGCACCATCCACGCCTTCAGCCAGTCGCTGCTGCGCCGCTTCCCGCTGGAGGCGGCGATTTCTCCGCATTTCCAACTGGTGGACGACCGCGACGCCGACGACGCGCTGACCGCCGCGCGCGAGGACATGCTGGGGGCCGCAACTACCCCGGCGATGCTGCTGGCCCTGCGGACCCTGGCCGGGCTGTCGTCGGCGGACCAGTTCGGCCGGCACGTGCGGACGTTACAGACCGACCGCCTGCGGCTGCAACAGGCGCTGCTGCTGGGCGAGGACCTGCAGCGGGCGCAGTGCCGGGTGCTGGGCGTCTCGGTCACCGATGAGGAGGCGCTGATCGCGGACTCCGTCACGTGGCTGGGCGAGGCGGCGCTGCGGGATGCGGCCCGGCAGGTGCTGGGGAACTGCCCGAAAACGGTGAGGGAACGCGCCGAGGGCATCCTGGATTGGCTCGGCCAGACGGCCGACAGGCGCTGTCAGAGCTGGACCAATTGGTCTGGGTTTTTCCTGAAGAAGGATGGCGAATGCTGTGCCGCCTCGACGCTCGTCGGCAAGGCGTTCTCCACTGTCCCCGACGTGCTGGACCGCTATCTGGAGGAAGCCGAGCGCATTATCCGGATCGACGACTCCCGCCGCGCGCTGCGCCTCGCCGCGGTGTCGAGCGCGCTGGCGACGCTGGCCGGCCCGGTCGCCGGCGGTTATGCCCAGCGGAAGGAAGAGGCGGGGCTGCTGGACTACGACGACCTGATCGACCGCACCCGCACGCTGCTGTATGACCCTGGCGCCGCCTGGGTACTTTATAAACTGGACGGCGGCCTGGACCACCTGCTGCTGGACGAGGTGCAGGACACCGCGCCGCAGCAATGGCGCATCGCCCACGCCCTGACCGACGAATTCTTCGCCGGCTTCGGCACCCGCGACTGCGTCCGCACGGTGTTCGCGGTGGGCGACCGCAAGCAGTCGATCTACTCCTTCCAGGGCGCCGACGCGGCGGAGTTCGACCGCTCCCACCAGCAGCTGGCCGATCGGGTGACGCTGTCGGGCCATGTGTTCCGCGATGTCGGGCTGGACGTGTCGTTCCGCTCCACCGCGCCGGTGCTGGCGCTGGTGGATGCGGTGTTCACCCATGATCTGGCCCGCCCGGGCGTGGTGGGGAAGGACGAAACCCTGGCGCACTTCGCCGATCGCGCCGGGCACGCCGGCCTGGTGGAGTTCTGGCCACTGGCGCCGTGCCCCGAGCCGGCATCGCACACGCCGTGGACGGTGCCGGCGCAGAACCAGGGGCAGACCTCTGCCCGGCAGCTTCTGGCGGATGCGCTGGCAACCTGGATCGCGCAGCAGACCGACGGCTCGGTGCCGCTGGAGAGCAAGGGGCGTCCGCTGACTGCCGGCGACGTGCTGATCCTGGTGCGCCGCCGCGACGCGTTTGCCCGCGCGCTGGTGCGGGCGCTGAAGGCGCGCGGCGTGGCAGTGGCGGGGCTGGACCGGATGGTGCTGACCGACCAGCCGGCGGTGCAGGACCTGATGGCGCTGGGCGACGCGCTGCTGCTGCCCTCGGACGATTTGAGCTTCGCCTGCCTGCTGACCAGCCCGCTGGGCGGCCTGACGGACGACGAACTTGGCGAACTGGCCATCGGCCGGCGCGGCCCCTTGTGGGACGCGCTGCGCGAGCGGGCGGGGGAAAGCCCGGTTTTCGGCCGGGCGGCGCGATTCTTTGCCCAGTTGCTCGGCCGCGCCGACTATGTGTCCCCGTATGCGCTGTTCTCCGAGGCGCTGGGGCCGCTGGGCGGCCGGGCACGGCTGTTCGCCCGGCTGGGGGCGGAGGCGGCGGAACCGGTGGACGAATTCCTCAACGCCGCGCTGACCTATGCCGGGCGGCACCCGCCGTCGTTGCAGGGCTTCCTGCACTGGCTGCGCCAGTCCGGCGCCGAGGTGAAGCGGGAGCCGGAAACCGCCGGCAACCAGGTGCGGATCATGACCGTGCATGGCGCCAAGGGCTTGCAGGCGCCGCTGGTCGTGTTGCCGGACACCGCGGCGCTGCCGGTGGACGATGCCGCGATCGTCTGGGCCGACGACACGGCGACCGGCCGCAGCGTGCCGCTGTGGGCGCCGCGGCGGGAGTTCCGCTGTAAGGAACTGGAAAAGCTTCGCCTCGCCGGGCGGCGGCGGCAGATGGAGGAGCACAACCGACTGCTGTATGTCGCCCTGACCCGCGCCGAGGACCGCCTGCTGGTCTGCGGCTGGCAGGGCCGCAACGCGCCGAAGGATGAGTGCTGGCACAGCCTGGTGCGGCACGGCTTCGAGACGCTGAACGCCGAGCGCGCGCCGTTCGGCCCGTGGGAGGGCGAGCGGATGTGGCTGCGCTCGCCGCAAACTCTTCCCCCCGAAACGCTGTCCGCCGCGGTGCGCGCCGATGCGGCCGTGGCGCTGCCGCACTGGGTTGGCGCCGCGCCCGCCTGGTTGCCGTCACCGCCGCCGCCCGAGCCGCCGCGCCCGCTGCCGCTGGCGCCCAGCCGCCCGGAGGGGGCGGAGCTGGGCTCGATCCCGGCGGCGGAGTCGCCGTTCCCGAAGCGCGATCCCGGCGGCAACCGGTTCCGCCGCGGGCAGCTGATCCATACGCTGCTGCAGCACCTGCCGGCGCTGCCGGCCGAGGACTGGCACGCGGCGGCGCTGCGCTTCCTCGACAAGCCCGCCCACAGCCTGCCGGAGGGCGAGGCGGCGCGGATCGCCGATGAGATCGTCGCGGTGATGACGCACCCCGGCCTGTCGCCGCTGTTCGGGCCGGAAGGGCGGGCGGAGGTGCCGCTGACCGGCGTCGTGGCGGACGTCGTCGTCTCCGGCGTGGTCGATCGCCTGGTGGTGCTGGACGACCAGGTGCTGGTGGCGGATTTCAAGACCAACCGCCGCCCGCCCGCGCGGGTGGAGGACACGCCGGTGATGTACCTGCGGCAGATGGCCTCCTACCGGGCGCTGCTGCGGCCGATTTTCCCTGGCCAGACAGTGCGCTGCGCACTGGTCTGGACGCACGGCGTCACGGTGGCCGTGCTACCGGACGGCCTGCTCGATCGGCATGACCCCGGCCATGCGCGCGATGATGCTTGACCGCCGTGGCCGGCAATCCCAACTTTCCCGTAACTGAAACCTGGAAGGCCTGAGAATGAGCGAGAACACGGTTGCTGTGACGGACCAGAGCTTCGACACCGATGTGGTCGAGGCGAGCAAGACCGGCCCGGTGCTGGTGGATTTCTGGGCCGAGTGGTGCGGCCCGTGCAAGATGATCGCTCCGGCGATCGAGGAACTCGCGGGTGAATTCGCCGGCAAGCTGACCGTGGCGAAGGTCGATATCGACAACAACCCGGCCTCGCCGAACCAGTTCGCGGTGCGGGGCATCCCGACGCTGATCCTGTTCAAGGACGGCAAGCCGGCGGCGACCCAGGTGGGCGCGCTGCCGAAGGGCAAGCTGAAGGAATGGATCGCCGGCAACCTGTAACGGTTGGCCGCAGGCATGAAAAACCCCGGCGCCGGGCGACCGGTGCCGGGGTTCGTCTGTTCAGTAGGTCGTCGTGCCGGAGCGGCCGGCGATCGCGTGGTAGATCACCAGCACCACGATGGAGCCGATGACTGCAACAATGATGCTGTAGATGTTGAATCCCGTGACCGGCGCGGCACCGAAGAACGAGAACAGGAAGCCGCCCACGAAGGCGCCGACGATGCCGAGCACGATGTCGAGGATAATGCCTTCCCCGGTCTTGTTGACGATCTTGCTGGCGATGAAGCCGGCGATCAGGCCGAGAATGAGCCAGGCGATGATGGACATGCCGTTTGTTCCCTCTGTTTAATGTGACGTTGCGTCTGGTCTAGCCGCGCGCCGGGATCACCGACGCCAGGGCATAGGCGATGCCGCCGGCCACCAGCATCGAGATCAACGGCTGCTGCTCGACCTGCTGGACCAGGGTTTTCCTGGCTTCCCGCGCCTGCGCGGCAACCTCGCCATAGGCTTCATGCGCATCGCCCGCCACTTGGCGGGCTTTCTCTTCAAGCATCAATGCGGTCAACGCCAGCGTGACCAGAGTGAGGAGAGACTTCATGCGTGGCTCCTTGTCTCGGCTGCCACCGGACTTGCACCGGCCGGCATCGACCTGTGCGCATAACGCGCGTGGGAGGCTTCGGATGCAGGGCGGCAGATCGGAACTGGATCAAAAATTTATCATGGGGTGTGGCAATAATTTCCCGGGCCGGTGTCTGCCGGGTCGAGGCGGGGGCGTGGCGGCGCGTACGGGGATAGCGGACCGGCGGATCAGGGTCGTCTCCCCATCGCCATGGGTGGGAGCGTTCCCTCACCATCATGACCGTTCCCGCACCGGCATGGCCCGGCGTGTCCCGGCCATCCGCCCCCCGTCGTTGAAGCGCAGATGGCCGGGACACGCCCGGCCATGACGATAGGGAGAAGCCCTTGCTCCACTGGTTCGCTTATCCTGTAAGCATAGGGACTCGGCCAGGACGAGAGAGCACGACCATGGCGGACAGCGCACGGCCGCGGTCGCCTTGCCCCTACCGGTCCAGCTTCAGGACCTCGCCCGCCAGGTACAGGCTGCCGCAGATCAGCACCCGTGCGGCGCCGCCGGTGCGTGGACTGTTCGCCAGCGCATCCGCCACGCGCGGCCCGGGGCGGGCGATGCCATTCGAGGCGGCGACGATCGCCTCCACCGGCAGCGCGGCGTGCTGGTCCGGCTCCCGCACCGCCCAAACGGACGCCACCAGCGGCAGCAGCGGCCGCAGGAACTCCGCCGAATCCTTCGCCTGCTTCATCCCCACCACCAGATGCACCGGCCGATCGGCCCAGGCGCGGAGATGCTCGGCGAGGACGAGGCCGGCGCCGGGATTGTGGCCGCCGTCGAGCCAGAGTTCCCAGTCCGGCGGCAGCAGATGCGCCAGCCGGCCGTGCAGGCGCTGCAGCCGGGCCGGCCATTCGGCGTGCGCCAGGCCCTCCGGCCGGTGCGGCAGCCGCGCCGCCCGCAGCGCGGCGATGGCGATGCCGGCGTTGTCGTGCTGGAACAGCCCGGGCAGCGACGGCGCCGGAGTCTCGAAGTTTCCCGCCGGGTCGCTGTAGGCCAGGCCAGAGCGCGTGGCGGCGATGTCCCAATCGCGGCCGCGCATCCGCACCGGCGCCCCCAGCGCGACCGCGTGGTCCAGCAGGACGCGCCGGACCTCGGGCGGCTGCGCGCCGACGATCACCGGCACGCCCGGCTTGATGATGCCGGCCTTCTCGCCGGCGATGATCTCGACCGTCGGGCCCAGCAACTCGCGGTGATCCAGCGAGATCGAGGTGATCGCGCAGGCGGCCGGCGCCTCGATGACGTTGGTGGCGTCGCCGCGGCCGCCCAGGCCGACCTCCAGGACGCAGATGTCGGCGGGCGTGGCGGCGAACAGGTCGAAGGCGGTGGCGGTGATGACCTCGAAGACGGTTATCGGCGCGCCGGCGTTGACCTGCTCGATCCGTTCCATCGCGGCGACCAGGCGGTCGTCCTCGACCAGCCTCCCGGCGATGCGGATGCGTTCGCTGAAGCTGACGAGATGCGGCGAGGTGTAGACATGCGCGCGCTGCCCCGCGGCCTCGGCCATGGCGCGGAGGAAGGCGCAGGTGCTGCCCTTGCCGTTGGTGCCGGCGACGTGGACCACCGGCGGCAGGCGCTGTTCCGGATGGCCGAGCTTCGCCAGCAGGTCGCGCAGGCGGTCCAGGCTGAGGTCGATCAGCCGCGGATGCAGTTTCTCGAGGCGGGCGGCGATCCGGTCGATGGCGTCGGTCACGCGGCCGCCGCCACCTCCGGCGGGCGCAGCAGGCCGATGACGCGGGCGAGGGTGGCTTTCATCTCGGACCGCTTGACCACCATATCGATGATGCCGTGCTGCAGCAGGTATTCGGCGCGCTGGAAGCCTTCCGGCAGGATCTCGCGCACCGTCTGCTCGATGACGCGGGCGCCGGCGAAGCCGATCATGGCGCCGGGCTCGGCGATCTGGATGTCGCCGAGCATGGCGAAGCTGGCGGTGACGCCGCCGGTGGTGGGGTCGGTCAGCACGACGATGAACGGCAGGCCGGCGTCCTTGACCAGACGGGTGGCGATGACGGTGCGCGGCATCTGCATCAGCGAGATCGCACCCTCCTGCATGCGCGCGCCGCCCGAGGCAGTGAAGACGATCAGCGGCGCCTGCTGCAGCACCGCGAGCCGGGCGGCGGCGACGATGGCATCGCCGACGGCGGCGCCCATGGAGCCGCCGATGAAGCCGAACTCCATGACCGCGACGACGGCCTTCTCGCCGCCGATGGTGCCGTGGGCGACGACGATGGCGTCATCGAGGTGGGTCTTCTCCCGCGCTTCCTTCAGGCGATCCTGGTAGCGTTTGGAATCGCGGAAGCGCAGCGGATCGGCCACCGGCTTGGGCAGTTCGATGCGGGTGTAGGAGTCCTCGTCGAAGGTCCACAGCAGGCGCTCCTCGGAGTCGGCCCGCATGTGGTGGCCGCACTGGCTGCACACCTTCAGGCTGGCTTCCAGGTCGCGGTGGAAGATCATCTGCTGACAGGCCGGGCACTGGTGCCACAGGTTGTCGGGCACCGACGACCGGGTGAACAGGGTGCGGATCTTCGGACGGACGTATTCGGTGAGCCAGCTCATGCGCGGGGAGATAGCCGGGTCGGGGCAGGGGGGCAAGGAGGGTTTGTTTCCAGCAACGAACGGCAGATATGTTTCAGGTTGCGGGGCAGATGGGCGCTGCCCGACCGGGAGTGAGCCTGACAGCAAACCGCAGGCAGGGTGGGACAGGCCGACGGCCGCGAGTCCCAACCTGTCTGCGGTCTGCTGTACCCTGGTCGGCAGCGCCGGGCCGCGGTTCTGGTTTTAATTGTCTATTAATACCTTAATGGCATTAAATAAGGTGATGTTCGTGGGGTGTGGGCGATGCCAGGGATCAACACCACAGGCGCTGACATGAGCGACCAGGCATGGCGAACCGTCCCGTCCGTCACGGCGGCCGCGGGGCCGCCATCTACGTCTTGCGGTGCCGATACAGGCGAGTGCGCGGATTGCCGGCCTGCGCCGGCCAAGCCACGGGAGGAACGAGAGTGCTGCCAGCCCATTGTGTCAGTGCTCATGGGACTCAGCCCCAGGGCACCAGCCCGGCTTCAGCCAGGGCCTCGGCGCTTCTGTTCCTTCATCGACGCCGTCGAGGAGGGGGTCCTGGTGCGGTCACCCGTCACGGGGGCTATCATCGATGCGAACCGCATTCTGTGCCGGATGTTCGGTTATACGCTGGCGGAGTTCCAGGCTCTCGACCTGGCGGACCTGATGGTGGCAGGCGTGCGGGCGGCGGAAATCCCGCTCGCGGATGCGGCGGACCCGCAAGGCGGCCCGCCTGCCCACGTCGAGTGGCTGTGCCGGGCGAAGGACGGCCGGACCTTCTTCTGCGACGTCTCGCCCTGCGTCATTACGGTGTGCGGCAAGCACGTCGAGGTCCTGACGATGCGGGACCTGACAGAGCGCAAACAACTGGACGAGGCGCTGCTACAAAGCCGGGAGCGTCTTGAACTCGCCACCGCCTCGGCCCGCATCGGCATCTGGGACTGGGATATTCCGGCAGACAGGCTGGTCTGGGACGACCGCATGTACGAGCTGTATGGGATCCGCGCGAAGGATTTCGGCGGCGCCTACGCTGACTGGCTGGCCGGCCTGCACCCGAACGACCGGGCGCAAGGCGATGCGGCGATCAAGGCGGCGATCGATGGTCCCGGGGGGTTCAACACCGAGTTCTGGGTGGTATGGCCCAACGGCGAGGTGCATGGGATCGAGGCGCATGCCCTGGTGCAGCGCGACGCCGCTGGCCGCGCCGTGCGCATGATCGGCGTCAACTGGGACATCACCGAGCGCAGCCGGGCCACCGAAACGATCCGGCTTCAGGCCGAGCAGTATGCGGCCATGGTGGCCACCACCGCCGACGGCTTCTGGCTGCACGACCAGGAGGGAAGGTTCCATACCATCAATGATGCGCTTTGCCGCATGCTCGGCTACACGCGCGGCGAACTCCTGGCACGTGGCATCCAGGATATCGAAGCCGAGGAGACGCCCGAGATGGCAAGGCGCCACATGGCGCTGATCGCTGACCTTGGCTTCGAGCGCTTCGAAAGCCGGCACCGGTGCAAGGACGGCAGCATCATCGATGTCGAGATCAGCGCGTCGTTTTGGCCGGCGCAGGGCCTGTTCCTGAGCTTCGCCCGCGACATCACCGATCGCAAGCGGGCGGAACAGGCGCTGGCGGACTCCGAGGCCCGGCTGAAGACGGTGCTGCAGGCCAATGTCGACGGCATCAGCGTCGTGGAGACGGCAACGAAGACGGTTACGTTCACCAACCAGGCGTTCTGCGACATGTTGGGCTATGGCGCGGATGAGGTGATCGGCATCTTCGTCCCGAACCTGCATCCGGCCGAGACGCTGCCTCTGCTTGAGAGCAACTTCACACGCCTGGTGCGGGGCGAGACGGTGGTGTCCGCCAACGTGCCGGCCAGGCGCAAGGACGGCTCGATCCTGTTCGCCGACATCAGCGCCGCGCCGATGACAGTGCGGGAGAAGACCTACATCGTCGCCTGCTTCCACGACGTCACCGCCCGCAAGGTGGCGGAGGAGCAGGTCGCGCGCATGGCGTGCTACGACATGCTGACGGACCTGGCGAACCGCCGCGGCTTCGTCGACGTGCTCGAGCATACGATCGTCCGGGCGCGGCGGAGCGGTTCGAGCTTTGCCGTGCTGTACCTGGATCTCGATCATTTCAAGGATGTGAACGATTCGCTTGGCCACCCGGTCGGCGATATCCTGCTGAAGGCGGTGGCCGAACGGCTGCGCGCCAGCGTACGCGCGGTGGACACGGTGGCCCGGTTCGGCGGCGACGAATTCGCCATCATCCTGAACGACATCGGCGAGCCGGCCAACGCCGCGCTGGTTTCGGATCGCATCCTTGCTGCGATCGGCGAATCGCCGCCGATGCCGAACGGCCTGGCGGCGGTCGCCGCCGGTGTCGCGGAAAAGATCGTCCAGGCGGTGACCGAGCCGATTATCATCGGCGGCAACCGGGTCTATTCGGGGGCATCGATCGGCATTGCGGTCTATGGCCGGGATGCGCCGGATGCCGAAACCATATTGTCGCAGGCGGACGTCGCGCTGTACCGCGCCAAAGCCGAGCAGCGGGGAACGTACCGGTTCTTCACCGACGGCATGGACGCCGAGGTCCATTCCCGGGTCTGCATGGGCACCGAACTGCGCGAGGCCATCGCCTCGAACCAGCTTTTCCTGGAATACCAGCCGCAGGTCGATATCGACAGCGGCCGGATCGTCGGGCTGGAGGCGCTGGTGCGCTGGCATCATCCCGTGCTGGGCCGGATTGGCCCCGACAGGTTCATCCAGGAGTCTGAGCGGAACGGCCTGATCGTGCCGCTGGGACGCTGGGTGATCCGGGAAGCCTGCCGCCAGGGCCAGGAATGGCAGGATGCCGGCATCGCGCCGCCGCTGGTCGCGGTGAACCTGTCGGGCATCCAGTTCAAGATGCCGCTGCAACTTGAGCGGGACATCGCCACGGTGGTGGCGGAGCACGGCCTGCCGCCACGGTTCCTGGAGCTGGAACTGACCGAAAGCGTACTGATGGAGGCGTCGCGGGACTACAACGACGTCCTGCTCCGCCTGCGCCAGAGCGGCCACCGCATCGCGATCGACGACTTCGGCAGCGGCTTCTCGTCGCTGGATTACCTGCGGCGCTACCCGGTGGACCGGATCAAGATCGCCCAGACGTTCATTGCGGATATCGGCATCGAGCCAGGCAACGACGCGATCGTCCGGGCGGCCCTGGGGCTGGCGCGCGAGCTTGGCATCGAGGTGGTGGTCGAGGGGGTGGAAACCGCTGCGCAGATTGCGCTGCTGAAGTCCTGGGGCGGGCGGATCGTGCAGGGGTACTATTTCGCCCGGCCGATGGGAGGGGTTGACATCGCGATCCTGTTGCGCGCCGGGAAGATTGTCCCGGGACGCATCGACCCGGTCGGAGAAGGGCTTCTGGCGACCGGCGGATTGCGGGGTGGCCGGATCGCTTCGGGCGCAAGGGGCGGCGCGGCAGGCTTGTTGTTCGGCCAGGAACCATAAGCCCGATGCGGAGCCGCTGGCTGTGCGCGGCTCTCTCGCCACCATGGGCGGGCGTGTCCTCATGCGTATCGGGATAAGCGAATTGGCGGAGGAAGGGCCTCTCCCTCACCGTCATGGCCGGGCGTGTCCCGGCCATCTGCCCTCCCACCATTGAAGCGCAGATGGCCGGGACACGCCCGGCCATGACAGTGAGAGAAAGGCCGCGGCGACAAATCCTTCTCCGCCCGCCCGCTTATCCTGATAGCGATGGGGACTGCCGCCCGGCCATGACGATCAATACATGAACCGTTCCATCTGTCCGTTCAGACGATGGCACGGTCCTCGTCTGAATCCCCCCCGCTACTTCCGTACCGCCGCCGCCAGCGCCCGGATCTGGTCCAGCACCACCTCGACCGCCCCTGGCCGCGCCTTGCCGTCCGCGTCCAGCTGCGTCGCCAGCGTCTCGATCAACGCCGAGGCTACCACCGCTGCATCGGCGATCTTCGCCGCCGTCGCCGCCTGGTCCGGAGTCCGCACGCCGAAGCCGATGGCAATCGGCAGGTCGGTCACCCGCCGGATGCGCGGGATTGCCACCTCCAGCTGCTCGGCCGTGGCCGTGCGCGTACCGGTGATGCCGGCGATGCTGACGTAATAGACGAAGCCGGAACTGCCGTTCAGCACGTGCGGCAGCCGTTCGTTGTCCGTCGTCGGCGCGATCAGGCGGATGAAGTCCAGGCCGTTCGCGCTGCTGTAGGGCAGCAGCAGATCGGCCTCCTCGGTCGGCAGATCGACGATGATCAGCCCGTCCACGCCGGCTTCGGCGGCGTCCTTGCAGAACCGCTCGGTGCCATAGGACAGGATCGGGTTCAGGTAGCCCATCAGCACAACCGGCGTCGCCGCGTCAGTGGTGCGGAAGTCCCGCACCATCTCCAGCACCTTGGCCACCTTCACCCCGGCCGCCAGCCCGCGCTTGCCGGCCGCCTGGATGATCGGCCCGTCCGCCATCGGGTCGGTGAACGGCATGCCGATCTCGATCAGGTCGGCGCCGGCTTCCGGCATGCCGCGCAGCAGCGCCATGGAGGTCGCCTCGTCGGGGTCCCACGCTTCCAGGAACGGGATCAGCGCCCCGCGCGCCTGGCGTTTCAGCTCGGCGAACCGAGCGGCGATACGGCTCACAGCTTGACCCCCAGGTGTTGGGCGACGGCGAAGATGTCCTTGTCACCCCGGCCGCAGAGGTTCATCAGAATGATCTGGTCCGGCTTCATCGTCGGCGCCAGCCTTGTGACGTAGGCTAGGGCATGCGCCGGCTCCAGCGCCGGGATGATGCCTTCGGTGCGAGTACACAGCTGGAACGCCGCCAGCGCCTCCTGGTCGGTGGCGGAGACGTATTCCACGCGCTTGATGTCGTGCAGCCAGGCGTGCTCCGGGCCGATGCCGGGGTAGTCCAGGCCGGCGCTGATGCTGTGCGCCTCCAGGATCTGGCCGTCGTCGTCCTGCAGCAGGTAGGTGCGGTTGCCGTGCAGCACGCCTGGGCGGCCGCCGGTCAGGCTGGCGGCGTGCTCGCCGGTTTCGATGCCGTGCCCGCCGGCCTCGACGCCAATCAGGCGGACCGAGGCGTCGTCCAGGAACGGATGGAACAGGCCCATGGCGTTCGAGCCGCCGCCGATGCAGGCGACCGCGGCGTCGGGCAGGCGGCCCTCGGCTTCCTGCATCTGCACCTTGGCTTCCTCGCCGATGACCGACTGGAAGTCGCGCACCATCATCGGGTACGGGTGCGGGCCGGCGACGGTGCCGATAAGATAATAAGTGTCCGCGACGTTGGCGACCCAGTCGCGCATCGCCTCGTTCATCGCGTCCTTCAGCGTGCCGGCGCCGGAGGTCACGGGCTTCACCTCGGCGCCCAGCAGCTTCATGCGGAACACGTTGGGCGCCTGCCGCTCGACGTCGACGGCGCCCATGTAGACGGTGCAGGGCAGGCCGAACAGCGCGCACATGGTGGCGGTGGCGACGCCGTGCTGGCCGGCGCCGGTCTCGGCGATGATGCGGGTCTTGCCCATGCGGCGGGCCAGCAGGATCTGGCCCATGCAGTTGTTCGCCTTGTGGCTGCCGGTGTGGTTCAACTCGTCGCGCTTGAAGTAGATCTTCGCGCCGCCGAGGTGGCGGGTCAGGCGCTCGGCGTGCCACAGCGGGCTGGGGCGGCCGACATAATGCGTCATGTAGTGCCGCAGCTCGGCGTCGAACGCCGCATCGGCCTTGGCGGCGGTGTAGGCGCGCTCGACCTCCAGGATCAGCGGCATCAGCGTTTCCGCGACGAAGCGGCCGCCGTAGTCGCCGAAGCGTCCCCGGTCGTTCGGGCCGGTGCGCAGGCTGTTGACTCCGATGGGCGTGTTCAAAACTGGCTCTCCTTGCGGATTGCGCTTCTAGAGCATGCCGGGGTTTGGTCAAGCGAGCGTGACGCGGCGCGCCGGCTTTGCCGCTGGGGTATGCCCCTGGGACGTGCCGCCGGGACGTGCCCGTTGGGACGTGCCCGTTGGGACGTGCCCGCTTGGGGGCGGCTGGCGGGCCAGCGGCAGGATCGGGAAAACGGCTGTGGAACGCGGACGGGAGCCGCGTCCGGTGCCGTTCTCTCTCCGTCGTGGCCGGGCGTGTCCCGGCCATCCACCCCCCTCCGTCGAAGCGCAGATGGCCGGGACACGCCCCGCCATGACGGGAAGGAAACGGCCATGCCTTCGGCCAGGCGAACCGGTGCCCGCGGCACCAACGCCATCGCCGGCTACACGCGGCCGCACCCGACCGAAAAGTCTGTTTGACAACAGAAATAATTGACCTCCGACAATGCGACGATACGTTTCGCAGGTACGGTCATCCTGGTCGGGCTGATGCCCGGCTGCGCCTTCAACTGATCCGGCCTACGCGCCGCGCAGGTCAAACAGGAGAACTGCGATGAATATCATGGACATCAAGGAAAAGAACATCGGCCAGACCGACCGCATGATCCGTGCCGTCGTCGGCGCCCTGCTGATCCTCTGGGCACTGGCCGGCGGCCCGCACTGGGCCTGGATCGGCATCCTGCCGCTGGTCACCGCGGGTATCTCGTTCTGCCCGGCCTACAAGCTGCTCGGCATGCACACCTGACCGGTGTCCGCCTCCGGGCGGACATCAATCAACTCTGTCCTGCGACCAATTCCAGGCAGGCCGCCGCTGTTTCAGGAGCGACTTATGCTGCATGACCGGAGCGCGATGACGCGCGAGGCGACTCTCGGGACCGGTGGTCTCGCCATCTGTACGGGCGCCGGGCCGGGCGTGATGCCTGCGGCCAAGGCGCCGGAAACCCGCCATCCGTTCGTGCCGAGGGCAGCGTGATGCGCGGCTGGCGTGACTGCGCCCGGGGCCTCCTCGCCCCGGCCGCCTTCCTGCTGGGCGCCAGCGCCGCGCATGCCGCGGAGCCGCTGGTGGAGCCGGCCTGGCTGGCGGCCCACCTGAACGATCCGCATGTCGTGGTGCTGGACCTGCGCCCGGTCGAGGCGTATCGCGCCGGGCACATCCCCGGGGCGGTATCGGCCGCCTTCGGCACGACCGCGTGGGCGGTTTCCGAGCCCAACGGCGCCGCCCGCGCCCTGCCGCCGGTGCCGCGGATTGCCGCGACCGTCGGCGCGCTCGGCGTGGGCGATGCCGACAACGTGGTGATCGTCGCCGACGGCCTCCCCGGCGCGGCCCGGGCGTACTGGACGTTCAAGGTGCTTGGCCACAACGCGGTGTCGATCCTCGACGGTGGCGAGCGGGCCTGGCACGGCGCGCCGGACACGAGGCCGGCCGCGCGGCCGGCGGCGGTGTTCACCCCACACTATACGCCGGCGGTGCGGGCGGACACGGCCGAGGTCAGCCGCGCGTCCCGCGATGGCAGTGCGGTGCTGGTGGACGCGCGGCCGTTGTCGCAATGGAACGGCAGCGTCACGCCGCCGACGCCGTTCGCGCATGGCGAGGCCGGGCATATCCCGGGGGCGGTGTCGGTGGACCAGAGCCAGGCGGTGATGCCGGACGGGCGGCTGAAGCCGCGCGAGGCATTGGCGCAGATGTTCGCCCCCGTCGGCGACAAGCCGGCGATCGCCTACTGCAACGCCGGCATCCTGAGTGCCGCCGACTGGTTCGTGATGTCGGAGATCCTGCACAAGCCCGGCACGAAGCTGTACGACGGGTCGATGTCCGCATGGTCGGCTGATCCGAGCCGGCCGGTGGTGCGGTAACACCAGTGGCCGGAAGGGCCGGCCGATAGGTGCGCGGCCCGGTCGTCCGGACCGCGCCCCGTCGTGATGACGTTACTGCGTCGATCCCTGGCCGATGGCCGGCGCCGCGCCAGGCCCCATTCCGGCACCTGGCCCCATTCCCTGGCCCATCCCCGATCCCATGCCGCGGCCCATCCCCGGGCCACGTCCCATTCCCTGGCCACGGCCCATGCCGCGTCCCGGGCCACCGAACGGCATCAGCCCGGGCAGGCTGGTGGCGGCGAGCGTCTGCTGCTCGGAGGTCAGTTGCGGCTTCAGCTTCTGGGCGGCCTCCTGCACCATGCGATGGGCCTCGTCGCGGGACTGGAACATGCTGTTCATCATCTCCTGGCGTTCCTGCCAGGTGGCGGCCTGCATCGACTCGAACATGTTGGCGTGCATGGCGCGCATCTGGTTGCCGACGGTCTCCACCACGTCGGCATAGTCCTTCCAGGCGGGCTCCTGGGCCGGCGTGATCTGCAGCCGGGTCTTCAGGGCCGCGAGGTAGCTGGCCGGATCGTTCATGCCGCGGCCAAAGCCAGGCCCACCGCCCGGACCACCGCCCAGACCACCGCCCGGACCACCGCCCGGACCACCGCCCGGACCACCGCCCGGACCACCGCCCGGACCACCGCCGGGGCCGCCCCCGGGACCACCCCGCATGCCCATCGGCTGGGCCAGGGCCGTGCCGGCCGCTATCGCACCTGTCCATCCCAGAACCAGGCGCCGATTGATCTGACGCATCATCCGTCTCCTTCGTTACGCGCTTCCATACAGGCGTGGTGACCGGCGTCCATCGGGACGGGCGCCGAAGCGCGATGCGCCATCCCTGGTTCCTGCACCTCGTTACTGGCTCGTCCGTTCCGCTGTCGATGATTGGCCCGTTGGAGGCAGCCGGGCACGCCTGATACGATCTATCAAGATATATCGCACATATAGAACAGTTCGCGGCGCCCCGTCATGCAGTGTTTGCGCGGCAGGCCTACCGTCAGCCGGGCGGCTGGCGGGCCAGGTCCAGCAGGGCGGCCGCGGCGCGCGAGCGATGCCGGTCGCCATGGCGCAGCGCGGTGAAGTGCCGTTGCGGGAAAGTAAACGGCAGTTGCACCAGGGAGCCGGACTCAAGATTCGTGCGTGCGACCAGCGCCGAAATGACGGTGGCGCCCGCCCCGGCCTCGACCGCCGCGCGCACCGCCTCGTTCGACGGCAGTTCCATCCGCACGTCCAGCGCGGCGGGATCGATGCCCTGGGCGCGCAGCGTGTCCTCGAACACCTGCCGCGTGCCAGAGCCACGCTCCCGCAGGACCCACGGCATGGCGGCCAGGTCAGCCGCGTCCAGCGCGGTGCGTCGGGCCAGGTCGTGCCCCCGTCCTGTCACCAACACCAGCGCGTCGCTGGCGACCGGAATGGGAACCAGCAGGAGGTCGCTGACGTCGCCCTCGACGAAGCCGATGTCGGCCTCGCCGTCCAGCACCGCGCGCGCCACCTGCGCGGTGTTGCCGATGACCAGCGACAGCGTCACCAGCGGCCAGGCTTCACGGAAACGGTGCATCAGCGGCGGCAGCCAGTAGCCGGCGATGGTCTGGCTGGCATGCAGCGCCAAGTGGCCGCGCCGCAGCCCCTGCAGGTCGTCCAGCACCTGCGCCGCCTGAACCAGCCGCGCCATCACCGCCCGGGCCTCCGGCAGCAGCGCCTCACCGGCCTCGGTCAGGGCGATGCCGCGGCCGACGCGGTCGAACAGCCGGGTGCCCAGGCTGGCCTCCAGCGCCGCGATCGCCGCGCTGGCCGCCGATTGCGTGACGTTCAGCGCCGCCGCGGCGCGAGTGACGTGCAGGCGCTCGGCCACGGCGACGAAGATGCGGAGTTGGTCCAGGGTCATGCCCCCGTCAATACACCAGTTTCACCAGTCCCAGGCTGAAGCCGGCGATGAAAATCCACGACGCCGCGCCCAGCGCCAACGGCCGCAGCCCGCGGGCGCGCAGCTTGCGGATGTCGGTCTCCAGCCCCATCGCCGCCAGCGCCATGGTCAACATGAAAGTGGTCGCCGGCACCAGCACGTGCTTCGCCTCCAGCGGCACCACGTGCAGGCTGTTGACGCCGATCAGGGCGATGAAGCCGAACACGAACCAGGGCAGCGGCGCCTTGGCCTGCACGCGGTCCTCGCCGCGCCGCGCCGCGCGGGCGGTGACGATCAGGCCCAGCGTCAGCACCAGCGGCGCCAGCAGCATCACCCGCGACAGCTTGGCGATGGTGCCGAACTCGCCGGCCTGCTGCCCGTCCTGGAACGCGGCGGCCACCACCTGGGCGATCTCGTGGATCGAGGCGCCGCTCCACAGCCCGAAATGCTGCGGATCGAGGTGCAGCAGCCCGGGCAGCGCCGGATAGATGAACATGGACAGCGAGCCGAACACGGTGACGCAGGCGACGGCGTAAGCGACGTCCTCGTCATGCGCGCGGGTGACGGTGTTGGTGGCGATCACCGCCGAGGCGCCGCAGATCGAGGTGCCGGCGGCGATCAACTCCGCCAGGCCGCGGTCGACGCCAATCAGCCGCCCGAGCGCCTTGGTGGCGACGAAGGTGGTCAGCAGGGTGGCGATGATGATGCCCATGCCGGTGGCGCCCACCTCCCCCACCTGCTGCGCGGTCAGTTGCAGCCCGAGCAGGATGATGGCCAGCCGCAGCACCCGCCGCATGCTGAACACCACGCCGGCATAGGCGCGCCGCGGCGTGCCGATGGTGTTGTGCAGCGTGATGCCGAGCAGGATGGCGATGATCATCGGGCTGAAATTGTTCATCCCCGGGATTCGCCGGACGCCATAGGCCGTGATGCCGACGGCGGAGGTCAACAGCAGGCCGGGCAGCAGGCCGATCAGCAGGCTCCAGAAGCGTGCCGCCCAGTGGGGATGGTGGGTGGCGTGATGCGTGGGATGGGTGGTGACGACGATCGAGGGCTGCGACATGCGGGGACTCCGGATGAGAAGGGCGCACCATCGGCCGCTCGCTTCCATTCATCCAACGCATGTATTGAGTGAATTCAATCGATATCGCTTATGATTCACGGCGGACCGGAAATCGCGGCCACGGATAAGCTCGATTTCAATTGCATTGAAGACGCGAAGTGCCTGTGATCGCACCGTGCACTTCCTGACCAATCTGGCTGATCTGGCGGTGGTTCTCCCGGCCGCCTGCGTCATTGCCGTGATGCTGGCCTTGACCGGATGGACGCGTGGCGCGTTGATCTGGCTGGTGGTGGTGATCGGCACGCTCGCCACCGTCGCCGCCCTCAAGATCGGCTTCGCTGCCTGCGGGCCGATACGAATTGGCGATGCGGTGAACAGCCCGAGCGGGCACGTCGCCGGCGGGACCGTTGTCTATGGCGGTCTGGCGGCGCTGCTGATCCGGTATGCCGGCGCCGGCCGCGGTTGGGCGTTGCTGCCGGCGCCTCTGGTCGCGGCGCTCATCGGCCTCACCCGGATCGCACTGGGCGCGCACACCGTGCCGGAGGTGGTGATCGGCGGCGTTGTCGGCTGTGCCGGCGTATTTGCCATGCTGGCGTTGGCTGACCTGCGGCCAGGCCGGTTGCGGCCGCCGCGGCTGCTCGGACCGGCTGTGCTGGTCGTCGCGGTGATGCATGGCCACCACGTGAACGGCGAGGCGCTGGTCAGGCAGGCAAGCCAACACTGGACATGGCTGACTGCTGCCTGCGGCGACCACCGCCCCGTCGCCCGGGACTGACCTGCGCCGCACCATGGTCGCGCCCCCGGTTGCTCCCGAGGTCGCGGAACCGATGGTGGAAGCGTCGGACGGTTGCCGGGCCTGTCCGATGGCTGCGTGACACGGGCATGCGATGGCCCGAAGCTCTGCCCTGGCACGGGTGGCCTGAACCGGGACAGCGTCGCGCCCCCCGGTTCTGCCGCATAAGCGCTAACTTAGGCGGCCGGGCGCGGTCACCGCCCCGTCGTCATGGCGGCCGCAGGGTCACCATCCACGCCTTGCGGTGCCGATGCCAGCAGAAGGCGTGGATGGTGGATCTTCTCGCCCACCATGACGTGGTGGAACGACCGTGCCACACGCCGCTCTAAGTTATACCAACCCGCCGAAAAATGGCTCCATCCATCGCACAGTAAGCCTCTGATATTGGCTACATCTTCGCAGTCGGGATGGGTGATTCTTTAGGCGGGTTGGTATTAGCGCTTATGCGGTTCTGCCGGGGCAGGCCCGCTTCCAGATGCGTTTCCCCCGGAAACAAGGCGGCATCCACTTGACCCGATTCGTGGCATTTGGGCACAGATAGGGAATGCGGAGCACGGGTCATAAATTGATGTCGGCGGCGGCGGCGATCGCCGGGGCGGTGGCGTTCGGTTGCGTACCTCTTATTGGTTGGCCGTCCGCCTGGGCTCAGACCGGCGCGCTTCCCGGGACCGTGCATCCGGCGCCGGAGCATCCGTCGAGGTCAGCCTCCCGGCAACCGGGGCACCACGAGGAGCATGCCGGCAGGGCGACGCCGGTCGTATCGGCGCACGGTTCGAGCCACCCGCACAAGCCGCATACCGCCGTGGCACCCCCCGCGCCAGCCAGGCCGGCCCCGGTCGAGGCGCCGCCTGCGGCTTCGCCCAGTGCCCCCTCGCCGGAGGCGGAGAAACCGCAGGATGTCGAGAAGCCCGACGGCAGCGAGGCGAAGAAGCTGCCGCGCTTCGCCTCGCTGCGTGCCGATGAAGTGAACATGCGGGCCGGGCCGGGGCGGCGCTACCGCATCAACTGGGTCTACAAGCGCCGCGACCTGCCGGTCGAGATCATGCGTGAGTATGACGTGTGGCGCTGGGTGCGCGATCCCGACGGCATCGAGGGATGGATGCAGCAGGCGACGCTGATGGGGCGCCGCACCTTCATCGTGCAGAAGGCGGACGCGACGCTGCGGGCGGAGGCCAGCGACGCCGCCGCCGCGGTGGCGATCCTCAAGCCCGGGGTCATCGGCCGGATCCGGTCCTGCGAGGCGGCCTCGGACTGGTGCAACGTGCAGGCCGGATCCTATCGCGGCTACCTGCGGCGCGAACAGTTCTGGGGTGTTTTCCCCGGCGAGGCGATCAACCCCTGATTGTGGCACCTGCGGCCGGACGGCCGAGTGGAATGGGCGCAGGGTTGGTGGAGCGGCCGAACACGAAATCAAATGGATGCCAGCGGTACGCCCGAACGAAGACGGCCAGCGGACAGGGTCGGTGGCATAACCTGGGCGTCCGCGGGCACCGGCTGGCCATGTCGGCTGCCGCTTGAGCGCACTTCACGGTTGTTCACGTAGTTTCACGGCGAAATGCCGGATCATCACGCAAAACTGCGCCTTCCGTGACTATTCTTCTATGCGCTGAGTCACCACACTGTGAGGGCTTCGCTCGAAAAATGCCGGTTCATTATCGTTCTATACTGACTATACTGTGATGGCTCGCCCTGCTCTGAGCCGGCCTCGTCCGCAGAAGGCAGAATACGCATGAACATGATCAAGTCCTCGGCCGTGCTTCGCGATCAGGGGTTCCTGAGCGTCATGACAGGTGTCAGACAGGGTGTCGTGATCGTCGTCAGCGATGATCCGGCCCTGGTTGAGGCTTTGGAACCCGTGTGCACCTTCCTGGAACTGCAGCCAGCCTGCGTCACCTCCGGGATGGACCTGCTGAGCACGCTGCGGCAACAGAAGCCAATTGCGGTGATCAGCGACCTCGACAATGAGGAACAGGATGGGTTCCACACCATGAAGGTCGTCGCCGACTACCATCGCGAACTGCCGCTGTTCATGCTGAGCGACGGCGACCCGATCCTGATGGGCGCCACCGACGCCATGCAGGAGGTCTGCGGCCTGACGAAGGTGACACAATCCACCGGGGCGCCGCTGGCGGGCGAACTTGTCTCGTTCCTGTTCAGTGCCGGCCGCCGCGCCGGATGCATGCGGTTGGTGCCGATCTGAGCCGCACTGGATCATAACAGGATACAAATGTGTTCACGTTATCGTTACTCAAGGTAATCGAGGCCGATATCCAGCACTGTCGCGCTATGGGTCAGCCAGCCGACGGATAGCAGGTCCACGCCGCTGGCGGCGATTGCCGGCGCCGTCTCCGGACGGATGCGGCCCGAGGCTTCGGTGATCGCCCGGCCGTCCACCATGCCGACGGCCTGGCGCAGCATCTCGGGACCCATGTTGTCGAGCAGCACGGCATCGACCTTCAGGGCCAGCGCCTGCTGCAACTGCTCCAGCGTATCGACCTCGAGTTCGATCTTCACCAGGTGGCCGGCGCCGGCGCGAGCCCGTTCCACGGCGGTGCGGACCCCGCCGGCGATGGCGACGTGGTTGTCCTTGATCAGCACCGCGTCATCCAGCCCGAACCGGTGGTTCGAGCCACCCCCCACGCGCACCGCGTATTTCTGCGCGAACCGCAGCCCCGGCATGGTCTTGCGGGTGCAGCAGACCTGCGCCTTGTGGCCGGCAATGGCGTCGGCGATGCCGCGTGTCGCCGACGCCACGCCACTGAGATGGCAGAGGAAGTTCAGCGCCGTCCGCTCGGCGGTCAGGATGCCGCGGGCCGGGCCGCTGATCGTCGCGATCCGGTCGCCCGGCGCCAGCCGGCTGCCGTCGGGACGCTCGACCGCGACCGAGATGGACGGGTCGATCAGCCGGAACGCCGTGGCCGCGAAGTCCAGCCCGGCGACCACGCCCGCCTGCCGCGCCACCAGCGCGGTGCTGGCCCGGGCTTCGGCCGGGACGATCGAGTCCGTCGTCAGGTCGCCGGCGCGGCCGAGATCCTCCAGCAGCGTGGCGCGCACCGCCGGTTCGATCATCACCGTAGGCAGAGGCGGGACGGCCGTCATCATCGGACCGCCAGCATGCGCGCGACAGGGCGGCGGGCCCGCTCGGCCAAGGCCGGGTCGATGGTGACTTCTTCCTGCATCGTCTCCAGCGCGCGGCGGATTTTCGGCAAGGTGATGCGCTTCATGTGCGGGCACAGGTTGCACGGGCGCACGAACGACACGTCGGGATGGTGCACCGCGACGTTGTCGGACATCGAGCACTCGGTCAGCAGGACGACCCGCGCCGGCTTCTCCCGTTCCACGTAGGCGGACATGTCGGCGGTGGAGCCGGCGTAGTCGGCCTCGGCGACCACCGCCGGCGGGCACTCCGGGTGCGCCAGGATGGTGATGCCGGGGTAGTCGGCGCGCAGGGCACGCACCTCGGCGGCGGTGAAGCGCTCGTGCACCTCGCAGTGGCCGGCCCAGGTGATGATCTTCACCC
The DNA here is from genome assembly GCF_002937115.1 of Rhodopila globiformis. Lineage (GTDB taxonomy): Bacteria > Pseudomonadota > Alphaproteobacteria > Acetobacterales > Acetobacteraceae > Rhodopila > Rhodopila globiformis. The sequence goes on along the minus strand of NZ_NHRY01000221.1, from coordinate 16,674 downwards.
GGGTCCGGGCAGCGGTGTTCTGGGCCAGGTACTCGTCGGGCAGCATGATGACGCAGTCGGTGCCGAGGGACTCGACGACCTTCAGCGCATTGCCGGATGTGCAGCAGATGTCCGACTCCGCCTTCACCGCCGCCGACGTGTTGACATAGCTGACGATCGGCACACCAGGGTGTGTCTTGCGCATCAGGCGCACATCGGCGGCGGTAATCGATTCCGCCAGCGAGCAGCCGGCGCGGCTGTCCGGGATCAGCACCGTCTTGTCAGGGTTCAGCAGCTTGGCGGTCTCCGCCATGAAATGCACGCCTGCCAGGACGATGACGTCGGCGTCGGTCTTGGTGGCCTCCCGCGCCAGTGCCAGACTGTCGCCGACGATGTCGGAGACGCAGTGGAAGATCTCCGGGGCCATGTAGTTATGCGCCAGGATGACGGCGTTGCGCCGGCGCTTGAGGTCCAGGATGGCATCGATGTCGTCGGCGAAGACCGGCCATTCAATGGCGGGGATCACCGTCCTGACGCGATCATAGAGCGCGGCGGTGCGGTCGAGGGCTACGGTTACAGACATCGGGATCCTCCCTGGTAATGCTCCGACTGAGCATTAAGGGGTTATGCTAGTGATGAGTATAAGGATGTCAAGCGGGCAGGGTGCGTGCCCTGGCCTGCGCGTGTGCGATTATCCGACAGGGTCCCGGAGGGCCGGCGCGAGCCTGCCCTACTCCGATCCGAACCGGGCGCCTTTCTCCGCGACGGATCGCTTCATCAGCAACACAACGAACACGAGCGCCAGCATGACCACGGCCAGCACCCAGAACACGTCGAAGTAGGCGAGCGCCGATGCCTGTTGCTGGCGCAGGTTGGCCAACGCCTGCAAGGCCAGTTCCCGCGCGGCAACCGGGTCGCCGGTCTGCTGCAGGAACGGCCCGGAAGCCTGGTGAAGGAACGAACCCGCCGCCGCGTTGAACGGATCGAGCCATTCGCCAAGACGGAGCGTGTGGAACTGGTCACGCCGCTCCTGCATCGTTTGCGCCAGCGAGGTGCCGACGCTGCCCCCCTCGTTGCGCAGCAGGCTCAAAAGGCCGACTGCCGCCCCGCGCAGCGCGAGCGGCGTGTAGAGGTAGGCCGCCACGTTCGCCGGGGCGAAGCACAGTGCCAAGCCGACGATCAGCACCACCCGCGGCCAGACGGCCTGCCCGGGGCTGATGTCCAGGTTCATCTGCGACATCCAGTAGTTCCCCGCGGCCATGGTCAGCAGGCCCGCGGCGATCACCCACCGCGCATCGGTGCCACGGCCGAGCGTGCGCCCCACGAACGGCATGGCGACGACGGCGAAGAAGCCGGCCGGCGACATGACCAGCCCAGCGCTCAGCGCATCATAGCCGAACAGCGACTGGAGCAACGCGGGCAACGAGGTGCTGGCCGCATACAGCACGGCGTAGGCGCAGAAGATGATGACGCAGCAGGCGGTGAAATTCCGTTCACGCAATGGCCGGAAATTGACCACCGGGCTTGGATGGCGCAGTTCCCAGACGATCAGCGCGGCCAGGCCCACCGCAAACAGGATCGCCAGCGTCTGCACGCGCCAGAACGGGTCGCCCAGCCAGTCCCATTCCTGGCCTTTGCTGAGCATCACCTCCCAGCAGACCATGACGACGATCAGCAGCGACAGGCCGACGCCGTCGAAGCTGAACGGCCGCTTCCGCAATTCCATGCGCTGTGCCGTGAGGTAGTCGGGGTCCCGCAGCGTGATGGCGCACGCGCCCAGGGCCAGCAGGCCGACGGGAACGTTGATCCAGAACACCCACCGCCAGGAGTAGCTGTCGGTGATCCAGCCGCCAAGCGTCGGACCGACGACGGGCGCGATCAGCGCGGCCAGGCCGAACAGCGTCATGGCCATGCCTTGCCGCTCGACCGGGAAGGCGTCCAGCAGCACGCCCTGGCTCGACGGCTGCAGGCCGCCGCCGGCAAGGCCCTGGATCACGCGGAACAGGATCAGTTGCCCGAGCGACGTGGCCATGCCGCACAGCCCGGAGGCGAGGGTGAACACGGCGATGGACAGCAGGAAATAGGTGCGGCGCCCGAGATGCGCGATCAGCCAGCCGGTGATGGGCAGGATGATGGCGTTGGCGGCCAGGTAGCTGGTGATGACCCATTCGCCGTCATCGACCGTGGCCGACAGCCCGCCCGCGATATAGCGCAGCGCCACCACGGCGATCGTGGTGTCGAGCACCTCCATGAACGTCGGCACCACGACGACGGCGGCGACGATCCAGGGGTTTGTCGCCGTGCCGGACTGGGCGTTCAGGGGCGGCGACGACGCGACCGCGCCGCTCATGGCCTGGTGCCCGGCGCGCCGGCGGCCGGAGACTGCGGCACGTAGGCCTGGAGGAACCTCCCGGCATTTGGTCCGGTTGGCGGCTTATGGATATAGACATAGGGAACCACCGAGGTGCCGATGAACAGCGGCGTCCGATCGGGGTTGTAATCAACGAGATCGATCCGGACCGGCAACCGCTGCACCACCTTGACGAAATTGCCCGTGGCGTTCTCGGGCGGCAACAGGGCCAGGGTCGATCCGGTCCCCTCGGTGAAGCCGGCGATGCGGCCCTTGAAGGTGTGCGTGCCGCCGTACATGTCGATGCGCAGATCGACCGGTTGCCCGATGCGCAGGTCGCGCAACTGCGTTTCCTTGAAGTTGGCGTCAACCCAGATTTCGTTAAGCGAACGAATCGCCATCAGGTTCTGGCCGATCTGAACGTAGTTGCCGGGATTGACGTTGCGCCGCGTGACGACGCCGTCGATCGCCGCGACGATGTCGCAGTAACGAAGATTCAGGTCCGCCTGTGCGAGATCGCGCCTGGCGGCTTCGAGCTTCGCCTCGGCCTGCTTCACGGCCGGGGCATTGGCCGTGAAGCGGGCGAACGTCGTGTTGATGTCGCCCAGTTCCTCGAACTGCTCGAGCATCGCCTTCGGCCCCTGGTCGAACGAATGCACGACGCCGAGCTGGGCAGCGCTTTGAATGAGCTCCGCCTGCGCCTGCAGGACGGACGCAAAGGTCTCGTCGAGATCGGACGGCACCTGGTCCAGATCGCCGCCGGCAGGTTGGATCGGCAGCCCCAGCGAGACGCGGATCTGGTGGACCTCGGCCAGGGTCTGGGCGAGGTCCGCGGCCGCCGTCGTCAACTGCGCCTGCCGCCGGTCGTACTCCTCACGCGGCACGTCGGACCGGGCGACGAGTTGCCGCGCCCGGTCGAATTCAACCTGCGCCAGTGCCAAAGCGGCCTTGCTCTTGACGACCTCGGCGGCCCGGGCGTGCAGGAGAGCGACCTGGTTGTCCACGTCCTCCACGGCGCGTTGCAGGTTCCAGCGCCGGCTTCTTGCCTGCGCCTCGACCGCGCGCGCCGCCGCGGTGGCGGCTTGCAGGTCTGCTTCCGCGAGGTCCACTGCCGCCTGCTTCTCGGAGACCACAACCCGGAACGGTTCCTTGTCCAATGTGACGAGCAGGTCGCCCTTGCGCACGCGGTTGTTGTCATCCACCAGAACGCGGGAGATTTGTCCCGCCACGCGGGGCGCGACGAACGTCACGTGGCCGTTCACGTAGGCGTCGTCCGTGGAGACGGTATTGAGCATCTGCTCGACCCAGGGGACGCCGACCACCAGGAGCACTGCCAGGACAGCAACGCCGAGCACGCCGGCCAGAAGCTTGCGTGTCCGCGTCGCCTTTCGGGGCTTTTGCGGCACGGGGCGGGACTCCGGCGGTTCCTGCGCGGACTTTGTGTCGTTGGCAACCGAAGCGTCTCCATTCGCTGCCGGTGGCGCATTGCGTGAATCTGGCTTGTTGCTTTGCTCGGTCATGTCGGGCACCCGTTGCAAGCGGGACGAAACGGACGGCGTCGAAGGCCAGCATTCATCCTGACCGGAAGGATATCTCGGCTGCCGGCCGGAGGCAGGGCAATCCGGCGGGCATCCTGGAACGAGCAATTCATCCGCGGCGCGCCCGGGGGCCCAGGCGACCGGTCACAAGCAGGCCTTGAGCGCCGTCACGGCGGTCGAGAACAGGAATGCGCGATTTGGTATCGGCACGGCGCGATTACGGCTTCAGCCTGGATTGCGCTGAACTTGACAAGAAAGCGGCGCAGGATCAATGCCTCGATCAGGCACAGATTGCTTGAGTGTCGCACTTTGCGAAAATCCGGTGCGACGCCAATCCTGCGAAATCGCTGATGGTGATGGGGTTTTTTGTTGTGTCCGACCGCGGTTTCCGGTTTCGGCGGAGGTTCCGATCGTAATGAACGGGCCGAGGCCGCTGTATCCGTCCCCGCGCGCCCGGTCAACCAATGGGCCCTAACGCGGGCGCTGCATCGAACAGATCCGCGGCTGTCGGCAAAGGAGCATGAGCATGGCGACCTCCGATGCGCTTCGTTACACCAGGATTCCGCTGACCCACGGATCCGGTGCGATCCCCGCCGTCGGGTTTGGCACGCTGATCCCTGACCCGGTCGCGACCAGGCAGGCTACGAAGACTGCACTTGAAGTGGGGTTCCGGCATCTCGATTGCGCGGAACGGTACCGCAATGAGGACGCGGTTGGCGATGCGATGCAGTCAGCATTCAAGGCGGGAGCGATTCGGCGGGGGGACATCTTCGTTACGACAAAGCTGTGGAATACCAATCATCGTCCTGAACGGGTCAGACCCGCCTTCGACGCGAGTTGCCGGCGGCTGCAGGTCGATTATGTGGATTGCTATCTCATCCATACCCCGTTCGCCTTTCAACCAGGCGACGAGCAGGACCCGAGGGACGAGCGCGGCAAGGTCATCTATGATTCCGGGGTGACGTTGGCTGAGACGTGGCAGGCGCTCGAGCGCCTTGTTGACGACGGCCGGTGCAGGTCCATCGGCCTGTCGGATGTCACTCTGGAAAAGGTGCGGGAGATCGTTGCGGTTGCGCGGATCAAGCCCGCTGCGGTGCAGGTCGAATCCCATCCGTACCTTCCCGAATGGGACCTGCTCGAGTTCTGCCGGGAGCATGGGATCGTGCTGCTGGCGTTCGCGGCGCTGGGACATGGTTTGGATCCGAAGTTGGTGGATGATCCCGTGATCACAGACATTGCGGGGCGCGTCCACAAAACGCCTGCTCAGGTTGCGCTGGCCTGGGCCGTACAACGTGGCACCGCCTTCCTGACCACCTCAACCAAACCCGAGTATATCCGGCAGAACTTTGCGATATCGACCCTGCCTGAAGACGCCATGCGGGAGATTCGGGAGGACATCAGGACGAACGTCCGGTTCAACGCAGTGGTGGCAAGCGGCGTGCCCGGCTTTATCCCCCGCGCCGGTTGACCTGAAGCCAGATGCGCCGCCGTCGGTTCCGCGGCGGACCTGGTCGTTTCGGGTAACGTCGGACTCCCCGGGGCGTCGCAATGGCCAAAGCCGAGCCGCGGATGATCGTCGGCGCCAGGCCGAGGATCGTTACGCCGTTTTGTTCCACCAGGCGCCAGTAGCGTCCGGCGTCGGGGTAGTCGGGCGCTCCCTCGGCGCTGCGGCGGCCTCGGGGACCATTGGCATGTAGAGGCCGATGACGTCGTCGCGGCCAAACCCGAGCTGCCGCAGCGCCGAGGCCACCCGGCTTGTCTCGGCTGCCAGTTCGCGATAGCGCCAGTGGCGCCGCGTGCCGTCCTCGCCTTCCCAGGCAAGCGCCGGTTTCTCCCAGTCGGGGCCGTCCCGGTGCTTGTCGAGGCAGTTGAGGACGAGGTTGGTGGTGCCGCCGACGCACCAATGCGCCCACGCAATGCCGCGCGACTTGTCGAGGATTGCCTCGTACGGCCTGTGGAAGCGGATGTCGCTGAATTCCACCAGGCTGTTCCAGAACCTTTCGGGTTCTGCGTCGGCGAGGCGCAGCAGGTCCGCATTCGGACTCGTTATGTCAAGGTGCCGCATGAAACGCGCGAGGTTGGTCCCGCGCGAACGCTCTTCATCGGGCCGCCAGACGACTCACCATTCGATCAATGGTTGTTCCACTTGCTTTCCCCCGATGAATGGCTCCTGGAACGAGAGGCGCGGCCACGGAGGGCGGTCGCCTCCCTCTGCGTCAACGATAATGCAGGACCATGAATTTATCGAGTTCGATCCACTCGCCGGGTGGAACCACGATGAGCGTCATCGGGCGGCTGCCTATGTTGTTGCTTATTCATAACATGCCGTAGGTAGGTTGAGACAGGGTGACGGCGCACCCTCACCATCATGGCCTGGCTTGTCCGTCCCAACCCGCCCGCGGTTTGCCGTAGGCCGGATCGCCATGACCGCTACGCCATCGACAGTTCCCGATAACCGCCCGCCGAAATCGCCTCGCAGTGCTGGCGAAACGCGGGATGGCCGCCGCTGTAGCGCATGACCCGGCGGACCTGCTTGCCCTCCAGGTTGCGGTTGATCCCGGTCATCCAGGAATCGACCTCGGTGAACAGCAATCCCTCGTTTGTTTCGATAACGTGATCGGTCCAGGCTTTCGCGGCCTCGGGCGTCGCATCCACGCGGGTGATGCCGTTGTCGCGCGCGTGGCGGATCAATGCGGTGACCCAGTCGGATGTGTATTCCACTGCCCGCGGGAAGTTGCCAAGGCCGGCGTGCGGGCCCATCACCATCAGGAAGTTCGGGAACCCGTCAACCAGAATGCCCAGCAGCGTCACCGGCCCGTCGGCCCATTTGTCCTTCAGCGACGTGCCGCCCACGCCCCTGAAGTCGATGCGGTCGAACGCGCCAGTGATGGCGTCGAAACCGGTCGCGTAGACGATCATGTCGAACTCGTAATCGGCGTCCGAGGTGCGGATACCCGCCGGCGTAATGCGCTCGATCGGTGTTTCGGCCAGATCGACCAGTTTGACGTTCGGCTGGTTGTAGACTTCGAAATAGCCGCTTTCCAACGGCACCCGTCGCGTGCCGAAGCCGTGCGTCCTGGGAACCAGCTTTTCCGCGACCGCCGGATCCTTGACGCGCTGGCGGATCTTCCGCGCCAGGTAGTCGGACATCAGCCTGTTGGCCTCGCGGTCGACCAGGACGTCGCGGAAATTGCCCATCCAGATGCCGAAGCCCGGTTCGCCGTAGCGCTGTTCCCAGAACGCCTCCCGCTCTTCTTCCGTCACCTCGAACACCGAGCGGGGGTCGGCGGTGTGGATGAAGCAGCCGAGGGTTTCCTGGCAGCGGGCGAAGATCTCGGCGTAGTTCCTGCGGATTTCGCGCATTTCCTCGGGTGTGACCCGGGCGTTGTGCAGCGGCGCCGACCATTGCGCGGTGCGCTGGAACACGGTCAGGTGGCCCGCGGTTTTGGCGATTTCCGTGATGGCCTGGATGCCGGTGGCGCCGGTGCCGATCACCGCGACCCGCTTGCCGTCAAAACTGACCGGTTCCTTGGGCCAGTTGTGCGTGTGGCAGGACTGGCCCTGGAAGCTTTCGATGCCGGGGATGCGCGGCAGGACGGACGCCGACAGCACGCCGATTGCGGTGACCAGGAACCGCGCGGTGCAGGACGTGCCGTCGTCCAGCATGATTTTCCAGCTTCGGCTGTCTTCCTGGTAATGCGCCGCGGTGACCGTGGTCCTGAACCGGATGTCGCGCCGGAGGTCGAACTTGTCGGCGACGTAGTTCAGGTACCGCTCGGTTTCCGGTTGGCCGGCGAAATGTTCCTCCCAGTCCCATTCGTCGAGCAGTTCCTGGGAAAAGGAATATCCATAGGTCCAGCTTTCGGAATCGAACCGGGCACCGGGATAGCGGTTCCAGTACCAGGTGCCGCCGACGTTGGAGCCGGACTCGAACACCCGCGTCGCCAGGCCGAGTTCGCGCAGGCGGTAGAGTTGATAGAGGCCGGAAACCCCGGCGCCGATGATGATGGCGTCGAAATCGGTGGCCACCCGCGGGGACGGCTCGCGCATGGTTTCCACTCTGTCGTTCATATCCACCTCTCTACCCTTACGGGCCTTTTGGACGTTTGAGTTGGTCTGCCGTGGCACGCCGGAGGTTCCTGGGCCTGGGGGCAGGATAACCCGGATCGCCGCCGGTCCGCCAGCCACGGCGTCCTCCTGTTTCCCTAAAAGAAAACGAAGGACCGGACTACGACATTCTTGCGGCATCTGGCGCCGGCGGGCGCGGTCGGATCGATGCAGGCAGTATGAAATGACCAGCGTGAGACCGAACCATCCGTCAGCGAATCATAGCACTTGAGCATCGAAACTTCGTTAGGCTGCTGCTGGGGAATCCAGTACCACTCGTGGTTGGGCCGGTAGGTGAAGCGGGTCGTCTCGCCGACGCGGTCGTCATAGATGCGGTAGTTGTTGATGTACGGCTGATCGGCGAAGGAGGGCCAGGCGCACAGCACGAAGGGAAACTGCTCGATGGTTTCTATAGGCTTCGCGAGATTGATCGACATGAACCGCCGCGACATCTTCGCGTCGGCCTCTTCCTCGGTGCAGGTCTGCGTGCGACCGAAGTTGCGCAGGTTCCTGGTGAGCAGCTCGCGGCAGCGCACACGGCCACTGTTGTCGTTCAGGTCGTTGTGAACGAGCATGGCGTAATTCGCGTTCACGCCAGGGTTTTTGGCGTCCTGGTCTTCCGTGCGATCGCCCGCGTAATCCTTGTCGAAGACGTCTTGGTTGTAGACCAGCGCATCCGTTGCATCCGGGAAGAATTCGAGCAGCAGCTTCTCGATCTCGGGGTAGAACACCCGCTCCACCTCCGCCGGATCATAGATATTCGTGCACCTGGACTCGAGATGCGCCAGGGAGAGACCGAGCCGATCCATGCATTCCGGACTGTTGGGCGACAGGCCCGGGTAGTATTCGCCGATGCGCCGCGCGTCGCGCAGCACCTGCGGGAAAAACAGGTTCCGCCGCCGGTTGTCCTGCTCGTTCTGGCGCAGGATCGCTGCGGCGTCGGCGCGCGCCGGATCGCGCCAGATGGCGTTGGACGGGACGACGGAGTAGGTCGGCCGCTCATACACCGTATAGGGCAGGGGCAGCGCCACGCCGCCTGCGGGAGCCTTGATGCTGTTCGAGCTTCGGATGTAGGCGACGCACTCGTCGTAGTCGCGGAACGCGAGCCCCCATTGGGTCTTGATCGGCCCCGGCGGCGCCTGGTCGATCATGTCGATAACGCGCTGCCCTTCGCCGTCAGCGATCTCGGCCAGCGCGTCCCCGATCGCCTTGGCGGTTCCTGCGTCGCCGTCCTGGTCAAAGGCCATGTAGGACAGGCCGCCGTTCGCGGCGATGGGCGGCGGCTGCCCTTCCGTGCGCTGAAGCGGCGGCACGTAGGCTGGCGAAGCTCTCTTCGTTTCCGCCGTAACCTTGTCGGCGACGTCAATCTGGTTCATGGCTTTCCTCCGACTGTCTGCGCCTCACGGTGGCACAGGGAACCCGGAATGGCCAGATGACGACCTTCCGGCCCTGGACGCGGGACGGGCGCGCTACCCTCGACTTGTCCGGAGAATCCATCACTTCCCAGTCACGACGGAGGCACCGATCATGGAGACAAAACCGTTCCGGTTAGGCATCTCCACCATCGGCAAGGTCCTGCGATCCATGACGGCATCATCCGGGATGATGCCGTTCATCTTCAGGATATAGGCCGAGACGGCGTAAACCTGATCGTTCGTCAGCGATTGCGGGTTGGAAAACGGCATCGCCCGTCGGATGTAGTCGAACAGGGTCGTGGCATAAGGCCAGTAGCTGCCGACGTCCTTGATGGGCTTGGCGGTTGCCAGGCTGCCGATGCCGCCGACCAGCCGCGGTCCGGTTCCACCCTGGCCGGCATCGCCATGGCAGGCGGCGCATTGCTGGTCATAGATCGCCTTGCCCGCGACCGGCGTGCCGCTGCCATCCGGCAGGTTCCGGCCTTCAGGCCCGACGATGATGTCCCATGCCTTCATTTGCGCGTCCGTTGCCGGCGTCCCGACGTCGTAGTCCCTCGCCGGGATCTGCGGCGTTGCCGCCAGGCCGAGACCCGGGGCCAGGCAAAACGCTGCAAAGACGAACCATTTAGGCGTGCACATTGATGACGTCCCCGGATGTTTCCACCTGCCAGCTTTGGATGGCGTTGTTGTGGTAGTGGGCGTGCAGGCCATACTGGCCGACGAGGGATTTCAGCGTGGGCTGGACATAGCCTGTCTCGTCCACCGCGCGGCTTTGCAGAACGGCACTGCCGCCGTTCCACCGCCATGGCAGGCGGAAGCGCGTCAGGCAGATCGGCTCGATCGGCCCTTGCAGCGTGGCAGGCTGCCAGGTCTTGCCGCCATCGACCGACACGTCGACCGCTTTGATGCGCCCCGAGCCGGACCATGCCAGGCCGGAAATCTCATAGAATCCCGTACCATCAAGCTTCTGGCTGCCGGACGGATATGTAATGACTGATTTCGCTCGCATGACAAAGTTGAACTGTTCGGCCTTCCCGTCCGGCAACAGCTCCGTGTAGTAGGCCGTCTCCTCCTTGCTCATGGCCGGGCCGCGGCGGAGTTCGAGGTGCCGCAGCCACTTTATGTTCGTGTTGCCTTCGAAACCGGGCAGCACCAGGCGCACCGGGTAGCCTTGTTCCGGCCGCAACGCCTCGCCGTTCTGGGCGTAGGCCAGCATGGCGCCAATCTTCAGTGCGTGCTCCAGGGGAATGCTGCGGTCGAGTGCGGCCGCATCGCCGCCTTCCGCGACACACCAGCCCGCGCCTGGTTTTACGCCGGCAATTCCCAGCACGATTTCCAGCTTCGTGCCGGTCCATTCCGAGCAGCTCAGCAAACCATGCGTTTCCTGCACCGTACGGCCGGTCGGCTTTGTCCATTCCGTGCCGCTGTTGCCGGAACATTCCATGAAGTGGCGCGCGGAAACCGCGGGGAGGCGCTTCAGATCGCTCAAGGTGAAAATCATCGGCCTGTCGACCATGCCATCCACCAGAAGACGGTACGCCGCCGGACCGATCGTGGGCACGCCGCCATGATCACGCTCGTAAAACAACCCGTTCGGCGTGATGGTGCCGTGAAGATGCTGCAGCGGGGTAAAGGAAGCGCCTGCAGTCAGGGTCCGCGACTTCATCCGTTCGCGCACGACCTCGGCCTCGAAAGCGGCGGGCTGGCCGTAGGGATGCGCGTTCACGTCGGCGCCCTGGGCCTGCATCCAGCTGGGGATCGCCGGCGGTGCCTCGGTGGCGCGCGCCGAGGGGACAAGCACCGCGCCGGCTGCCAGCCCTTCCAATACGTGGCGTCGCCGTGGTCCGCGCCGCGGGTTGATGACCGTCATGCCTTCCGTCCTCCAGGTCCCTCGATCGGCAGGAAGCTTGCCCGGCCGGTCATGCGGGTCAATTCCTTGCCCAGGCCACGGTGTCAGTGAACAACGTCGGCGGAGCGGGCGGCGACCGGAGATTGAGAAGGTGCCGCACAGGATTTTCTTCGCATATCTTCGTGAGTTTGAAGACTGGCATCTGGGATCGATGAGGCGGAAGGGCTTCTCTTTTCCGGGTGCCTGGGAGGATGGCCATGTTGATCAACGCGGATTTCTCGAAGCGGGCTGTCGTGCTCGCCGATGAGTACCGATGGGTGCCCTCGCCACAAGGCGGGGTTGAGCGCGTGATGCTGGATCGCATCGGCGGCGAAAAGGCGAGAGCCACCAGCATCGTGCGCTATGCCAAAGGCTCGTATTTCCCGGCGCATTCGCATCCGGGCGGCGAAGAGATCCTTGTTCTGTCAGGAACTTTTTCCGAGGACGGGAAGGACTTCCCGGCGGGATGGTATATGCGCAGTCCGCCCGGTTCGGCGCATCGGCCGTCGAGCGACGAGGGCGCCGTGATTTTCGTGAAGCTCCGACAGATGCCATCCAGCGAAAGCAAATTCGTTCGTATCGACACGAACGACCCCACGAACTGGATCAGGCGTGACCAGGGGGCATGCTGCGCGCTTTTCTCGGGCGACGCCGAACGGGTTACCCTTGAGCGTGTGCAGGCTGACGGACGGCTGTTTCCCGCCCCGGTCGGCGGGGCGGAACTGCTGGTGCTGGAGGGCGAGGTGCGAGAAGGCGGATATCGTTACGGCAAAGGAAGCTGGATACGGCTGCCGGCAGGCGACTACCCGGCATTTGTCGCGGGCGTTGCTGGCGCAACCTTCTACCTGAAGATCGGTGCCCCGATCGTCGATCCCGCTTTGAGCGAATGCTGACGGCCCGGGCCACCATGCGCATGCAGAGGAGCGGCAAGAAAGGAGCAAAGCAATGCTCGAGGATCGATACGGAAACGTCGTGACAACCAACGCGGCGGCGCGCGACGCTTATGTGCGAGGCGTGGACGAGCTTTTGTCGGCCGGTCCTGGCGTTGAACAGGCATTTCGGCAAGCCCTTGCCGCCGACGAAGGCTTCGCTCTGGGGCATATGGCGCTGGCACGGACGCTGCAGGTGCTGGGGCGCGGCAGCGAGGTCAAGGCGCCTCTCCAGCAGGCGCTTGCGCTTGCGGCGGGCACGACGGCACGCGAGCAAAGCCATATCGCGATTTTTGAAAAGATCCTGACTGGTCGAGGGGCGGCAGCCGTTCCGCTTATTCTGGAGCACCTGAAGACGTGGCCGCGCGATGCCATGGTGCTGGCGCCCATCACCGGCGTGTTTGGCCTGATAGGCTTTTCCGGCAAGGCCGGACGGGAGGTGGAGCAGCTCGCGGTGCTCGAGCCGTATGCCGCGGCTTATGGCGACGACTGGTGGTTTCGTATGGTACTTGCCTTCGCCGAGATCGAACTGCATCAATTCGACCGGGGTCTCCGCGATATTGAAACCGCCTTGCGCGGATTCGGGCGCAACGCGCATGCCGCCCATATCCGCAGCCACCTCTTCTACGAACTGGGGGAGAGCCAGGAGGGGCTTGCCTATCTTCAGGACTGGAACCGGGACTATGCGCGGGAGGGCGCACTGCATTGTCATATCAGCTGGCATCTTGCGCTCTGGTCGCTGGAAGCCGGCCGCCGCGAGGAAGCCTGGGCTATCTACAGGGATGCCCTGCAACCGGGGGCGGCATGGGGCCCACCGCTGAACGTCCTCACCGACTGCGCATCGTTCCTTGCTCGTGCCGACATGGCGGGTGAAACCGTCGAGCCGGATCTATGGCGTGACATCAGCCAATATGCCGCCAAGTGGTTTCCGAACTCAGGAATCGTTTTCGCCGACATGCACAGCGCGCTCGCCTTTGCCATGAGCGGCGATCAGGAGGCACTGCGCCGAATCATCGACAATCCCAAGGGGCCAGCGGCCGATCTGCTCGTTCTGATCGCGCGTGGTTTTGATGCCTTCGCGCGGGGTGACTGGGCTGCCGTCGTCAGGGAAATCGAGCCGGTTCTTCAACAGCACGAACGTGTTGGCGGCAGCCGCGCGCAGCGTGACCTGCTGGAATACACGGTGGTCTGCGCGCTTCTGCGCAACGGGCAGGATGAGAAAGCACGCCAACTCATTTCAACCCGCCGTCCGCACATCGGCGACGGCGGATTTTCGCCTATGCGGCCGTTGCCATGACGCGCTCGGGGGCTGACAGCATGGCTTTGATCGTCGATGGCGGGATCGCCCTGCTGAACAGGAAGCCCTGGACCTCGTCGCATCCTTCCGCCGCCACACGGCGGAATTGCGCTTCGGATTCAACGCCCTCGACAACGGTGCGGACGGATAGGCTTTCCGCAATGCCGGTGACCGCGCGGATGATGGCAAGGCTGGTCGGCTGGTCGATGTCGCGAACGAAAGCCTTGTCCAGTTTCACCTTGTCGAACGGGAACGTTTTGAGATAGGCGAGCGACGAGTACCCGGTGCCGAAGTCGTCCATAAGGACGCGCACGCCCAGCGCCTTGAGCCTGACCAGGATCGCCAGGGTTTCGTCCGGATCGCGCATCATTGCGCTTTCAGTGATCTCGAGCTCCAGCCGGTTCGATTCCGGCCCGGATGCTGCCAGAGCGTCCGCGACCATCGCGACGAGGCCGAAACCGCGGAACAGGACGGGCGAAAGATTGACCGCGACCTTGAGGCCGTCCGGCCACCGCCTTGCGTCTTGGCACGCCATCAGCAAAGCCCATTCGGTCAACTGGGCAATCATGCCGCCATCTTCGGCGGTCGGAATGAATTCATCAGGTGGAACCATGCCGCGGTCCGGATGGCGCCAGCGCATCAGCGCCTCGAAGCCAAGGATGCGGCGCGTCACAACCTCGATGACCGGCTGGTACCGAAGCTCGAAATGGCCCGCTTCCACGGCTGTGCGCATTTCAGTCTCCATGCGCCGGCGCTCGCTCAGGCCGTCCTGCAGGCTGGGGTCGAAGAACGCGAAGCGGCCGCGGCCATCGTTCTTTGCCCGATACAGCGCCAGATCGGCGTTCTGCATCAGCGTGTCGACGTCATCGCCATGATCGGGCGACATCGTGATGCCGATGCTCGTGCCAACGAACACCATCTGGCCGTCGATGACAAAAGGTTCGCGAATCGCATCGACAATGCGGCAGGCCATTGCGGCCAGTTCGGCCTTGCTGTCGAGTGGCCTGGCCAGAATGGCGAACTCGTCTCCGCCAAGCCGGGCGACCACATCGGAGCGCCGGACGACGGACTGCAAGCGCCGGGACACCTCGCAAAGCAGCTTGTCGCCAGCCGGGTGACCCAGGGTATCATTCACGTTTTTGAAACGGTCGAGGTCGAGGCACATCACGGCGCAGGCTTCCGGCGCGCCCCCGAGCGGTAGTGCTTCCTCGGCCCGCAGGCGTAGCATGACCCGGTTCGGCAACCCCGGTCAGGGCGTCGTGATGGGCCATGTGGGCGATGCGCTCATCGGCTCTGCGAAGGTCGGTGACGTCCTCGAAGGTCAGGATCCATCCGTTCTCGACCGGCGTGCAGTTCACCGCCATGGTTCGTACGTCAGCGCACTTGCGGTTGAACTTGGTGGGCCGCTCCGGCGGCCAAGCTCGAAATAAAAGGCGAGAATGTCGTCGATGTGGCTTTTGGAGACGGCGCCGATCGACATCAACGCGCTGAGTATGTCGTCTGGCATCATTCCGGCCCTGAAGGTTCCAGCCGGCAGGCCGAACACAACATCAGCGGCCGCATTGCAAACGACGAGACGGAAGTCGCGGTCGAACATCATCAGCCCTTGGGAGATGCTGTCCATGATGTGCTCGAGAACCTGGAACTGGCGCGTCTTCTCCTGCTCCGCCAGGCGTTCGCGCTGCTTGCAGGAGCACCGCTCGGCTTCAACCAGCAGCGCGACGTTGATGGCTTCCAGGCGGCTTTGGTTTCGTGAGCGCCGTATTGCCAGAATCGAGACAAGCACCAGGGCGAGACCTCAGGACTCCCCTCATATTTCAGATCGCCCCAAATACTTTCGAGAACAGCGGCTGAGCATCGAGCATGGCGGTGAAGGTTTCCATCAACGGGCGCAGACGGCTTTCCGGCATGTTGGGGATCAGGTCGTAGAGCATGCACCCCTGGCGGAACAAGGAATGGGTGCGGTGTTTGGCGGTGTTGGATTTCAGATGCCGGTCGTAGCCAAGCGCCTCCCCGGCCGCCCCCAACAAGGTGAGCAGCACGACGGCAAAGGCGTTGAGCAGCCACAGTCGGTCGCGGCGCTCGGGTGAATTCACCCGCATGGCGCCCATCCCCATGCCGAAGCGTAGGTCCTTGGTATCGCGGAACTGCGGCTCGATGCCCCAGCGGCTGCCATAGAACCAGGTCAGATCCCTGGCCGTCTCATCCGTGCTGCTGGCCGCCAGGCACCAAGACTGCTTCATGTCCTTCTCGCGCACACAGACCACGGTGCCGACCTCATAGCCTTCGGCGGTGACGGTGGCGCCGCGCAGGGTGCGCGCCCGCCCGTCCGGGCGAACCCAGGCCGCGGCGGTGCGCGTCTCGCCATCGGCCGCGGTGACCGTGATGTTGCCGCGAAAGCGGATGACGTAGTCGAAGTGGAGTTGCTCGGTCAGCAGCCGGTAGAGCTTGTGATCGCCGAAGCCGCGGTCGGCGATGATGCGCACCTTGACGTGCGGCGGCAGGATCTCGGCCAACCGCATCAACAGACGGTCCTCATAGGAATTGCGGCGATCCTTCAGGGTCTTCTTGTCCACCGTCAGCCAGAGCAGCGGGGTGGCGCGACCGTGCTCGGTGATCAGCGACAGCATCAGGGTGGCGTGGTTGTCGGCGTCGAAGTCGGTCCAGTCCATGGCGACCGCGATCGCGGTGCGGGCGCCGACGACATAGGGCACCCACAGGGCCTGGATGTCGTCGATCTTGATGCCGGGGTTGGATAACAGGCGGTCAACCTGTTTGATGGCATGCTTGGTCAGGCACCCGCGAGCGGCGGCCAGTCCGTGGCCGATCGCGGCCACCGCGAGCGAGCCGCTGCGCAGCACGCCGAGCGTGGCGTCGCACAGGCTGTCGATGCGTTTGGCATGCAGGTCTGGGCCGAGCACGCTGCCGAGAACCTGACGGACCTCGTCGAACGAGACGTGGTGGGTGAGGGTCATGACGCGCGCTCCGCAGGACCGTGTTGATGGTTGCAGAGCAGATTCGGCCAGATCGCCGCGCCGAACAGTGGCTCGGCGCAAAACGCAAGAACCTTACATCAGCGCCGGGACCGTGATTCTTTTCAGAATCCCCGGCCGCGCTGCCGATTCTTTTGTGTCGATGCCATGCTATGGCTAAAATGAGGGGATACCTGAG
>NZ_NHRY01000220.1 GCF_002937115.1 Rhodopila globiformis | reverse complement strand
GCGGCTTCTCTGGGCAGGTGTCCGCACCACGCCCATGCCCTACCGGTTGCTCAAGCTGGCCGATGTTTATGTTTGATAAGGATAACGATCATCCGGAAAAATTGGCTGAGGAAGGTGCGTAAGCAGGTAGATCTTTGGAAAGCCGGAGGGTAGGTAGATACAATCGAGATATAATATCGTAGTATCTGCTTTCGGTAGTGCAGGAATTGGCGCATGAAAACGGTGCTAACTGAAAGCGATCGGGAGCTTATTCAGCAACTGTTTGATGACGTTGGAGTTCTTGAGGATCAGTTCTTGGTCGGACTTCCCAAACCGGCTGCCACACGAGCCGTATTCGTACCAATCTTGCGGCGATGGATTGTTGAGCAGCTGTTCCATCGTGTGCAGAGGCTGGTTCGTCCGTTGATCATAAATTTTCCGATCAGCAGCAATTCCCATGCAATTGAAGCCTGTAAAGTTGGGTCATATGATCATTGGATGGGGTTAGTCACCATTGGACCAGCCGGGTTTACTACAGGACTGGTTACAGAACGGCTTCGTGGAACGCCACAGGATCCGACCCCCTGGCTAGTCGGGCCTCACTGCAAGCCATTGCCACAAAATGCAAGGACTTTCTTCAATCAAAAAATATTCTATTGGAAAGGACAATTCTACACGCGGATGGACGTCATTAAAATGCACGCAAACGCATTGGGTGGCGTTCACTTTGGTTTTGATAAAATAAAAAGTGAAACTCACATTGTCGAAATAAAAAACTACCTTGGCCTCGAAATCAACGGTTCAAATCGTGTGATGATTGAAGGCGAGACAATCAGCAGAGGTAGGGCAGACCCATCGAGGCGGCAGAACATTTATGATGCAACCGAATTAGTGGCGATCGACACAGCTAGAATATTTGCTGTTGGTATACGAGCTTCCGCGCAGCCACTTCTACAACTGCTGGCCACAGGGCCATTTGACGCCGGCGAAGCAGTGAGATCGGCAGGAGCGGAAGATGACCCGTTGTATCGCACGTTTTGTGGTCGCCTCAGTGACTGATCATCCAGGGGCGTTGCGCCGGGAAGCTCTTCGCCGCGACGGGTTCCGCGCGCGGCTTCTGGCGGTCGGAGCCAGTAGAGCAGGCGCAGCCCGCAGGATGTTGCTGAATTCTTGCCGGCGCATGGGCGCTGCGTTCGTTAACAGCGGCGGCGTGGCGACGGGAGGGATCGAGTCCAGACATCGCCGGCGCGGTCAGCAACGCCCGCGGCGCCGGTTCGCCGCAGTGCCCGCACGGCTGCGGCTGCTCGAACTCCGCCATCGGCCGGATGGCAGTGAACGGTCCGCATGTGGCGCAGAGGTAGTCATAGACTGGCATTGCTGATTTCCTGTTGACTGGCCGATCGGCCGTGGCGGCGTGGTGGTTGAACTGCGGTGCCAACTGGATGGGGTGGGGGCGTATGGGCCACCGCAATCAAGCGGACACGGAGTTCCACGGAGTTTCACAGAGAAAGAAAGTATTGCGCTTCGCGCGAAGCGCCTGAAACGACCGGACGTCGCCGGCGAGCCGATCGGGCCGCCCCCGGGATCTCCGTGCAACTCCGTGACATACTCCGTGGAACTCCGTGTCCGCTTGGTTGCGGCCGGCAAAGCATGAACTGGCGTGTAGCGGGACGCACCGCGGCTGATCGCCTTCCAGCGGAAAGCAGTAACGGTAAACGAACGACAGAAACCGCGGCACATCCCCATCTTCACCGGTCTACCGGTCCGGCGCCAGCGGGATATCCACCCCGCCCTTGATCCCGCCGCTCGGCCCGCTCGACCCCGGATTGATATCGAAATCGAATATCTCCGTCGGCAGCCACAGCGTGGCGCAGGAATTGGGAATGTCCACCACGCCGCTGATATGTCCCTGCACCGGCGCCGTTCCCAAAATGGCATAGGCCTGCGCGCGGCTGTAGCCGAACTTCGTCAGGTACTCGATCGCGTTCAGGCAGGCCTGCCGGTAGGCGACGTTGACGTCGAGGTAATGCTGCTGCCCGGCCTCGTCGACCGAGATGCCCTCGAAGATCAGGTAGTCGCTGTACACCGGCTTGATCGGGCTGGGCTTGAAGATGGGATTCTTGATCCCGTACTTCGCCATGCCGTCCTTGACCAAATTCACCCGCAGGTGGATCCAGCCGGGCATTTCGATCGCCCCGCAGAACGTGATCTCGCCGTCGCCCTGGCTGAAATGCAGGTCGCCCATCGACAGCCCGGCGCCCGGTACGTAGACCGGGAAGAACACCCGCGCGCCACGCGACAGGTCCTTGATGTCGCAGTTGCCGCCGTGTTCCCGAGGCGGAACGGTCCGCGCGCCGGTGGCCGCGGCCGAGGCTTTCGCATCGCCTTGCAGACGGCCCATGTGCGCCGTCGCGGCGAACGGCGCATTGGCCAGCGGCGGCACGCGGTTCGGGTTCGTTGCGATCAGCGCGGTTTCGCGCCTGTTCCACGTCTCCAGCAGTTTCATGTCCGGCAGGCAGCCGATCAGCCCGGGATGGATCAACCCCGCGAAGCTCACGCCCGGCACGTGGCGGGAACTGGTGAACATCCCGTGGAAGTCCCAGATCGATTTCTGTGCCTGCGGGAAATGATCGGTCAGGAACCCGCCGCCGTTCTGCTTCGAGAAAAATCCGTTGAACCCCCACGCATTGTGCGGGAACGCGCCGATGTCGAGGAAATCCACCACCAGCAGGTCGCCCGGCTCGGCGCCCTCGATCCCCACCGGGCCGCTGAGGAAATGCACGATGCTCAGGTCGATGTCGCGCACGTCCTCGGCCGAATCGTTGTTCTTGATGAAGCCGCCGGTCCAGTCGTAGCACTCGATGACGAAGTCCTGGCCGGGCTTCACCGTGGCGACCATAGGAATGTCCGGATGCCAGCGGTTGTGGATCATGTCGTTGTCATAGGCGGATTGCGACAGGTCAACCTTGATGAGGGTATCGGGCATGGGTTCCCCTTTCTTGTTGCAGCGGGCCTGATCGATGGAGCCGGATGGCGAAACGTTTTCGCGTGTTGCCTCGTGTTGCGGACGCGGCAACGGAACGCGGTTGCCGCACCGTTGTCAAAACAATATTATGTTTCGCTGGCGTGATGCCGGCGCCGCGTCCGCGCCAGTCGCATTTCAAGCGGCGTGCCAGCCCGGCGTGCCAGCCCGGCGTGCCAGCCCGGCGTGCCAGGCCGGCGTGCCAGGCCCTGGGGGGCGGGCCGCCACTCTGTCGTCATGGCCGCCCCCGGCCCGTCCAGGGGGCCATGACGCCGGGGCGCCGGCATGCCCGGCGGCAGGACGGCGCCGCGCGCGCTACATCGGCGGCTTCAGCCCGTTCTGGCCAACGGCAATCGACGCCCCGACCAGCCTGCCCTCCGGCGCGCCATGCGCGGTGATGAAGACCTGCTCGCCCGGCCTGATCTCGTTCGCCGTGCCGGGCGTGATCGTCACGATCGTCGCGTCCGGCGGCACGGTGATGGTCCGGCTGCCGCCCTTGTAGGCAAGCGTCAGCACACGATCACGCCCAACTGCCTCGACCCGGGCAATGTTCGCGTTGGTCATCCGGCCCGGCCCGGATGCCAGATCCCACGGCCGGTCGCCTTCGCCGCGGCCCCGCAGCGACTCGTCGAACACGTGCACCTCGACCGCCTCGCGCCGGCCGTTGCGTTCGACCGAGGTGACGCCGACGTATTTTCCGGGCTTGATGGCGCTGAAATCCGCCGGAGCGACCGTGAACACTTTCGCGTCATGGGCCAACATGACAGGGTCCACGTTGTCGGGACTGGTCCGCACCGTGAGCCAGGGGACCTCGACGGCCGCGACGGTCCCGCGGATATGCCGCGGCGGGGTACTGGCCGTCGCGGATACGATAGTTACGCATGTAGCCATCATCGCGGCGGCGACCAGGGTCGCGACCGGACGGCGATTGTTCATGACGTTCTCTCTCCCTGTGCGCGAAGTGCGCTTCTTTTATTTGGGACGTTTTGCGGTTCGGTTAGACTGCCGGCGGCGGCCTGCGAACCGGCCGCCCATCACATGCGCTTAATAGCCACCCGCGACAGCCCTGGAGACCGCCGATCCATGCCTGACGGACACCACAGCGCCCTGACGCCGGACCAGGCGGTCGATCGGCTGGAGGCGATGCACGCCGACGCGGTGCAGGCGCAACGCGACGCCCTGGCCCGCTTCGCCGCCGGCGGCCCGCCGCCGGACCCCGAGGAACGCCGCCGCTTCCGCTACCCCGAGCTTCGCCTGGTCTGCGAGCCGAACGGGCCGCTGCCGGTCACCCGCCGCGCCTGGGGCAAGGTCCAGACGCCCGGGGTCTATGCCACCACCATCACCCGCCCGGGCTTCTTCCGCCCCTACCTGCTGGAGCAATTGCGCCCGCTGGCCGAGGAATTCGGCGCCGTGCTGCATGTGCGGCCGAGCACGCAGGAAATCCCGTATCCCTACGTGCTCGACCGCGGCGACGAACTCGCCGACAGCGCCGCCTCGGCGACGGACCTGGCGCGGCATTTCCCCACGCCCCTGCTGTCGGCGGTGGGCGACGAGGTGGCGGACGGCCTGTGGGCGTTCGAGGAAGGACACGCAAGGCCGCTGGCGCTGTTCGACGCGGTGCGCGTCGATTACTCGCTGAACCGCCTGCGCCACTACACCGGCACGCACTGGAGAGGCGTCCAGCCCTGGATCCTGCTGACCAACTACCAGCGCTACGTCGACCAGTTCGTGCGCTGGGGCCTGGACGAACTGGGCAATCCCGGCAGTCCGTATGACCGCCTGGTGGCGCCCGGCGACACCGTCGCGAACCGCGGCGACGACCTGGCCGAGGCCGCCGCGCGGATTGCCGCCGCGCCCTGGTTCCGCTTCCAGATGCCGGCCTACCACCTGGCGCGGAACGACGGCCAAGGCGGCGTGACGATCGTCAACATCGGCGTCGGGCCGTCCAACGCCAAGACAGTCACCGACCACCTTGCCGTCCTGCGCCCGCATTGCTGGCTGATGGTGGGTCATTGCGGCGGGCTGCGCGGCTCGCAGGCCATCGGCGACTACGTGCTGGCGCATGGCTACCTGCGGCGCGACAAGATCCTCGATGACCTGGTGCCGCCGGAGGTGCCGGTGCCGGCGCTGGCCGAGGTGCAGGTGGCGCTGCAGGAAGCCGCCGCGCAGGTCACCGGCGAGCACGGCGATGCGCTGAAGCAGCGGCTGCGCACCGGCACGGTGGTGTCGTACGACGACCGCAACTGGGAACTGCGCTGGTCGCAGGAGCGGCGGCGCATCAACCTCTCGCGCGCCATCGCCGTGGACATGGAAAGCGGCACGCTGGCGGCGCAGGGCTACCGGCTGCGGGTGCCGTACGGCACGCTGCTGTGCGTCTCCGACAAGCCGCTGCACGGCGAGATCAAGCTGCCCGGGACCGCCAGCGCATTCTACCAGCGCGCGGTGGGCGAGCACCTGACCATCAGCCTCGCCGCCCTCGACCTGCTGCGCGGCGGCGTCGAGGCGCTGCACTCGCGCAAGCTGCGCAGCTTCGACGAGCCGCCGTTCCGGTAGGATGCGGTCCTGCGTCGGCGTGCCGAGGGGCGTGCCAAGGGGCGTGCCGGTGGGGCGTGCCGGTGGGGCGTGCCGGTGGG
>NZ_NHRY01000219.1 GCF_002937115.1 Rhodopila globiformis | reverse complement strand
GGCTGGGGTGGGCTTCCGGCGCCTCGATCGGGCGGCCGGGCCGGGTGGACGCCGGCAGCGGGCGGCCCCAGGCCTCGATGCCGGGCCAGGACGGGTGGGCGCCCTCGGTGCCGATGATGCGGATGCCCCGGCTTTCCAGCAGTTGCAGGAACTCCGCCACGCCGCGCTGCTCGTGCGGGATGGCCCCCAGGTCGACCACGACGGGGCGCGAATCGAAGAAATTGGGAGACCGTTCCATTTGCGCATCCAGCGCAGCCAGCCAGTCGTTCAATGGCGCCTCCGGCGCCAGAACCAGGGCCATGATGGAGCGGCCACGGAGACGGATCAGCGGGCGAGTCTCGGATTGTGTCACAGTCTGCACCTATCCCGTGGCCGCGGCGCGGTCAACGGGAATTCATCGCGGGTCCACAAAATCATGTGGATAACCGTGCGCATCGACAACTAAATATAGCGGTTGGCAACGAAATGCCCCCTAGGGTTGGTGATCATTTTGTTGCCGCATGAAACGGCGCCGGCATCGGTCCGGGTATCGCCAACCGGCCGCGCGGCGCCATGCCGAGGCCCGCGGCCCGCGCGGATCCTGGCCGGCCGAAAGGCAAAGGGCGTCCAGTCCCGGTCCAGTGGGATGGCGTTTGCAGCGAGCGGCACGATCGACCCGGGCGGGCCGAGGCAGCGGCGGGGTTTGAGAATCTATTTGTAGGGAGCATGAGCCAGTTGGTGCGATGACGATTCCAACTTTCTGGCGAATTGCAGGCGATACCCGGAGAGGCGACAATCGGAGCTGATCATCGTTCGCACCAGCATCGAGGCCCGACTATGGGAACTGCCGTCCGTCCTGCCAAGACCTCTCCTGGCCCGTGGGATGCGTTTGCCGATGTCGATGCCTTCGTCGATCAAGTGCTGGAGGAACTCGAGTCCATGGCCAAGGACGGCAGCCGGCCCATGCGATCGGGACCCAGGCCGCCTCTGGCCGGAGCGACGTTGCGCAAGGCGGTCATGGCGATCTGGTGCGTCTGCTTCTGCGGCATGTAGTGGCGGGCGATCGGTCAGCTGTGCGAAATCCCCTTCGGCACGCTGTACGGGCTGTTCGCGCGCTGGACCCGGCTTGGCCTCTGGCGCCGCTTGCTCGGCCGGCTGCGCCGCCGCAGGCGTCTTGCTTGCGGTGATGCGCCGGAGCCAAGTGCTGTGGTGATCGACAGTCGATCCTGTCGCTCGGCACCGAGCTGCTTTGACCGCGGTGTCGATGGCGGCAAGAAGATCCGGGGCGTCAAGATCCACGTTGCGGTCGACAAGTACGGCATCCCGCTGGCGATCGATGTCTCGCCGGCGAACCGCCATGACACCAAAGGGATCGTGCCGGTTCTGCGCACGCTCGCCGCGGGTGGCTTCAACGGAGCGGCGCTCGGCGATCTCGGCTACCAGGGCGAGCGGCTGGCCGAGGCCGGTCAGGCCCTCGGCATCAGCGTCAAGGCCATTGCCCGCGGCCGCAACGGACGGTTCGTGCCGGCCGGCATCTGCTGGGTGGTTGAGCGATCATTTGCCTGGTTCAGCCGCTACCGGCGGTTGAACATCATCTTCGAGCGCTCGAAGGAACACCTCATCGCTTTCATTGCTATCGCGTTCATCTCCATCCTCTCTCGGCGCATGAGGCGCCTTGTCATCGAGCAACCATGCGCCTGACGTCTACAAACAGCTTCTCATCCTGGTCGACCATGCGCCCGCCGGCATGAAGAACGAACTGCTGCCGATGCTGGCCATGGTACGGCAGGAAATGCCGAACACCCGTGTCGTACTGGGCCTGCGCGACATCATCGACAGCCCCGTCGTCGCCGCGAAGCTGCGGTACGTCGGCTATGTCGGCCGGCCGGCCGCGGCGGCGGTGGACCAGCCCTGGCCCGGCCTGCACGACGCGCCCGGGTTGCGCGTGCTGGTCACCGTCGGCGGCGGCGGCGACGGCCACGCCATGATGGCGGCCTATCTCGACGCCCTCGCCGCGTTGCCGCCGCAGGCAACCTCGTCCCTGCTGGTGCCCGGGCCGCTGATGTCGGCCGGGCAGATGGACGCGCTCCGGCGCGCGGTGGCGGGGCGACACCTACTTCGCCCGGCAGCTCGTGCTGGAACGATTGCAGATCGCTCGGCAACGGATACCGAACGGCCTGGGCAATCCCGCTCAGGTCTCCCCTCATTTTTTGTTGCGATCTAAATTAGACATGGCCAACTATGCTTGGTCTGCCCAGCTTCGTTGCTTGTCATCCCAAGTAACAACAGGCGTCTACATCGCGCCGTGCCCTGCAACGCGTCAACATATCGGTCTTTTCGTTTCAGCTTGTCCGAGCCAGAGCGTTTTGCAGATCAGTCGGGACAGATGTACCCGCAATGACGGAAAAAGCCGACGGCGTCCCGGGGCGTGATGCTCCCGAGCGCGGGACCAATTGCCTCCTGTAATGCATCGACGGTGCGCGCGCCGACGCGGCGCAGTTCTGATTTGACCTTGGCCCAGGCCGGTTCCATCGGATCCAGATCCGGACTGTACTGCGGCAGATAGCGGTAAGGGAAACCAGAACGGTCGAGCACGGCTCGCACCTCAGCCGTCTTGTGCGGGCGCAGGTTGTCCATCACCAACACAGCATCCGGCTTACGGCGACGCAGTTCCGGCAGCAGCACCTGCTCCAGGAAGGCAGCGAAGATGGTGCCGTTGGTCGCGACCTCCACGCTCATGCTCGCAATCAAGCCGTCCGTTCCCAGAGCGCCGAGGACGGTCAGTCGTTTCCGATGTCCGAAGGGCACGGTGCTGTACGCCCGCTGACCCCATCGGCTGCGGCCATACAGGCGAGCCATGTTGGTCTGCACGCCACATTCATCTATAAATATCAAGCGCTTCGGCGCAATCCCACCAACCCCGGCAACCGCGTCAGTCCGCCATCGCAGCCGCGCCCGGGCAACGTCCGGTCGTTTCTGCTCCGCCACTCGCTGGCCTGGGCGCGCGCCGTCCCTCGTCGCGTGCCTCTGCGGCCCAACGATACACCGTCGTGCGCCCCACCATGAACCGCGCCGCCACCGTACCCGGCATCTCGCCGGCCTCCACCGCCGCGAGAACACGTCTGCGCAAATCTGTTGAACAGGTTCCGGGCATGGACACCTTCGTCCCCTATATAGGGGCAGAGTCGGCTGTACCAACTGATTTGCAAAACGCTCCAATATGAGGGGAGACCTGAGGCAATCCCGAACTCGGGCCGATCACCACGGGGCTTGGGCAGATCTACAAGTATGTGCTGACCAGCCCGACCATGGACCTGATGGACCTGCGGGCGCTCAACGACTGGCAGATCAAGTTCCAGCTTCGCACCGTGCCGGGGGTGACCGATGTCATGAGCATCGGCGGCCACGTGCGCCAGTACCAGGTCCGGGTGAATCCGAACCGGCTGATCGCCTATGACCTGACGATCGACGACCTGAAGGCCGCGTTGCAGACGAACAACGCCAACGCCGGCGGGTGGTACCTGGAAGGCGCGCAGGACCAGCTTGCGGTCTGGCCGGAAGCGGGCACCGCGTCGTGGTGTTCGTGAATGATTGGGTCGGGGGTCTGTTGTTCCGGCTCGGCCGTGATCCGGGATGGTGCCTCCCCGGCGGGGACAGCGTGGTTGATGGCGTATTCTCGTTCGCACAGAGACGAACGGAGGGATTTGGAGGGCCGCTGAGGATCAAGGGGGCGTCGTGCGGGCTGGTGCGGTTTGTTGCCGTTGTGCGAGGCCCGTTCCCTGGTCCGGGCAAGCGGCGATGCCTGGCGCCGCAGGGCCCGACGGTGCTGGTCGCCACGCAGGCCGCGCGCCCGCCGGCGGTGGCGCAGGGTCGATCAAACCGCCGGCACAGCCGGTCCAGGCCGTCGGCGCTCGAAGCATCGACCGCTTCCGAAAGAGGAATTCAGTCAAACAGATGGGGTGGACGGCCCCAACGGCGTCGATGTGCCACACTGTGGGTCGTTGAAATCTGCAACAGGTGTAGCGCGACAATCCGGGGTTCTTCCGCGCTTTTGGCGTAGGCAACTGCGGCCTACTGAGCGCAAGTCATCGTTCTGCAAGAGGATTTCCGAACCCGCGGTTCCACACGGCGCCGTGCAGGGCAGCGTCCCGGGAAGGCGATGCTCGACGTTTTCGGGAGCATTCCTGAATGAGGCAAGACGCAGGCGTCGCTGGCGTCGCCGCTGCCTGGACATCGCGGTCACCCGGGCGCAACACTGGACATTCAACCAACGCCGCCGCCGTTCGATTTGATGGTCACCCATCCCGCCAGGGACGCCCCCAAAGCACACGCTGTCCCACCCGCATGCCGTCGCGATCATCGGCGCCTCCGGCGGCACCATCAGGCACGGGTCCGTCCTGCCTGCAGACCCGCGGGCCAGACACTTCCAGGGCGACATCCACCGCATCAGCCGCCGCCCGACGGCCATCGATCTTCCCCCGCCATTCCTGGCGAATCCGGCGCCCTCGCCGCCCTTCCGGAGCCTACCGCATGACCGGCCGCTTCACCGTCACCTATCGCGTGCGCAGCACCGCCGCGGACATCGACGCCCGCGCCCGGGCCATCGCCGTCGAGCAGAGCGTCGAAATGCCGCTGGCCGCCATCGACGACGAAACCGTGTTGTCCGGCATCGTCGGCACGGTTGACGGCGTCACCGGCCTCGGCGACGGCCTGTTCGACGTCCGCGTCGGCCTGGCCACCGCCACCGTCGGCCGCGACGCCGGGCAATTCCTCAACATGCTGTTCGGTAACACCTCGCTGCACGAGGACGTGGTGCTCCACGACGTCGCCGTGCCGGACACCCTGGTCGACCTGTTCGGCGGCCCCAGGCACGGCATCGCCGGATTGCGGCACCGCCTGCGCCTGCACGGCCGCGCCCTGACCGCCTCCGCGCTGAAGCCCCAGGGCTTGCCGAGCGAGCGGTTGGCTCTCCTGGCCGAGCGCCTGGCCCGCGGCGGCCTGGACTTCATCAAGGACGACCACGGTCTGGCCGACCAGGATTATTCCCGCTTCGCCGATCGGCTTCGCGCCTGCGCCGCCGGCGTGGCCCGCGGCGCCCGCGCCACCGGCCACCCGACTCGCTATGTCCCCAGCCTGACCGGCAACCTGGACCAGATGCGCGCGCAGGCGGCGCTGGCGCGGGAGGAAGGCATCGACTGCGTCATGCTCGCGCCGATGATCTGCGGCTTCCCGGCGATGCAGGCCCTGGTCCGCAGCTTCCCGGACATGGCCTTCTTCGCCCATCCCAGCCTGGGCGGCGCCGCCCGCATCGCGCCGGCATTGCTGATTGGCGGCCTGTTCCGCCTGCTCGGCGCCGATGCCGTGATCTTCCCGACCCATGGCGGCCGCTTCGGCTATTCGCAGGAAACCTGCCGCCGCCTGGCCGGCAACGCCCGCCGCGGCGACGACGGCATGAAGCCCGCCCTGCCGGTGCCGGCCGGCGGCATCGCGCTGGAGCGGGTCGGGGAAATTCTTGATTTCTACGGCGCCGACACGATGTTGCTCATCGGCGGCAGCCTGCTGCTGGCGCGCGACCGGATTGTCAAGGAAACTGAACGATTTACCCGCGCCGTGGCCAACCATACCCCAAGCCAGGACCGAGCCGATGGACAGTGAACAGCCGCCACTTTTCCGCGCCGCCAGAGACAGCTTCCGCTGGGACGCGGTGGCGCACATGCCGTATAAGCAGGACGGAAGCGCGCCGTTCAGGGACATCTCCCGCCAGGTGCTGTTCCACGAGGACAGCCTCGGCTGCGAACTGCGCTATTTCGAAATGAACCCCGGCGGCTACTCCACCCTGGAGCGGCACGAGCACGCCCACGCGGTCATGATCTTGCGCGGCCATGGCGAATGCCTTCTGGGCGAGACGGTCCAGGCGGTCAAGCCGCTCGACCTGGTTTCGATCCCGTCCTGGACCTGGCACCAGTTCCGCGCCACGGCCAACGAGCCGCTCGGCTTCCTCTGCATGGTCAACGTCCTGCGCGATCGGCCGCAACTGCCGAGCGAGGCGGACCTGGCGCGCATGAAGGAAGTGCCGGCGCTGGCGCGGTTCCTGGGCGGCAGCTGAGGCGCCATCCGCCTATAAAAACGGGGAGCGCTTTCGCGCTCCCCGCATCATCTCACTTCTTGTCGGCCCAGTCCCGGGCGGCATCCTTGGCGCCGCCAACGGAGTTCTGCACCTTGCCGGCGGCCTTCTCGGCCGCGCCCTCAGCCTGAGTCTCTTTGTCGCCGGTCACCTTGCCGGCCGCTTCCTTGATGCTGCCCTTGGCTTGGTGACCGATGCCTTCGACCCGATCCTTGTCCATTGTCTGCTCCTGATGTGTCAGGCGACCACGTGGATCGCAATGGTTTAACGCATCAGGGAGCGGTGGGTTGCACCCGGCGTCGGGATGCGAACCGGCATGGAATAAGGCGGCTTTCGGACGATCAGGCGGCCCCGCCGGCACCCCGGCGCGGCAGCCAGGCGGCAAAGCGGGCGGCGTTGTCGATGGCCTCGCGCTCCACCCCGCCGCTGTCGCGGACATAGCGTTCGGCGAAGCCCGCGATGCCCCAGCGCTGGTACTGCATCACATGCGTCAGCTCATGCGCCCAGAGCTTCAGGTTGGTCTCGGCCAGTTGCTCGTTCTTGAACAGGATGACGTCGCCGAGCGTGATCGCCTTGGCGTCGCCGTAGGAGAACGCCAGCATCGGCAGCGACAGCCGCCGCGTGCCGCCGACGGCGAACCGCACCCGTTGCAGCAGCGCCGGCGGAAAATACCCCAGCAGGGCGCGATAGACGCCGGCCGGCATCGGCCGCACGCCGTCGGCGATCGCCTGCCCGCGCGTGCGTTCGATCAGGTGTGCCAGCGCCGTGCCCGCATAGTCCAGCAGCCCCGGTGCAATGGCGGGTTGGGCACGCGCCGGCAGGGTCCACGCGAGACTGGCTAACATGAGAGACCGCCACATGGGTTAAGCATCACGATCGACATGATCGCATGATT
Organism: Rhodopila globiformis; assembly: GCF_002937115.1. Classification (GTDB taxonomy): domain Bacteria; phylum Pseudomonadota; class Alphaproteobacteria; order Acetobacterales; family Acetobacteraceae; genus Rhodopila; species Rhodopila globiformis. The sequence continues at coordinate 55,126 of NZ_NHRY01000219.1, read as the reverse complement.
GCCATTCTATCGCGTTCAAACCGCGCCGGAATTGTGGCGAGATCAGGAAGATTTGTCCATGTGGATTAAATTCGCTCGCTGATGGCAATCGCCGCCCGGCATCCGGCCTTGATCAGCCCGGACAGCAGCCGGTAGCCCGGCGCCTGCTCGGCACCGTGGGCCAGGCCGATGTCGCGATGCTCCAGCTCGTCGGCGCGGAATTTTTCCAGGGTCGTGCGCAGGTCCCCCTCGGCGGGATCGATGGTGCCGATCTGGCCGGCGTAATGCGCGTCGATGGCTTCCTCGACCGCGACGGTGCAGGCCATCGCCGCCTTCTCGCCCAGCGCCGCGGTGACGGCGCCCAGGGCGAATCCGGCCACGTGCCAGAATGGCAGCATCAGCGTCGGGCGCACGCGGCGCCGGGTGACCAGGGTGTTGAAGGTGCGCAGGTGTTCGTGTTCCTGCGCCTCCATCTGCCGCAGCAGGTCCCCCTTGTCGCCGCGGCCCAGCACGGCAAGCTGCCCGGCATAGATGCGGGCCGCGCCGTATTCGCCGGCATGATCCACCCGGATCATCCGCTCGGACCGTGCCTCCGGCGTCAGGTCACCGGGCCATGTCGTCGTGTTGTCGGTCATTGTCCGTCAGATCTCCTGCGCCCGAGGAAGATGGCGACGCCGGCCGAAACCGCCAGGGCGAACAGCACGTTCAGCGCTGCGACCGACAGCGGCACGCCAGGAATAAGGAAGGTCGGCTCGTCGCACGGCTTGAAGGGCCGCGTCGGCATGTGGGCCAGGCGTTCGGCGATGGTGCCGCCGGTGAAATGCGGCGCGGCGCATTCGGGCAGCGGGCTCGGCCACCATCTCCATTCGACGCCGACGTGCACGGCGGCGATCGCCGCCTCGGCCAGGCCGCACAGGATCGCCACCACCAGCAGCGGCCGCGCCAGGCGGCGCGGCACGATGGCGGCGGCCAGGCTCAGGACGATGATCGCGCGGTAGGGCCAGCGTTCCACCAGGCACAGCGCGCATGGCACGAAACTGCCCCAGATTTCGGCCGCATGCGCCACCGCAAGCGCCGCTGCCGCCGCCAGGGCGAACAGGATGGCCAGGGTCTGCGGCGGCAGGCTGTTTGGGATGGGCTTGGGCATGGCGTTCCGTTTGCCCCGCCGCTCGGCCTTCTGCAAGTTGTCCGTTCGCGACAGGCCGATTAGGATTGCAACGGCCGCAACAAGAACCGCCGGACAACACTGGTGAAGCCTTCCGCCGCCCTGACCCTCCGCCGATCGGCTGTGCGTGACCTGATGGAGCGCTTTCCTGTCGCGAATCCGCGCATCTTCGGCTCCGTGCTGCACGGCACCGATACCAAGGCGAGCGATCTGGATCTGCTGGTGGATGCATTGCCGGGCGCGATGCTGTTCGACCTCGGGGGCCTGCTCGAGGAGCTGGAAGATCTGCTCGGCGTGTCCGTCGACCTGCTGACGCCGGGCGACCTGCCGCCCAAAATCCGAAGCCGGGTTCTGGCAGAGGCTGTTCCGCTATGAACGAGTTCGCTGGCTACGTCCGTCACGTCCGGACAGCGGCAAACGACGCAATCGGCTTCGTCAAGGGCATGAACAAGGCCGATTTCCTGGCCGATCGGCGTACCCAGAATGCGGTTGTCATGAGCCTTGTCGTCATCGGAGAGGCGGCAACCAAGGTCATGGACCGCTATCCCGATCTCGCTGATCTGCATGCGACAGTGCCTTGGCGCCACATGCGCGGAATGCGCAACCGGATCGCTCATGGCTATTTTGACATTGATCTGAACGTTGTCCGGACCACGGTCCAGACGGCATTGCCGGCTTTGATCGAGCAATTGCGCGCCCCACTTGCCGACGCCAATGATGAACGCCACGAGCAGAAGGGAGGTGACCATGCCTGACAGCCCGAACCGCATCGTCTGGGGCCGCGCGACGTCCAGCAACGTCATGAAGGTGCTCTGGGGCCTGGCCGAGCTGAACCTGCCGTTCGAGCGGATCGACGCCGGTGGCGCCTTCGGCCGCACCGACACCCCGGAATACCGCGCCATGAACCCGACCGGGCTGGTGCCGACGCTGCAGGAAGGCGCGTTCAGCCTGTGGGAAAGCAACGCCATCCTGCGCTACCTCGCCCATGCCGATCGCGGAGCCTCGCCGCTCTGGCCGGCGGACCCGCGCGCCCGGGCTAACGTCGATCGCTGGATGGACGCGCAGCAGACCGTGCTGAACCCGCCCATGGGCCAGGTCTTCCGGGGCCTGGTACGCACGCCGGCCGAGCGCCGGGACCTGACGGCGATTGCCGCGGCCATCGAGGAAACCGCGAAAGCATGGCGCATCGTCGAGGCCGCGCTAGGCCGGCACGACTACATCGCCGGGCCTGATCTCACGCTGTGCGACATCCCGTGGGGCGTGCACGCGCATCGCTGGTTCCGGATGGACTACCAGGGGCTGAGCCGGCCGGACCTGCCGGCGCTGCGGGCCTGGTACGACCGCCTGTGCCGGCGGCCTGGCTATCAGCAGCACGTGGTGGCGACGCCGATTGCCTAAACCCGGCGGCTCACGCTGCTGCCAGTGATCCTGCCGTTTCGTCCGTTGATGCAGCCAGTGCCGGCGGTGCGCAACGCCCTGCCTACCCGCTCGCGAGAATCGCCTTGCACGCCGCCGGAGGGGGCGGCGGCCGGTGTGGCACCGACGGGCGCACCGGCGCATCCAACTGGTCGAACCACCATTGCAGCGTCGCGTCGCAGCCATCGCCCTGCGGCGGCGGCGCGGCCTGGACGCAATCCACCTGCCCCGCCGGGCAGCGGAAGCGGATATGCATGTGCGCGGCGTGGCCGTACCACGGCCGGATCAGCCGCAGCCACGCGCGGTCGCCGGTCACCTCCCGGCACAACTGCTGCTTGATCGTCGGGTTCACCAGTATCCGGTCCACCCCCGGCAGGCTGGCCGCCAGATGCAGCAGCGTGACGACCCGCGGCGACCACAGGGCCGGCTGCACCCCGCGGCCGTCGGCGCGCACAAGGCTGTCGAGTTCGACCGTGTTCCGTTGCGCCTCCGTCAGCGGCGGGCGCGGCCGCATGTCCAGGCCGACGTCGGCATCCAGGCCGATCTGGTGGCTGACATGGCCGCCCGGCATCGGGCCGCCCCGGGCGCGGGAAATGTCCTCGATCAGCAGCGGCGGCAGGCCGGCCGCCTGCGCCTCGCGGCCGAACAGCTGCAAGCGGGCGATGGTCTGCGGCGCGCCCCAGAAGGCGCTGCGGTCGAGATGGATGGTCTCGAAGCCCGGGCCATCCGGCGGCAGGCTGACGGCGCCGGCGATGCAGCCGCCGGTTTTCGGGCCGCCGATGATATGCAGAGGGCCGGGCGCCGGCGCGGCCGCCCCTGCCATCAGGCTGATCATCAGGGCGGCGACAGCTCGGGAAAACGTCAAAACCAGCGCTCGAAAACAGTGACCACGTCACCCGGCTGGAGGAAGGTCTGCCGGGTTGCCTTGCCCTCGACGGCCACGCCGTCAAGGGTCCGCACCACCGAAGCATAGTCCTGGACGGCCCGATAGGTGAAGCCGCCGGCAACGGCCACCGCCGTCACCACCGTCATGCCGGGTTGGTAGGCGTACTGCCCGGGCTTGCTGACCTCTCCCAGCACGAAGATCGGCCGGTACGACACGACTTCCGCGACCACCGAGGGAGCCTTCAGCAGGTTGTCGTGCTGCAACGCCTCGCCGATGCGGGCGGCGAGCGCGTCGGTCGTTAGCCCGGTGGCGTGGACGTCGCCGATCAGCGGCAGCGCCAGGGCGCCGCTGTCGTTGATCCGGAACTCGCCGGTGGTGGCGTCCTCACCGAAGGTGATCACGCGCACCACGTCGCCCGGGCCCAGGTGGTAGGCCTGCGGCGCCGCAGCCGGAAGATCGGGCAGATCGTGCCCGGGAGCACAGCCAGCGGCCAGAAGGCACCAACAGACAAGCCCGGCAAGCAGACGCACAGCGGAGAACCCTGTTTTAGGGTTGCGATGACAGCACCGGATTTCCGGTCGCATCGAACATGCCAGCCAAGTCTTAATGCGTGGTTAACGCCGCGGAAAAATTATTGGCGCCTGTGTGCAGCGGCCGGCCTGTTGCCCAAAAGTGACAAAAGCCGCCGTACGATCGGCCAGGCGCGGCAGCAGACGGGCCGCGCATCGGCTGCACGGGGCGGTGGTTCGCGCTCCATCCGGCATTTCGCCCTGTCGCGACCAGGCACAGGGGCCAGCGGAACAGGGGCTTCTCCCTCCTGCCATCACCGGCGCGCGGATTGCATTGCGCCAGGAGGTAGGATACCCCCCTATGCCATGATGCACACGATCCGCGAAAGCAGAAGCGCCTCGCCCGCGTCCGCCACTTGCGCGGCCTGGTCGAAGCGATCGAGCGCGGCCTGGAAACCGGCGCCTGCGGCGACTCCCGGCGCTGTCGCCCACCTCCTATGAAAATGCGGTCCCACAGGCGCCAGTGGCAGGGCGGAGCCAGGTCGTCTCTCTATCGTCATGGCCGGGCTTGTCCCGGCCATCTATCCCCAACCGTCGAAGCGCGGATGGCCGGGACACGCCCTACGGCATGCACGCATCTCGGAAACAACCGCCGGGCCGCGTCGCGGTGGCGTGCCCCCCGCGCGCACATCTGGCGTGGGGCGTCGTGCCGACCGGGATGGGGCGGGGGCGGGTCTGCCACCGCAATCAAGCGAACACCGTGTTCGCTTGATTGCGGTCGGTGAAACCAGCACCGGCCATGACGGTATTGAGCCACGGCTGCAGCGGATCGTTTCCGGAATCTGTGCATCCGGTAGGGACACGCCCGGCTATGACGAGGGGGCGACGGACCTCACCCATTTTCCGCCATCGCGGCGCTGGTGCCGCCGGTTGGCCAACTCCGTGGAGGTGCTGACGCCGTGACCCTCACCGATGCCGAGGCGCGGCTGCAGGCCTTCACCGCCCTGCTGCGGCGCTGGAACAGCACGCTCAACCTGATCGCCCCCCGCGACGTTGATGTCCTGTGGGAGCGGCATATTGCGGACTCGCTGCAACTGGTGCCGCTGATGCCGCCCGGCGTGGCGCGCGGGATCGACCTGGGCTCCGGCGGTGGTTTCCCCGGCCTTGTGCTGGCGATCGCCACCGGGGTGCCGTTCGACCTGATCGAGTCCGACCGCCGCAAGGCCTCGTTCCTGCGCACCGCGGTGCTGGAGACACAGGCGCCGGCCAGCGTGCACTGTTGCCGGATCGAGCAGGCCGCGGTGCCGCCGGCCCCCCTGGTGACTGTCCGAGCGCTCGCCCCCTTGCCCCGGCTGTTGCCGATGGTGGCGCGCCTGCTGGCCGCGGATGGCACCTGCCTGCTGCTGAAGGGCGCGAAGGTGCAGGAGGAACTGGAAGCGGCCGGACGCGACTGGGCGATGACGGTGGAGCGGACCCCAAGCCGGACCAGCGCCGACGGGGTGGTGCTGCGGCTGGCCAACCTGCGCCCGCAGCCGGAGCAAGGTCCGGGGCAGGCCGGGCCGATGCCGGGCGAGGCGCCGTAGGTATCGGAACAACGGATCAGGCGTGGTGCTGGCGCTGTGCGCAGGCCAATATCGCCGGGCCACGCCAGCTTCCTCAGCCATCGGCCGTTTTCGGTCGGCAGGACGGCCGGGATCAGTCGGCGTCAACGAGGTCGGTATTTCTCCCGATGCCGACTTCCGGAATTATGCGCGCAAGATACGACGCCTTGATGTGGTTCGCCAGCCGCAGCGCCAGCGCCACGATGGTGATTGTCGGCATGTCGGCGCCGCAGGTCGGGAACACCGAGCTGCCCGCGATGTAGAGGTTCTCGATCCCATGCACGCGGCAATGCCGATCCACCACGCCGCGCCGCGGATCGTCGGCCATGCGCGCGGTGCCCATGTGATGCCAGCAGCCACGCAGCGTATCGGGCCAGGGCTCGTCGTCGGCCGGCGCCTCGACCGTGACGGATCCGGCGTCGGTGTGCCGCAGGTCGTCGTCCAGGATTTCCTGCGTGCGCCGGATGGTGCGCTTCTCCATCTCGCCCAGCCGCCATTCGACCTTCACGCGCGGCATCCCCAGCCGGTCGCGGCCGTGGCCCAGCGTGACCCGGCTGTCCGGCAGCGGCGTCGGTTCCACCACGGTTTCCAGTGAGAAGCCGCGCGCGAGGAACGGCAACCGGAACTTGAGTCCGGCCGCCAGCACCGCCACACTCGGCAACTGTTTGGCAATGTTGACGAGGTCCGCCCGGGACCGCTCCCGCAACGAGCCGGCCCCGTGCAGGAACTGGCGGATATGGCTGACCGCGACGTAGCTGGCGGGATCGTCGCCGACGTAGCGCGAGACCGTATAGCACCGTGTATTGCCAAGGCGTTCGGCGCGCTGGACATCGGCGGTCAGGCCGAAATAGCCGGCGATCTTGACGCCCTGGGACATAACCCCGCCCGGCAGGGTCACATGCAGGTCGTAGATCGTGCTGTTGGCGGCCGGGTTGCGGAATCGAATCGTGCCGCTGCGCAACCGGGGGTGGTCCATGAAGTAACGACCGACCAGATCGTTCTGGTTGCCGATGCCGGCCCGCTGGTAGCGGTTCGACGCCAGCAGCAGGCGCGGCGTCTCGATCCCGCCGACGGCCAGCACGTAGGTGCGGGCGGTCACCTTGAACGTGACTCCGGCCAGGGTCCGGACCCGCACCGCGGACACCCGGGCGCCGCTGCCGGGCGCCTCGATTTCGGTGACGTTGGCGTTCAGGTAGGTAACGATATTTCTTGAATGCATCATATCGGCGCGGTAGTGGCGCCCGAATCGCGTTGGCGGGCTGAGCTGGCAGATGAGATTCATCGCCCGGTCGCCCGGCAGCGGCGCAAGACGCGCATCCGGCCGGCCGATCCAGTTCTCCCACCGGGTCGCGTCGTATTCGAACGGCCCGAGCTGCAGCAGCGCATGCGCCTGCCGATAGTACGGCATCAACTCGGCCCGGCCGATCGGCCAGCCGCTGTTCGGCACCCAGTCCCGCGACTCGAAGTCCTGCGGGTCGAGCGGACGGCAGAACCCGCCCCAGCAGTTCGAGCTGCCGCCGAAATAGCGGGATCGCGCCTGGTCCAGATCCTCGTAGTGGAGCCCGACGTTGTCGCCCTTGTAAAGCGCCTGGGCGGCCCGGTCGCGCCTGAGCTTGCCGGCTTCGAGCAGGACCACGCGGAACGGCTGGCCGTCGAATTCCCGCGCCAGGCTGATTCCGGCCGGCCCCGCACCAATAATGCAGATGTCAGTTTCCAGAGTGATGCCACGCGGGACATCATTGGCATTGACGATCAAGCCGGGTGCTTTCTGAACAAGGGGGAATAGTATCGATATTCATGCGTAGTGCGCGGATCAGAATCGTTGCAAATAACATTGTCAGTAGCAGGCCGTCGCGACGCGGCCGGAAATCGCCGGTGCGGACTGCCCTGTTGTGACGGCTGCCGTGGGGGCCGATCAGCAAGCAGAATTCGTGCCAGGTGATGCGTTTCAGGTGCCGGGTGGGGCACGGTGAACCCGGGCGTATGGCGCCGGCGCTGGAACAGCCGCCTTCGTTTCAGACTCGCCTGCAAGCGCCTTTGGTGGCATAGCAATCCGTGCCAAAACCAGGCGAACTGACTGGGCCAAGATGCTGGACTTCACCCTCGATCCCGCCGGTTCCGAACCAATCTTCCTGCAGATCGCGGCGCGGGTGCGGTCTGCCATTGCCGCCGGCGAGATCGCGCCCGGGGCGCGGTTGCCCTCCACGCGGGCCCTGGCGGCGCGGCTTTCGGTCGCGCGCGGCACGGTGGATGCCGCCTATGCGGCGCTGGCCGGCGAAGGCGCGGTCCTGACGCGCGGCTCGATCGGCACGGTCGTTTCCGGCGCGGTGGGCGCCCGGCCGGGGCCGGTGGGCCACACGCCGTTCATGTTCGGCGCCATACCCGCCAGCGATGCAACGCCGCCGCTGCCGTTCCGCGTGGGATTGCCGGCGCTGGACGCATTCCCGCAAAGACTGTGGTCCAACCTGACAACACACGCCGTTCGAGGGTTTCAGGCCGCCGATCTCGCGGGATCCGAGACCGCTGGGGTGCTGGCGCTGCGGCAGGCTGTGGCGTCCTATCTCGGCGCCGCCCGCGGCATCGCCTGCGCGCCCGGGCAGGTGTTGGTCACCGCGGGCTACCAGGGGGCGCTGACGCTGGTGCGTCACGTCCTGGTCCGCGCCGGCGATCCGGTCTGGCTCGAGGACCCGGGCTACCACCTGTGCCGCCAGGCGCTGGAGACCGCCGGCGCGCGGGTGGTGCCGGTGCGGGTGGACCAGGACGGGCTGCGGGTGGCCGCGGGCGTCGCCGCCGCGCCGCGGGCGAAGCTGGCCGTCGTCACGCCGACGCATCACTGCCCGACCGGCGTGGCGATGTCCCTGCCGCGGCGGCTGGAACTGCTGGCCTGGGCGGCGGAGGCCGGGTCATGGATCCTGGAAGACGACTATGACAGCGAGTTCCGCTACAGCGGGCGCCCGCTGCCGTCGCTGAAGAGCCTGGATCGCGGCGAGCGGGTGCTGTACGCGGGCAGTTTCAGCAAGACGCTGTTCCCGGCGCTGCGCCTCGGCTACCTGGTGGTGCCGGCGGAACTGGCGGCGGCGTTCCTGCGTGCCGCCCGGCTGACCTCCCTGGCGCTGCCGGCGCTGGAGCAGACGGTCGCCGCCGCCTTCATGCGCAAGGGCCATTTCACCCGCCACATCCGCCGGATGCGCCACCTCTACGCCGATCGGCGGCGGGCCCTGGCGGCGGCGCTGCAGACGGTGTTCGGCGAACGCATCCGGTTGGAGCCGGCGGCCGGCGGGCTGCACCTGCTGGCGCGGTTCCCCGGCGCGGCCGACGACACCGAACTGGTCCGGCGCGCGGCCGCCGCCGGACTGGCGCCATCGGCCCTGTCGCCGCTGGCCCTGGCGCATGACTGCGGGCACGGCCTGCTGCTGGGGTTCGCCAATATCGCGGCAGAGGAAGCGGAGGCGACCGCCGCCCGGCTGGCCGGCGCCATCGGCTGAAAGACGTTCAGCCAGGCCATGCCGGCAGGCCGCTAGAACTTCTCCACCCAGGGCCGCAGTTCCACCTCCCACGTCCAGGCGCTGCGTGGCTGGTTCGCCACCTGCCAATAGGTCTCGGCGATCGCGTCCGGGTCCAGCGTGCTGTCGGGGCTGTCCTGCGGATCGGGCCGGGTCGCGCTGCGGATCGAGCCGTCGATGACGAAATGCGCCACGTGCACCCCCTGCGGCGCCAGCTCCCGCGCCAGGGCCGAGGCCAGGCCGCGCAACGCGAACTTGCCCATCGCGAATGCCGAGGAGTTCGGATAGCCCTTCACGCTGGCCGAGGCCCCGGTCAGCAGGATCACGCCGGAGCCGCGTGACACCATGTGCCGCGCCGCCTGCTGCGCCACCAGGAACCCGCCATAGGCGCTGACCGCGATCGCCCGCGCCACCTGGGACGGATCGATCCCGGTCACCGGGCCGTGGGCGCGCGCGCTGGCGTTGTAGACGACGATGTCGGGCACGCCCTGGGTGGCGAGAACCACGTCGAACAGGGCGGCGACCTCTTCAGGTTCGGTCGCCTCGCAGGCGAAGGTGGTGCCGGCGGTTTCCTCGGCCAGCTTCGCCAGCTTGTCCGGGTTGCGGGCGGCCATCGCCACCTGCAGCCCGTGCTTCGCGAACAGCCGCGCCAGCGAGGCGCTCAGCCCCGGGCCAACACCGACAATCAATGCGGTTTTCAGATCCATCTCAACGCCCTCCGGAAATCGGCACGATGACGCCGGTAATATACGACGCTTCCGGCGACAGCAGCCACAGCACCGCGGTGGCGACTTCCTCGACGCTGCCGACGCGGGCCATCGGCACGCCGCCCACCAGCTTGTTCAGCCGGTCCGGCAGGCCGGCGCGGGCGTGCAGGTCGGTCTGGATCAGGCCGGGGCTGACCGCGTTCACCCGGATGCCGCGCGTCGCCAGTTCCTTGGCCGCGCCGACGGTCAGGCTGTCCAGCGCGCCTTTCGAGGCGGCGTAGTGGATCCATTCGCCGGCCCCGCCCAGCTCGGCGGCGCGTGACGAAATGTTGACGATGGCGCCGCCCTTCCCGCCGCGGTCGGTCGCCATGCGCGCCACGGCCTCGCGGATCATCAGGAACGGCGCGCGGACGTTCACCGCCAGCACGGTGTCGAGGATCGCGGTGGTCACCGTGTCGATCCGGCCCATCGGCCCCGGCGTGCCGGCGTTGTTGACCAGCGCGGTCAGCGGCCCGAAGGTTTCGTCCACCGTGCGGTACAGCGCCAGGATCGACGCCTCGTCCGCCATCTCGGCGCGCACCGCGATCGCCGTGCCGCCGGCGGCCTTGATGTCGGCCACGACCGCGTCGGCCATCGCCTGGTTCGACTGGTAGGTCAGCGCCACCTTGTAGCCGCGCGCGGCGGCAAGGCGAGCCACCGCGGCGCCGATGCCCTGGCTGCCGCCGGTCACGATCATAACGTCCTGCATGCGCGGTTTCCTCCCCGTGTTGGACATGGACAGCCGATGATGGATCGTCCCGCGGCAAACGCGAACCCGCGGTGCCCACCACCTCGCTGCCGCGGTTGGAGAAGGAGTTGGCGCCAGGTCCATTGCCTTATCGTCATGGCCGCGACACGCCCTACCGCATGCACAGAACCTGGAAACAACCGCCGAGCCAGGCGCTCGCCCGATGCCTGGGAACGTTGCCGCCTTGTCGCCGCGCCGATGCGCGTTTGGCGGACAGGCAACCGGCCGAGGATGCGCAGGGCCGCCTCGCCGTCGTGTGACCCGCACGCATCTGGCGAGGGGCGTGGTGCCGACCGGGATGGGGCTGGGGCGGGTTTGCCACCGCAATCAAGCGGACACGGAGTTCCACGGTGTTCGCACGGAGTTGCGCAGAGTCTTCCAGGGCGGCCGCAGCATGATCGCCTCCTTGGCGGCGTCCGATCATTTGATGCGCTTCGTGCGACGCGCATGATCAACGTTCTCTGCGGAACTCCGTGCCAACACCGTGCAACTCCGTGTTCGCTTGATTGCCGTCGGTGAAACCAGCACCGGCGATGACAGTATGAGCCCACGGCTGCAGCGGATCGTTCCCGGACTCTGTGCATCCGGTAGGGACACGCCCGGCCATGACGATGGGGAGACGACCTTGCTCCGCTGGATCCTCTATCCTGATGGCCATGGCCCGCCAGCCTACCTTCCCGTTTCACTCCGGAATGGATTATCGTCACCACCGGCCCGAACAGGCGTTGCAGGCGGACCGAAGCCCTTGATCCGGCGCAGCGAACAACAACCAGGAGGCAATGGCCATGCTCGGCTTGATGCAGTCGCACAGCCTGATGATTTCCGCGATCCTGACCCATGCGGCACGGCATCACGGGACCGGCGAGGTGATCTCGCGCACCCACGAGAACACCGCCCACCGCTATACCTGGGCCGATGTCGAGTGCCGCTCCCGCCGGCTGGTGCGCGCCCTGCAGCGCCTGGGCGTCGGCCGCGAGGACCGCGTCGGGACCCTGGCCTGGAACGGCTATCGCCACCTGGAGGTGTACTACGCGGCACCGGGCATGGAGGCGATCTGCCACACCATCAACCCGCGCCTGCATCCCGACGACATCGCCTACATCATCAACCACGCGCAGGACAAAGTCCTGTTCGTCGACGTCACCTTCGCCCCGCTGGTCAGCCTGATCGCGCCGAAGATCGCCGACTGCGTCAAGACAGTCGTCATCCTGGCCGATCCCGCCGCCATGCCGGAGGTGACGCTGGCGCCGGGCATGACGCTCGCCTGCTACGAGCAGCTTATGGACGCGGCTGACGAGGACTACGCCTGGCCGACCTTCGACGAGAATACTGCCAGCGCGCTGTGCTACACCTCGGGCACCACCGGGCGGCCGAAGGGCGTGCTATACAGTCACCGCTCGACCTGGCTGCACGCTTATGCCATCGCGTTGCCGGACGTGCTGGATATCCGCAGCACCAGCCGCGTTCTGCCGGTGGTGCCGATGTTCCACGTCAACGCCTGGGGCATCCCGTATGCCGCGGCGCTGACCGGGTCCGCGCTGGTGCTGCCCGGGCGGCACCTGGACGGCGCCTCGATGGCCAACCTGCTGAACACCGAGCGGGTCACCTTCACCTCCGGCGTGCCGACGGTCTGGCTCGGCCTGCTGCAGCACCTGCGCGCCAGCGGCGAGCGGCTGGAGACGGTGACGCGCATCATGACCGGCGGCTCGGCCGCGCCGCCGCTGCTGATCGAGGCGTTCCGCGACGAATACGGCGTGCAGGTCGAGCACGGCTGGGGCATGACCGAGCTTAGCCCGGTCGGCACCTTCAACGCCCCGAAGCTGCCGCAGCTCAGCCTGTCGGACGCCGAGGCGACGCGCCACATGCTGAAGCAGGGCCGCATCCTGCCCGGCATCGACATGAAGATCGTCGACGGCGAGGGCAAGGAACTGCCCTGGGACGGCGTCGCGTTCGGCGACCTGAAGGTGCGCGGCCCGTGGATCGCCAGCGCCTATTACGGCGACCAGCCTGGCAGCGCGCTGGACCAGGACGGCTGGTTCGCCACCGGCGACGTGGCGACGATCGACCCGGACGGGTTCATGGAGATCACCGACCGGTCGAAGGACGTGATCAAGTCGGGCGGCGAGTGGATCAGCTCGATCACGCTGGAGAACATCGCCGTGTCGCATCCCGACGTCGCCGAGGCGGCGGTGGTGGCCGCGACGCACCCGAAATGGGACGAGCGCCCGCTGCTGCTGGTGGTGCCGCGGCCGGGGCGGACGGTCGATCCCGCCTCGGTGCTGGCGATCTATGAAGGCAAGGTCGCCAAGTGGTGGCTGCCGGACGAGGTGATCGTGGTGCCGGACCTGCCGCACACCGCCACCGGCAAGCTGCAGAAGACAGCGCTGCGGGCCCGCTACAAGGATCACTACCTGAAGCCATAGCGTGGACCGGAAACTGCTTGCCTGGGGCCTGCGGCCGGGGCCCGGCGCCGCGGGCGGCGTGATGCGCCGCCGGGACGAACGCCGGTTGCTGCGGCACGACCGGACGACCCGGGGCACGCTGTCCCGGCTGCCCCGTCTCTGGCTGTTTACCGACGATCGGCGCCTGCCCGATCCGCGCGCCGCGGTGGCGCGGATCTGCCGCGCCCGCCGCCTGCTGCTGGTGGTGGCAGGCGATGCGCGGCTGGCGGCTGCGCTGGGGGCGGGCGTGCACCTGCGTGGCGGACGCTGGCCGGGGCCGCTCCGGCCGCGCGGGGTGGTGACCAGTTCGGCGCATTCCGTCGCCGAGATGCGCCGGGCCGCGCGCGCCGGCGCGCTGCTGGCGTTCCTGTCGCCGGCGTTCCCCACCGCCAGCCACCCGGGCGCGCCGGGCCTGGGGCCGCTGCGCTGGGGGACGATGGCGCGGCGGCTGCCCTCGGGTGGGACCGGGATGCGCCTGGGTGCGCTCGGCGGCGTGGACGGCGCTTCCATATGGCGGCTGCCGGCCGGTTGCTGCCGGGCCGCAGGGGCGATTACCGCGCTGTCGCCCGAAAATAACCCGCGGCCGCAACAGCCTCGACACAGCGCGGCCATGCCGGCCGGAACCATTCGTTCCCCGTCATGACACGGCTTGTCCGCATGGGCGCTGACTTGACGGGCTGGTGGCACGGCCGTTGCCACAACGTCATGGTGGGCCTGCGCCCGCCATGACGCTGAAGGAACGCCGTCGTCCCGTCCCAACCGACCTGCGGTTTGCTGTCGCTTAGCGCTTGTGTGGCCCCTTATGTGGCCCCTCCAGGCGATGACGAGGAAGAAGCACGCCCGGCCAGCCACCGGTGGCGGGCTGCACAATGGCGATTGCTGACCGGCCGTGGCGGCGTTAAAGACTGCGCCTCCCGACAGATCGAGAACCAAAGGCAAGCCAACGCGATGCGTTCCACCTCGTTCAGCACCCGTCTCTTTCCCGCGGCCGTGCTGGCCGTGCTGGCAGTCGCGGCGTGCTCCTCCGATTCCGCCAAGTCCACCCCGACCCCGCCGGGCTTCGCGAGCGTTGGCAGCGGCTCGGCAAGTGCGCCGTCGGCCCAGGCCATGGGCGGCGATGGCAGCGGCGTCACCTTCGGCAAGGACAGCAGCGACCAGGACAGCGCCGGCCCGGGTACCGGCGTCGGCGTCAACGCCTTCCTGTGGCGCGGCGCCCTGGATACAATCGCCTTCATGCCGCTGGCCTCGGCCGATCCGTTCGGCGGCGTCATCATCACCGACTGGTATACCCCGCCCGGCACCACCGGGGAGCGGTTCAAGGCGACGATCTACATCCTCAGCCGCGAGCTGCGCAGCGACGGCGTGCGGGTGAAGATCTTCCGCCAGGTGCTGCAGAACGGCCAGTGGGTCGATTCGCCGGTGTCGGACCAGACCGTCGGCGACATCGAGAACAAGGTCCTGGCCCGCGCCCGCCGCATGCGGGAGCAGATGCAGGCCAGCAGCTGAGGCAATCCCGGCACCGCGATGGCGGAACACGCGAGCGGCCCTTGCCTCTGCCGTGAAAATGCGGTTCCGGACGCCGGCCGTCATGACGGGGTGGCACCGGCCTCGTCCATTTTCCGTCATCGCGGCGTCGCCGGCTGGCTACAGCAGACCGCAGGTAAGTTGGGACGCATGAGACGGCCTGCGGTCTGCTGTGGAAAGACTGTTTCGCTCCGCGCCGCTCAGCCCGGGATCATCCGCCCCAGCGGACGGCCGCCGAACAGGTGGACGTGGAAGTGCGGCACCTCCTGCCCGCTGTGCTCGCCCATGTTGGCCAGCATCCGGTAGCCCGGCGCTTCCAGGCCCAGGTCCTTCGCCACCGTCCCGACCGTCCGGAAGAACCCGGCGATGTCCGCCTCAGGCGCCGTGGCGGCGAAATCGGCGAACGAGCAGTAGGGGCCCTTCGGAATCACCAGCACATGCACCGGCGCCTGCGGGTTGATGTCGTGGAACGCCAGGGCGAACTCGTTCTCGAACACCTTCCGGCACGGGATCTCGCCACGCAGGATGCGCGCGAAGATGTTCTGCGAATCGTAGGGCGGCAGGCCGCTGACCGGCATGATGGCGTCTCCTGAAGCGTGGCACCGCAACGGTTCTACGACGGTTGCCGCCGTCAGGCCAGATGGGGACGTCCCAATGGGGAGGCCCGGATGGGCAGGCCCGGGCGGGAATGACGCGGCGGTTCAGGGCAGCTTCGACGTCCCGAATTTCAGCGCCGCGGCCGGCTTCGCCCGCGCCGCTTTCTCGGCAATGCCGCTGATCCCTTCCCGGCGCGCCAGCTCGGTCCAGACCTCGGTTGCGGTGACGCCGGACGAAACCCACAGGACGATCAGGTGATACAGCACGTCGGCGCTTTCCGCGACCAGGGCGTCATGGTTGCCGGCCACCGCCTCGATCAGGCACTCGACCGCTTCCTCGCCGAACTTCTGCGCCACCTTGGCCACGCCGCGCGACAGCAGCCGGGCCGAGTGGCTGGCCTCGGGATCCCCGTCGCGCCGGCTCTCGACCACGGCGAACAGCCGATCGAGCACGTCGATGCCGGCGGCGTGCGGCGGCGGCGGCAGGATGCGTGCCTTCTTCGCCTTCGCCGGCTTGGCCGCCTTGGGCAGGCGCGGCGCCGCCTTCTTCTTGTCGGTCTTGGCCATGGTCAGGCAGCCTTGCGGGTCAGGCGCACCGGCAGCCCGGCATCCGCCAGCGCCTGTTTCACCTGAGCAATCGTGAACGTGCCGAAGTGGAACACCGAGGCGGCCAGCAATCCCGTGGCCCCCGCCCGCGCCCCTTCGACGAAATGCGCCAGGGTGCCGACGCCGCCCGAGGCCACCACCGGCACCCGCACCGCACCGCATGCCGCGCGCAGCAGGTCCAGGTCGAACCCGGCGCCGGTGCCGTCACGGTCCATGCTGGTCAGCAGGATCTCGCCCGCGCCCAGCGACACCACCTGCTGGCACCAGGCGATCGCATCAATGCCGGTGGGACGCCGTCCGCCGTGGGTGAACACCTCCCACTTGCCAGGCGCGCTCTGCTTGGCGTCCACCGCCACCACGACGCACTGGCTGCCGAATTTCGTCGCCGCCTCCCGCACCAGGTCCGGGCGGGCCACGGCGGCGGAGTTGACGCTGCACTTGTCGGTTCCGGCGAGCAGCAAACGGCGCATGTCCTCGATCGAGCGGATGCCGCCGCCGACGGTCAAAGGCAGGAAGACGCGCGCGGCGGTCCGGGAGACAACATCCAGGATGGTGTCCCGGTTCTCGTGGCTGGCGGTAATGTCAAGAAACGTCAGTTCGTCGGCGCCGGCGGCATCATAGACCGCCGCCTGCTCCACCGGGTCGCCGGCGTCGCGCAGGGAGACGAAGTTCACGCCCTTGACGACGCGGCCGTCCTTTACGTCCAGACAAGGAATGACGCGAAGTTTCAACATAGCCGCGCTTTAGAAGACGCGATGGTCGCGGATGCAAGGACAATATCCACAGCGCCGCCGTGCACATGCACATATGGCCCGATCAAACACCGGGTCATCCGCGTCTATGTCAGGCAGACCTCGCTCCTCCGATCCGCTTATCCTGATACGCATGGCATCATCCACCCCTCAACCGGCGAACAGCGCCAGCGCCTCGGCCGGATTCACCCGTCCGTCATACAACGCCCGGCCGACGATCACGCCTTCGATTCGCGTCCCCGCCGCCGCCTGCCTCAGCGCCGCCAGGTCAGCCAGCGAGCCGACCCCGCCCGAGGCGATCACCGGCGTGGTCAGCCGGGCGGACAGGGCAACGGTCTGCTCCAGGTTCAGCCCGCTCAGCATGCCGTCGCGGCCGATGTCGGTATAGATGATCGCCGACACGCCGGCGTCCTCGAAGCGCAGACCAAGATCCGCCGCCGGCATGGCCGAGGATTCCGCCCAGCCTTCCGTGGCGACGAAGCCGTCGCGCGCGTCGATGCCGACGGCGATACGGCCCGGGAAGGCCTTGCAGGCGTCCAGCACCAGCGCCGGATTCTTTGCCGCGGCGCTGCCCAGGATGACGCGGCTGACACCAGCCTCCAGCCAGGCGGCGATGCCTGCCAGGTCGCGGATGCCCCCGCCAAGCTGCACCGGCAGCCGCACCGCCTCCAGGATCGCATGCACCGCCGCGGCGTTCACCGGCCGCCCGGCGAAGGCGCCGTTCAGGTCGACGACATGCAGCCAGAGGAAGCCGGCATCGCGCCATGCCCGCGCCTGCGCCCCCGGGTCGTCGGCATACACCGTCGCCTGGTCCATCTCTCCGCGCCGCAGCCGTACGCATTGCCCGTCCTTGAGGTCGATGGCCGGGTAGATCGTCAGTGTCGTCATTGGCCGCCGCCGTTTTTCCGCGGCCGCAGCCGCTTGTAGTAGAAGAAGCCCGTGACCGACTGGCCGCGGACGAGGGCATACTCAGGATGCTCGCCCCAGCGGACGTAGCCCATCGACTGGTACAGCCGGATCGCCGCCGTCTGGGTCTCCCGCACGTCCAGGTTCATGATGTGGTAGCCGAGCTCGCGGGCCCGGTCCTCCACCGCCTTGGTCAGCTTGCGGGCCAGGCCGTGGCCGCGGGCATAGGGCGCGACATAGGCGTGCATCAGGCTGGCGGCGAAGGCCTGCGCCTCGTTGTTGCGCGGCGGGCGGACCAGGATGGCGGAGCCGACGATGTCGCCGTTCAGCCGGGCGACGAACAGTTCCCGCTCGGGCACCAGCAGGACGCCGCGGAAATAGGTTTCCAGCGCGCGGCGGCCGGGCGGGTTGACCCAGCCGAAGCCGCCGCCGTCGATGATGGCGGCGTCGGTGGCCTCGCACAGCGTGTCCATGTCGTGGTCGTTGAATTCCTTCACCCGTTCGACGAACAGGTCGGGTGCGGGCTTGTCGGGGGACTCCACCATGGTCAGGGCGTCCAGCGCAGGAAGTTGCTCAGCAGCCGGATGCCGACATCCTGGCTCTTTTCCACATGGAACTGGGTACCGGCGCGGTTGCCGGCGACGACGATGGCCGCGACCGTGCCGCCGTAGTCGGTGGTGGCGATCGTCTCCGCCGGCGCGCCGCCGGTCAGGGCGTAGCTATGCACGAAATACACGTGGTCGTCCGGCGCCAGCCCGTCCAGCAGCGGGTGCGAACCGGGGACGAACTGCAGGCCGTTCCAGCCCATCTGCGGCAGGCGCAGGCCGGGCGCCGGCATCTCGGCCACGTCGCCCTTGATCCAGCCGAATCCGGGGGTGACGTGATGCTCCAGCCCGCGCTCGGCCATCAGTTGCATGCCGACGCAGATGCCCAGGAACGGCGTGCCGCCGGCGGTCGCGGTTTCGATCGCGTCGCGCATGCCCGGCACGGCGGCGAGGCCGGCGGCGCAATCGGCGAACGCCCCCTGGCCCGGCAGCACGATCCGGTCCGCGGCGGCGACCACCGCCGGATCGGCCGTGACCGCGACGGTCGCCGCGATCCCGGCCCGTTCCGCCGCCAGCGCCAGCGCGCGCGAGGCCGAGGCGAGGTTGCCGCTGCCGTAGTCAACGACGGCGATGCGCATCACGCGACTCCCGGCCGGAAGTGGTGCACGAGGTCCGGGCGGTGCTCCAGCAGCCGCATCCAGGCTTCCTCGGCGTTGCGGCCGGCGAGGATATGCACCAGGACATAGCCTCGGTGCTCCAACGCCCAGGAGCGCAGGTCATTGCCGATCAGGCCGAGGATCAGCGCGAGGCCCAGGGTCAGGACGGTGGCGGCCGGCTCCGGCGCCAGGGCGGCGATGAACACATAGGCGGCGAAGCTGAGCGCGGCGGCGACCCAGGCGCGGTGCGCGGCGAGCCACAGCGGGCCGAGGATCAGCGCGCCCCAGGAGAAGCCCTCGGTGACCAGGACGGGCTCGGCGTCCCCCTTGAAATGCGCGCCGTAGAGTCTCACAGCGCCCCCTTGGTCGACGGAATTGCGTCGCCGATGCGGGAGTCGGACTCCACCGCCATGCGCAGGGCGCGGGCGGTGGCCTTGAAGCAGGCCTCGGCGACATGGTGGGCGTTGTGGCCGGCGCGGCGGGTCACGTGCAGGGTGACCATCGCGTTGAACGCCAGGGCGCGGAAGAATTCCTCGAACAACTCGGTATCCATGTCGCCTATTTTAGGCCGTTCGAAGCTGACGTTCCAGGCCAGGAAAGGTCGGCCGGAGATGTCCACCGCGGCCTCGGCCAGGGTTTCGTCCATCGGGATCAACGCATGACCGAAGCGGCGGATGCCGCGCTTGGCGCCTAACGCCTGGTTGAAGGCGGCGCCCAGGACGATGCCGACGTCCTCCGTCGTATGATGGAAGTCGATGTGCAGGTCGCCGCGGGCGCGGATGGTCAGGTCGAACAGGCCGTGCCGGGCGACCGCGGTCAGCATGTGGTCGAGGAAGCCGATGCCGGTGGCGATGTCCGCCGCCCCTGTTCCGTCCAGGTTCAGGGTCAGGGCAATGTCGGTTTCCGAGGTCGTCCGGGTGATCGTCGCGATGCGGGCCATGATGAGCGCCTCCCTACAGCGGCCCGCACGGGCGGTCCAGCGGAAGTGCGCGAGGGGGCTTGGGGCGGGCACGGCACGGACCCCGCCGGCAGCGGCCGCTGCCGCGTCATGGCCCGTGCGTGTCCCTCATAGGCGCCAACTTGAGCGGCCGGCCGTTGTTGCATACCGCCCCGTCGTCATGGCGGCCGCAGGGCCGCCATCCACGCCTTGCGGTGCTGATATCGGCAAAAGGCGTGAATGGTGGGCCTGCGCCCACCATGACGGGGCAGCAACGGCCGTGCCACTGGCCGCCTAAGTTACAGCAGACCGCAGGTTAGTTGGGACGCAGACGGCCTGTCTTCATCGTCATGGCCCGGCTTGTCCGGGCCACCTATTCCAGCACGTGTGCCGCGACAGGTGGCCCGGACAAGCCGGGCCATGACGAGTGAGGTGCACCGTCGCCCTGTCCCAACCGACCTGCGGTTTGCTGTAGCGCCTATGCGTGCGTGTCCCTGGGGATGCCCCCCGGAAACAGCCGCTCAACGGGCGTCCTGCCGACCGGGATGGGGCAGGGGGCCACCCCAATCAAGCGAACGCGGGGTTCGTACGGCGTTGCGCTGAGTCTTCCCGAGCACCGCCGTGCGGGACTACGCCGCCCGCCGGTGCTCGGCCGATCGGCTGTGCTGGCGGAGGCTGATGGGGAAGGCAACGACAGGTGGAACAGCCGCCGCAGCTCCCGCCGGCCACGGGAAGCCGTGTCCAGTGCCAAGCCGCTCGTCAGGGCCAGGACGGACAACAGGGCCAGGCGGGCCGACTGCTCGACGACCTCCCGGGCGGGTGCTCCCTCCACCGGCGGACCGCGCCGTTGAGGCGCGGTGCGGAATGCGGGCTGAAACCAGCCCCGTCAAAGGCCGTGCGTGTCCTCCTGCACTATTGGCAGTCCGCCTCTGTCCGCCTGGATACCGAGTAGGTTGAAGAAAAATGAGCCATAGATCAATTGAAACGCCAGCAAAATGGCCGTTCCGGATGGAATCACCACACGCATCATCTGTTCAGGAGCGAGTGAGCCGAACCCAGTGCTTTCCCATGCAATCACTGCGCTGACGCCTGCGCCTACCCCCAGAAGCAGCAGCGCTCCAGCCGCCAACAAGCAGTGTTCGAGAGTGAACCAGCGCAGAAAGCGGTCGAAGCGAGGATCTTCCCGAGGAACGATACCTTCCCGCATGCCATAGAGTTTTGCGCACACCCAAAACAAGACCGCTTGAAAGCCAATCACGATTGCAAGCGATGAATAATAGATTGTGTGAATGTCAAACTGCACATGACCCACCTCGCGCGGACCCGCGAGCAACAAAGCCATTAACAGCAGTCCTAACCCGAACATCGCCGCTCCAGGATAGAGAAACAACCAGCGTGGCGAAAACAAAAGCAAGAACCGCAGGTGCCGCCAGCCGTCCCTCCAGCTGCGCAGATGTGGCGGGCGCGAGCGCCCATCGGGCCATAGTATGATAGGAACCTCGGTTATTCGCAGCTGCTGAATGGACGCCTTGACGACCATTTCGCTTGCGAATTCCATTCCTGGCGCCTGCAGGCCGAGCGCAAGAATGGCCGCCCGATCGAAGCCGCGTAGACCGCAGTGGAAGTCACTGCAGGGGCTCTTGAAGAAGGTGCGTCCGATCGTGCTGAGCACGGGGTTGCCGAGATAACGATGCAGCGGTGGCATCGCACCGGGATGGATGCCGCCTTTGAATCGATTGCCCATGACCAACTGCCAGCCTTCGCGAAGCTTGGTAACGAAAGCCCCCAGTTCGCTGAAGTCGTAGCTGTCGTCGCTGTCACCCATGATCACGTAGCGGCCACGAGCCGCCCGGATGCCGCCGATCAAAGCACTGCCATATCCTTTGACCGGGATCGCTACGACCCGAGCCCCAGCGTCTTCCGCGAGCTGCTGCGAGCCGTCGGTGCTGCCGTTGTCGGCGATGATCACCTCGCCGTTGATGCCTTCCCGTTGAAGAAAGGCCTTTGCTTTTCGAATGCATTGTACGAGGGTTTCCCGCTCGTTCAGGCAGGGCATGACGATGGACAGTTCGCACTCGATCTGCGCAGAGGTGCGGTCGAGCGTCGCATTCATTTCGGTCGTATACATCATCCCTGGATCCTGTTGAGTGTTGCCGAAACTCGCCTTGAACCACGGCCGGCATCGGCATGAGGCAGATCACGCGACTCTGACGGCGTACGGGGGCTTGGAAATAAGTCCGGCTGGCGTTGAGAGGATGCCGGCTGTGCGTGACAATCCGGCGAGGCGCCTATCGGGCGTGGCTGTCCAGTGCGTATATGCAATGACTCTGCCGGGTTGGCCAGGCCGCCCCGTTGCACTTGACGTCGAACTGGCAATCGCGTTCCGGCGGCCGGGAGTCCATCAGATCCGGAGGCGCGGGTTTCCAACCAGGCCCCTCCGTTGCTGTATGTTGAAATCATGACCAAGTGGGGCCAGGCAAGTCGATGCGAACCATTCTGCCAACGCTCAATCTGTCAAAGTCCCTGTGCAGAGGTGCCGGGGGCCACGCCGGCAGACGTCGCCCGCCTCATATGGTTGATCATTTGTAACTATATCGAAATTCTGGTTGACCAGCCTGTCTGTCACGTCGGAGATCGCAAAGGGATCGCAGGTGCTGTCGCCATCGACCAGCACGAAAATGTCAGCCACGATATCCGCAAACATGTGGCGGACGACGTGACCCTTGCCCTGCAGGGGCACTGTCCGCACAACCGCGCGCAAAGCATGTATCGCAGCCCGCGTATCATCCCTGAAGTTGTTGTCATAGGCATAGACTGTGCAGTCCGGCTGGATGTCCTGGACGTCTCTTGCAACTTTTCCGATGGGGGCTTCTTCGTTGCAGTACGGAATCAGAATTGCGATCTCACCACCCGGGCGTCGTGGCGAATCCGATCGGCCGTCCATGCTGGCGCGCATAAGCGCCTCCCGATAAAAAACACCGCCGCATGATAGTTACGACGACTGACCGGCATTATCGTCATGACAATTGTTGGAAGCGTCGCTTCTGCATCGCCGTTTGCCGGTGTATCACCGTTTATTGACGCCACTTGCCACGCAGACCCCCAGTATATAGCACCGGATCGGCCTGCGGCGTCATCACGCGACCGGCATCGAACGGAATAAGGCGGCAGACAAAACTTGTTGATGAAAGCAGGCTTGCAGCGGCGGCCGCGCCCACCTGGCGAGTGATGCATGGTGCATGGCAGGTTGCCGGCGCCAGTCGGGGCACGCCCGCAACTGGAGTTGAACAACAGCCATTGTTCCAGTCGAACGCAACGACCAGGGTTGGCGTGTCACATCAACCGGCTTCGAGACTGACCGCTGCCTTGCCGTCATGGCCGGGCCACGGCGCACAGGTGCCGGCACCCAACGGTCAAACGCCTGGCTGGTTGGGATCACCCGGCAGAGACCATCACCCGCGCTATCGGACAAATCACCGCGACCCGGGCTGTTAAACCTGTCGGATTGGCGCCACGATGCACGTCCTCAATGAAAGCATCCGGCAGTCAGGAATCATGATGTGAACGATACTATATCGCGATGCGACTCGCCCGTCAGCTCGCCCGTCAGCTCGCCGGCGCGAGCACACAGCTTTGTTGCTGCCGTGCAACTTGCGATCAGCATGCTGTTCCTGTGCCTGCCCGCGCTGGTCAACCGCGCGCCGATGGTCTTTCCCGATACCCGCGCCTATTTCCTGGGCGGGCATGCGGCGGTCGAGAAGGTCCTCGCGCTCTTCGCCCGCCACACGGGCAACGGCGGCGACGCGGCCCTTCAGTCGACGATACAGAATGCCCGTGGCGTCCGCTCGGCATTCTATTCGCTCTTCACCTATATCCCGACGATCCTGGCTTCGACCTGGCTGGTGATCCTGCTGCAGGCGGTCATCGTCGCCTTGCTGCTGCGGCTGACGTTCGCCCTCGCAAGGCCCGGCGAGGATGGCTGGCGCACGACCGGACGCATCATTCTCCTGGCCCTGGCGACAACCGTGTCCTGGGCAACCAGCTACATCATGCCGGACATCTTCACCGGCGTCATGGCGCTGGCGATCATCCTGACGTTTGTCTACTGGCAGCAATTGTCGCGTGTGACGGCATGGCTGCTGTTTGCCGCCATCGCCGGTGGCGTGGTGATGCACATGATCAACCTGCCGGTGGCGCTGGGGCTTCTGCTTGCCGGTTGCTTCCTGCGGCGGCGTGAGCTCTGGCGCTACCGCTACGCCGCCACCTCGGTCGCCGGCGCCGTGGTGGTCGGCGTCGCGGCGATGCTGGTCGTCGGCGTGGTCGGATTCAAGCAATGGACCCTGGCGCCACAGGCACCGCCGTTCCTGACCGCCCGCTCCATCGTGGACGGCCCGGGCAAGCTCTACCTGCGGGAACACTGCCCGGCCGTGGGGCTGGCGATGTGCCGGCATCTCGATACGCTCGACGAGAGCAACACCGACTTCCTGTGGGGGCCGGACGGTGCTTACTCACGCATGTCGCCTGAGGAGCGGGCACAGGTGAGGGCGGAAGACAAACGCCTGTTCATCGCCGCGGCGCGCGAACACCTGCCGATGCAGCTATCAGCCATGCTGCGGCACGCCGCGACGCAACTGGTCTTGTTCGGCGTGAATGAGTACCTGATCCCGTCCTGGGCCGAACACACCGCGGATGACATGACGATCCACGAGCAATCCGAAACAACCTGGCACACCGTGGCAAGCGTCGTCGTGTATCTCGTTGTCGCCGCGGCACTGGGCTGGATGATCCTGAACTGGCGGCGCCTGACGCCTTCGCAGAGGCAGTTCTGTATCCTGGCCGGGGCGGCCGTGCTGCTGGAGGCCGCGGCGGGCGGCATTTCCGAGCCGACCCCGCGCTACGAGGCCCGGGTCATCTGGCTGCTGCCCCTGGCCGCCCTGGTGTCCTGGCCGCGTACCAAAAGTTCCAGGGAGACGGTCAAAATCGTGCCAGTTGAGGCGGGAGAGGTCGCATCATCCGCGTAACGGCCGGCGCAGGCCGCACAGGCGTTACCAGGAAGGCGGTCAAACGGCGGCCACCCGCCGATCGTCATGGCGGGCGCAGGCCCGGCGTCCACGCCCTGCGGTGCCGCTATCAGCAAAGCCGTGGATGGCGGCCCTGCGGCCGCCATGACGCTGAAGACGCCGTCGACTTGTCCCGACACACCTGCGGCCCGCTCCTCTGGCGGCGTCGCGGCAGGGTAGGCAATGTTCCACAGGCCAGGCCTTGCCCGGGACTGGCTTGTTGACACAGACCAAACGGCGACCCGCGGGCCCGGACGACGTAGGCGCGTCGCGCGAAGCGCAATATTTGCTTTCTTCGTTGCCCTCCGTGATTCTCCGCTGTTCTCCGTGTTGAAAAGCGGTAGAATCCACCGCTCCGTCCTGTCCCCTGCATAAGAACACAGGTCCGTCCACGCCTCTCACGGCAGCTCAAGCCGCACCGCGACCGCCGCAACCGCAACGACCGCATTGTCGCCACGCTCGGGATCGGCCACGTCCAGTCCGCCCTTGCGCGCCTTCACCGTAACGATACCATACGGCAGCGACGTCCGTACCGCTTCGGTATCCACCCTCTCCGGCTGCTGCACGCCGATGGTGACATCGACAAACATCTGTGTCTTCGCATCGATCCCAAGCGAGCGGATCATCATCAACGAGGAATGATGCAGCGCGTCCTGCACCGCCCGCAGCGCCGCCTTGGTGTAGTCGCCGCCGTGCAGGTCGTTGCCGGAGCCAAGCTCCAGGATCACCCGTTTGCGCGCCATGCTGCGTCCCCTTCCTATGCCACGTCCAGCCAGACCACGGCGGCGGCGCTGGCGACCAACGTGGAGTTCGTTCCGCCCTCGTTCGGGACCTCCAACCCGCCGTCCACCACCGTCACCGTCCCGGTGCCATGCGGCAGGACATCCAGCACCGCCTGCCGATCCACCTGTTCGGGGTGGGGCACGCCGATGGTGACCTCGACGCGCATCGCGTCGGTGTCCTGCCCAAGCGCCGAGGCAATCGTCAGCGAATTGTGCCACAGTGCGTCGCGCAGCGCCCGCACCGCGGCTTTCGTGGGCTCGGCGCCCCGGATGTCGGTGCCCATGCCGATTTCCAGCACCATGCGTTTCAGCGCCATGCCTGTCTCCTCCGTCGTTGCCGGCAGCTTACCCGCCCCGGTTCGCCGCCGCCAGATTTGCCGCCGGGCGGCGATCATGGGACGATAACGCCCGAACGAAACGGGAGGATGCCATGGACGTCGGCTTGCAGATGGTCTTCTCCAGCTACGGCTGGAACAACGTGCCGGACGAGCAGGTGTGGGACGAGGAAATCCGCCTGGCGCGCCTGGCTGCCGATTCCGGCTTCGACGTGCTGTGGTCGGTGGAACATCATTTCAATGATTATTCGTTCTGTCCGGACAACCTGCAGCTCATGGCCTATCTCGCGGCGGTGTGCCCGGACGTGGACCTGGGCACGGCCGCGGTGATCCTGCCGTGGCATGATCCGCTGCGCGTCGCCGAGCGCGCTATCGTCGTCGACCTGCTCAGCAAGGGGCGGCTGCGGCTCGGCATGGGCCGCGGCCTGGCGCGGCGGGAGTTCCACGCCTTCCGCGGCACGATGGATGAATCGCGCGAACGCTTCGACGAAGCCTCGGCGATGATCGTCTCGGCGCTGCGCACCGGATTCATCGAGGGCGACGGCCAATTCTACAAGCAGCCGCGCACCGAACTGCGCCCGCGACCGTACAAGCCGATTGACGGGCGGGTCTATGCGGTGGCCTCGTCGGATGATTCGGTCGTTTCCGCCGCGAAACTCAACGCCCGCATGGTGATGTTCGCCGACAGGCCGTGGCCGATGCGCATGCCGGCGATCCAGAAGCACCGCGACCTGGTGCGGCAACTGCACGGCGGGCCGGAACTGCCGCCGCTGCTGGCGGATTTCTGCATCTGCACGCCGACGATGGACGGCGCCGAGGACCTGGCGCGGCGCTACATGGGCAAGTTCGTCGAAAGCAATTTCTATCATTACGAACTGCTCGGCGAGCATTTCAGCTCGGTCAGGGGCTACGACGCCTACGCCCAGAAGATCGCCCTGGCGAAGGAAGTCGGCATGGACGGCATCGTTTCCGCCTTCCTGCAGGCCGCGGTGTGGGGCACGCCCGACCACATCCTGAAAATGTTCGAGGAACGCCGCGCCATCGTCGGCGATTTCGAGCTGGCAACGTCATTCCGTTTCGGCGGCACGCCGTATGACCTGGCGGAGAGCGGGCTGACGCTGTACGCGAAGGAGGTCCTGCCGGTGCTGCACGGCTGGAAGCAGGCGAAGACGGCGCAGGCGGCGGAATAGGCAGGCGGCCTGCGCCCGGCGCGACAAGCTCCGGCGCTGGCCCGCCACCCGCGCCTGTGGCAGGCTGCATCGCAACAGCAACCACACCAACAGGGCCATCCCAGGGAGGCGTCATGAGCGATGCTGCCGCCAGCGTGAATTTTCTCTCCGGCGTGAAGATCGTCGACCTGACTCAGTTCGAAGCCGGACCATCCTGCACGGGGGCGCTGGCCTGGCTCGGCGCCGACGTGGTGAAGATCGAGAACCCGCGGATGGGTGATCCCGGACGGCGGCTGCGGCCGGGACAGCCGGACGACGACCCGTATTATTTCCACGTGTTCAACGCCAACAAGCGCTCGATGACGGTCAACCTGAAATCGCCGGCCGGCCTCGCGCTGGTCAAGGACATGCTGCGCGGAGCCGATGTCTGCATCGAGAATTTCGCCCCCGGCGCGATCGAGCGGCTGGGCCTGGGCTACGACGTCGTGCGGGCGCTGAACCCGTCGATCATCTACGCCCAGGTCAAGGGTTTCGGCGAGGGCAGCCCGTACCAGAACAACCTCGCCTTCGACATGATCGCCCAGGCCTGCGGCGGCACGTTCAGCGTCACCGGCGAGGCCGATGGCCCGCCGACGCGGCCGGGGATCTCGCTCGGCGACACCGGCACCGGCATGACCATGGCGATCACCATCCTCGGCGCGCTGTACAGGCGGCGGGAGACGGGGCAGGGCTGCCGGCTGCAGGTGGCGATGCAGGACGCGATCCTGCACTACATGCGGATCAACTTCGCCACCCAGGGCCGCACCGGCAAGGTGGCCGAGCGCGGCGGCAGCAAGGTGCCCGGCATCGTCAACGCGCCGATGGGGCTGTACCCCTGCGCGCCGGGCGGCCCCAATGACTACGTCTACATCATGACCAGCCGCGCCAACCCGGACCACTGGGACCGCCTGCTGAAACTGATCGGCCGCGAGGACCTCATCGGCGACGCGATCTATGCCACGCCGGAGGACCGCGTCGCGCGGGAACCCGAGGTGGACGCGATCATCGCCGCCTGGACCCGCCAGCACACCAAGCATGAAGCGATGCGCGCCATCGGCGACGCCGGCATCCCCGCCGGCGCGGTGTTCGACACCATGGAACTGCACGACGACCCGACCTTCGAGGCCCGCGGCATCATGCAGGTGATGCGCCATCCGGTGCATCGGCCGTTCAAGATGCCCGCCTGGCCGGTGCGCATCGACGGCAAGCCGCCGGCGGTGACGCCGTCCCCGGTGCTGGGCGAGCATACCGACGCCGTGTTGGGCGAGTGGCTGGGCCTGAACGCCCAGGCGATCGCCGCGCTGCGGGCGGAGGGGGCGGTGTAGCGCCGCCCCGCCTGCTGTGAACCCGGCGCCTTTGACAGTGCTGCGCGGCCCGCGACGACTGTGATACGGTGCGGCCCGCAGGAGGACTCAATGGCGCCACGTCTGACGCGTGACGAATTTTATCGCTGGTCTGAAACCCAGA
Source organism: Rhodopila globiformis (assembly GCF_002937115.1). GTDB lineage: Bacteria > Pseudomonadota > Alphaproteobacteria > Acetobacterales > Acetobacteraceae > Rhodopila > Rhodopila globiformis. Next base: position 26,758 of record NZ_NHRY01000219.1, on the reverse strand, counting down.
CTGGCCGCTATGAGCGCATCGGCAGTGAGCCGGTGGCGATGTCGCCGGAGCGGGCCCAGCATGTCCGGCTCAAGAGCCGTGTATGGGCTGCACTCGATCGCGCGGTGCGGGACGCGGGCCTCGACTGTGAGGCCCTGGCAGACGGCATGACAATCGAAGTGGACGCCGAGACCGACTATGAGCCTGATGCCGTCGTGAACTGCGGGCCAAGGATTTCGCCGGACGCGACAACCGCGCCAAATCCGGTGATCGTGGTCGAGGTGCTGTCGCCAGCCACCCAATCGATCGACACGAGCGACAAACTGGCCGACTATTTCCGGGTACCATCAATCCAGCATTACCTGATCGTCCGCGCGCGCCGCCCGGAGATCATCCATCACTGGCGTGCCGGCGACGCCATCATGTCCCGGACGGTGACCGTGGGCGCGATCCGGCTCGATCCGCCGGGGATCATGCTGGACGTGGCCGAGGTTTTCGCGACGCGGAGCTGAGCGCAGGCCGATGACCTACGCCGGCGGCATTTCCAGCAGCGCCTCCAGTTCGGCCCGGCGCCGGGTCAGCAGATCGTCCAGCGCGAACGGACAGGCCCCGGGCCAGACGCGCGGGGCGACATCATCGTAATCCACGCCTTCAGGCTGCTCCATGGTATCGGCACAGAGCCTTGCCACGTCGATCCGCTGCCGCATGGACGGCGAGAACCGCCGCGCTGCAGTCTTCTGGAACGTTCCGGCTTCTCGCCAATGCCGCACCGATGGGCTGGACGGCTATCCATGAACCTGCAAGAGATGGACCAGCAGGCGGTCCAGAGCGCTTTCGACCGCGTGCAATTCCGACAGCCCCACGTCCTCGATCTCCTCGACAACATGGGTCCAATCGACGTCATCCACTCTTTCCCCGCGCGCGAGACGGCGCAGCCGATCGGCCTGATGCTCGGACCAGGACAGGATGTCGCGTTCATACAGACTGTCTGGCACTGCGGACCAATACGTCAATTCGGGCATCAAAGCCAGTCCGGCCGGTCCACTCGGCATGATGGTCACGAGCCCGCCGGAGGTGGCACGCAACGATCCATGCATGTCCAGGCGACTCCGGCTTCCGCGCCCAAACGCCGCCCTGCCGGAGGCCAGGGAGCGCCGTCCCTGCTGCGCCGCAGGCATCCAGGCGCATGAAGGCATCGGCCAACGGGCAAGCCGACGGCCGCTTCCTGCAACACAGGTGCGTCGCGTGGGCCAGTTTCGGTGATCCGGGCTTCCGCCGGAACCGCCACGCCGGAATGACAGGCCCTGCCGTTCACTCGTCGCCGAGCACGCAGTGCCCGATCAGGATGCCAATCGGCAAGGATGCCAGCATCCAGGCGAAAAGGCCGGCCGAAACGCCATACGGAAGCACCCGGATTGCCCAGGTAACGGTCGTGACGAAGCCGAGGCAACATGCGGTTGCAGCCAAGCTGACGGAACCGGTGCGTCTGTCCATGGTGCGTTTGCTCCTGTTGTTGAAGGTGGGCGTTTCCCACGCAACGAGGTCACTTGCATGCGGCGTCATTTGTATGCGGCGTCATGTGCATGCGGCGTCATGTGCATGCGGCGTCATGTGCATGCGGCGTCATGTGCATGCGGCGTCATGTGCATGCGGCGTCATGTGCATGCGGCGTCATGTGCATGCGGCGTCATGTGCATGCGGCGTGCCACGATACAAAATCCTTCTACAACAAAGTTATAACGTTCCGGGTCAGGCAAGGTTGGTTGTACTTGTAAATATTCCCGACACGTTTGGAACATGGTTAGTCATAAATAATGAAATATTTGCCGTACCGCTTTTGCGCGAATGATTACCTCTGCAACACCTGAACTGCCGCTCGGCGGCAGGCCGGACCGCCACCGGAGGTCATCCGTCGAGGCCATGTCCGGCAGCGGCCCGGTCCGCATCCCAAGGGCCGTCGGGTTGGACCTGGCGCCGCAGTCAGTCGATGCCCAGGGCGATCTCGTGGAACAGCCGCGCCGGCAGCCCGCCGCCCAGGACGCCCTTCATCGGCTGGTTATCGTCATTGCCCAGCCAGATGCCGATCAGCTCGCCCTTGACCGAGCCGATGAACCAGGCGTCGCGGAAATCCTGCGTCGTGCCGGTCTTGCCGGCGACGACGTGCCCGGGCACCGCGGCGGCGTGGCCGGTGCCGCGGCTGACCACCGCGGCCAGCATCCGCGCCATCATCGACGCCGTGGCGGGATCGATCACCCGCTCGGCCGGGTGCGGGGTCCGCAGCAGCCCGTGCGGCACGACGCGGTAGCCACCGTTGAAGAACGGCGCGTACGCGGCCGTCAGCTCCATCAGCCCGACCTCCCCGGTGCCCAGCGCCAGCGACGCATTGTCCGGCAGCCGATCGGCGATGCCGAGCCGGGCGGCGGTGGCGGCGACGGCGCGCGGGCCGCCGGCCTTCAGCAGCAGCCGCACCGAGGCGGTGTTGATCGACTGCGCCAGGGCGTCCTCCAGCGTGACCTCGCCCAGGAACCGGTGCTCGAAGTTGCCCGGCGCCCAGGACCCGATGCGGATCGGCGCATCCAGCACGGTGTCGTCCGGGGTCATGCCGGTTTCCAGCGCCGTCAGCCAGACGAACGGCTTGAAGGCGGAGCCGGGCTGGCGGCGGGCGAGCACGGCGCGGTTGTAGGACGACTCGTGGAAGTCGCGGCCGCCGACCATGGCGCGGACGGCGCCGGTGGCGGCGTCGATGACGACCACCGCGCCCTGCGAGACATCGGCCGCGGCGCCCGGCCCGTCGAGCACAGCCGTCAGCCGGGATTCGGCGACCGCCTGGTCGCGGCCATCGAGCGTCGTGCGCAGCACCGCGTCCTCATTCGGCGCCACCACCGCCTCCGACTGGTCCGCCACCCAGTCGGCGAACCAGCCGTCGCCGATGGGCGGGCGGGGAAAGGCGATGCGGGCGGCGGCGGCCTGCGCCTGCGCGGCGGTGATGCTGCCGTTTGCCACCATCGCGGCCAGCACCTCCTTGCCACGGGCGATGGCGGCGGCGGGGTTGACCCGTGGGTTGAAGCGCGACGGCGCCCGCGGCAGCCCGGCCAGCACCGCCGCCTGCGCCAGCGTCAGGTGCCGCGCCGAGACGTTGAAATAGGTCTTCGCCGCCGCGTCCATCCCCCAGGCGCCGGCACCGAGATAGACGCGGTTCAGGTAGATCTCCAGGATCTCGGTCTTGGTGAAGTGCCGCTCCAGCCAGAAGGTCAGCAGCAGTTCCTGCACCTTGCGCCTGATGGTGCGGGCGTTGGACAGGAACAGCGTCTTCGCCACCTGCTGCGTCAACGTGGAGCCGCCCTGGACGACGTGGCCGGCGAGCAGGTTGACCCAGGCGGCGCGCAGCAGGCCGATGGGGTCGATGCCGTAGTGGTGCCAGAAGCGGCGATCCTCGACCGCGACCACGGCGGCGGGCAGGGCAGGGGGGAAATCCTTCAGCCGCAGCGGCTCGCCCACCAGGTCGCCGAACGTGGCGATGATGCGGCCGGAGCGGTCCTCCAGCGTCAGGCTGGGGCGGCGGGCGGCGTCGAGCGCGGATTCCGGGCGCGGCAGGTCGCGGGAAAACCACAGCACCAGGACGATCACGCCCAGGGTGAGCCAGACTGAGGCGATGAAGCCCCCGCGCAGCAGGCGGAACAGCCAGTGCCCTTTCCGGGGCGGCTTCGGCGCCGGTTGCCGCGCGGCCTCGGGCGGCGCGGGCTTCGACCTGGCGCGGGCGGGCGGTTCGGGACGCGGGAATCGGGGAACAATCGGGGCAGGGCGCGGCATCCGGACCGTGCTTAGCAGATTTGCCGGCGATGTGAGCCACGGTATGTTCAACTTTCCGGCTGCCCGCCACGCGCAGCCGTGACCGCCGGCCGCTTGCCGGCGGCGGCAATGCTGCGCAGAGTTGCAACGGGATGCGCCGGGGGGAACGATGAAAGGCTTGTTTCTCGATGCGGTCGATGAACTTGCGGCCGTTTTCCGTCACGTGGCGCGGCCCGGCGACCCGCCGATGGACGTGATCGAGCGTGGGGAAATCCGGCCCGAGGAACTGCCGGGCCTGATCGCCGGCTACGACTTCATCCTCGATGACCATACCGCGCTGCCGACCGAGGCGATGCGCGCCTGCGCGGGGCTGAAGCACGTGATCTTCCTGGGCACCGGCGCGCGCAGCTACATGAATCCCGAGGAACTGGCGGACCTCGGCATCACCGTGCACACCATCAAGGGCTACGGCGACACCGCGGTGGCCGAACACACTATCGCCCTGATGTGGGCCGCGGCGCGCGGGCTGGCCTGCATGGACGCGGGCATGCGGGAGGGCATGTGGCTGCGCACCGAGGGCGTGGAACTGACCGGCAAGACCATCGGCCTGCTGGGCTTCGGCGGCATCGCGGCCGAGGTGGCGCGCATCGCGTCGGGGTCTGGGATGCGGGTGCTGGCGTGGAACCGCTCGCCGAAGGCGGCGCCCGGGGTGACGTTCGTCGATCTGGACACGCTGCTGGCGGAAAGCCACGTGCTGTCGGTGCACCTGCTGCTGAACGACGAGACGCGCGGATTCCTGAGCGCCGAGCGGCTGGCGAAGCTGCGTCCAGGGGCGATCCTGGTGAACACGGCGCGGGCGGCGCTGGTCGACAAGACAGCGATGCTCGACGCGCTGCGCTCGGGTCATCTGCGGCACGCGGCGCTGGACGTGTTCCTGACCGAGCCGCTGCCGGCGGGGCATGTGCTGACGACGCTGCCGAACGTGACGCTGTCGGCGCACAGCGCGTTCCGCACGCCGGAGGCGAGCGAGAAGCTGCTGCGGATGGCGCTGGATATCGCGTGTGGGTTGTAGGGGAGTCGGGGGTGGTGCGCCCCGCGAACGGAAGTGCCGGGTGATCGCCCGCAAGCCGTCCTTGCGAATACTACAGCAGACCGCAGGTAAGGGCCCGAGCCAAAAAACTGATCTGCCGAAGCCGGTGCACCAGCCCTCCGCGTCATGGTGGGCGCAGGACCACAGGCGTTACTAGGGAGACGGTCAAACGCCTGCCACTCGGCGCAAAGAATCCTTATGGAATTCAGCATGTTATCGCGGCCGCGCCATGCTCAAATGGCGTGCGTTTGCCGTCTGCTTAATAAAATAGCGGGACTGGGGCACGGCCATTTCCACACCGTCATGGCGGGAACAGGCAGCCTGCCTCGCTCCACGCTATTTTGCAGATCCGGCCTTCATTATCCTGGCCATGACAGAAGGCACGGTGATCAACGCACAGCCATCGCGGCCGCCGGGCATCCGAATCCCTTCTCTGCGTGCTCTGCGCGCCGCTCTGCGGTCTCTGCGTTGCAAAAATGCGGTGCCGCCACAAAGAGCGGCGTTGCCGGTGAGTCGCCCGGCCATCAACGCTGGTGGCGCCCCGGCCACCGCTTTCCAACGCAGAGCGGCGCGCAGAGCACGCAGAGCCGATTGTGTTGCGGCCTGCGGTCGCGATGGCTCAAACGCGACCGGGCTGTTCCTGTCCCGGGTAGCCGCCATGACGGTTGAGGGGCCGTGCGATAAATAGAGCGGTGGCTCTTGCCCGGTTCCGGGGGTGGTCGGGTGAGGCGTTCTACGGCCCTGCAATCCAACCAGAACCGTGTTGAAAAGGTCCACGACAATGCCCTGTCGGACGACGTGCGCCCCCGCTGCGGCAACAGCCCCGCTGCATTCGCGTTCATCTGCGGTTCCATTTCTGCTTTGGAGCAGCACGCAGGCGTTGGAACATCCCTCCCGCCGCCACGTTGATTCAAGAACCGCAGATGAACGCAGATGGGCCGGTGGTGAACCGGACCTCCGAACGTACTGTCGGCCGCGCGCCGATCGTTGCCAGGGCGCTCGATTGCGGTTTTGCAGGCTCCTGCCGGGTTCCGGATGGGCGGTGAAGCGTCTCACCACCCCGAAATCCAACAAGAGCCAGAGCGGTTATTCTGCATCAGGCCCTGAGTTGGGACGAGGCCATGACGATGGGGGCCGTCGTCGCCCTGTCCGAACTTATCTGCGGTCTGCTGTCGCGTGATGTTTCAGGCGGCCTTGCCAATCGGCGGCGCGATGCCGGAGACCAGGGCTGAAGCGGCGTCGGTCAGCACATCGATCCGCATCATTTCCTTCACCCGCTCGGCCTCCGGCAGCTTGTCGAGATCGGCTCTGAACTCGGCGGCGACGGTGGCCATTGCGTCGGCCCAGACGGTACGGCGTTCGGCATCGCTCATGTCGACTGGGGATGCCGGTGGCGTGGCGGGCTGGGCGGTGGATTGGGGGGTTGCCTGAGGGGTTGCCTGAGGGGTTGATCCGGCGGTGGCGCGGAGGCTGGCGACGGCCTGCTGCACACGCTGCTGCGCCGCGGCGACCGCGGCGGCGGCGTTTTCTGGCGTGAGGTGCGCGGCGGCGGCGGGAATGCGGTGCTGCTCCAGCAACTGGCGGTTACGATCTGCTGCGCGGTCGAGGGTGGTGGCGTTGCTGCGGAAGCGCAGGACGAGAAACGGTGACATGTCGTCGGCCATCGAGCGGCTGAGCGAGTCGAGCGCGGCAAGCTCGTAGGCGATGATCTTGGCGGCGATGACAACGCCGAGGAAGCTGCGGGCGCCGAACGCGTTCAGCGTGTCCGCCGCGGCCTGGCGGGCAAGGATGATGTCGTTGTCGCAGACGCAGAGGAACATCGGCGTCAGGAGGATCAGGACGAGCTCGACGAGGCGGTTGGAGCGCGGTGGGGTGACGGGCTGGGACATGACGCCTGGCTTGCAGTGTGCTGCCGAGACGCTACTGAAAGTTGCAGGCAAAGTCAAGAAATATTTCCTAACCGTGCCTGCTCCGGCAACCATCGTCCAGCAGCCTGGACCTGAAGCGCCGACTGTGGGCGTTTTGCCTGGTCAGGAGCCGACGCCGACCATGGTTCTGAAAGTGAGCGCGGTTTAGCTCTGGTCGATCCGCCTGTGGGACGGTAGAAGCGGAGGCCGGACGCCCGCCTGGCGGAATGGTAGACGCAGCGGACTTAAAATCCGCAGTCCGAAAGGACGTGCCGGTTCAAGTCCGGCGGTGGGCATTCAGAGGCGGCAGCGATCACCCCCGCCGCCGTCAGTCCGGACGGAAGAACCCGGGCAGCCCAAGCGCCTGGTTGAACAGCACCGAGAACTGCACGCCGACCGCCCAGGCATAGGTGATCCTCGGGTTCGGCGCGACGTCGTACAGGTTCTGGTCGGGGTGGAAGAAATACGCCGTATAGGGCTTCATCTGAATACCCGGCGCCAGTGCCAGCGCATAGTTCACCTCCAGGATCTGCGCGGCGTTGGCGATCGTCCCGCCCAGCCCCTGCGCCGCGATCAGGTCGTTCACGTGGCCCGTTTGGCGGCCGTCGAACACGTTCTGCTGGAAATCGACGCCCAGGATGTCGTTCGGCCGGCCCGGGAACGTGCCATGCAGCACGGCACCCAGCTGGACGTAGCTCTGCACGAACGGATGGCCGGTGACCCCGAACTGCGCGGACCCGAACAGCGTCAGGCCCTGCGGCTTCGACGCATCCGGGCGCCAGACGATCTTCTGCGCCTGCAGGTAAATCGACGTGGTCGAGCCGAGATTCGCCGGCGTGCCCCCCGCGAACGCCAGCAACTGCCCCTGCGTGTTGTAGCGTGGATCGGCGAAGTTGCTGGAATCGTAGGTGAAGCCGATATCGTACTTGCCGGCATAGCGCGTGGTTCGTGCATTCTCCTGGTAGCCCAGCTCGACCGGAACGAACACGCCGGTCGCGTGCGACGTGCTCCAGCCGCCGTTCCACGGGAATCCGCCGTAGAAATACTGGTACGGATCGGACTCCGACGCGCCGACCCGCAGATAGGTCTCGGGCGTCGGGAAGAACGCCACCTCGCCCGCCCAGACGGCAATCGGCCAGAACGGCGAGTTGCTGTTCTCCGACCAGGTGAACGGTCCGATATTGCTGCACGTGCCGACCAGGAACTGGCAGTACAGGTCGGAGGTGGCGAAATAGTTTGCCAGGGTGGTGCGGCCGACGACGAAGCGGACTCGGCCGTCGAACAGGTACTGGTCGAGGCTGAGCTCGTTCAGCCGGGTCAGGTTGGCCGGTCCGGCGCCCTGCAGGTAGCCGACGGCGCTGCCCGAGAGATTGTTCACCCCCTGGGGGATGCCGCCAAAGCGCGAATCGAGGCTGAAATGGATCACCGTCCCGACCGGGCCGCCCATTTTTTCAAGATCGAAATCGGCGCCGTAGAAAGCGTCGTTGTAAACGATCCTGGTCCGCTGCGTGCCGCCCGACACGTTGGCATACAGCGTCGAGGCCCAGAACCCCTTCAGGTAGACGCCCTTGCTCGCCAGGGCCTCGCCAAGCGGCTTCAGCGGGTCGCCGAGCGTGAAGAAGTCGCCCTCCGGCCGGCCCGGCATCGCGGGCGGCGCCGGCGTGAGCGACGCCGGGGCCTCGGCCGGCAGTTGCGGATTTTCCGGGACCGCAGGCACGCCGATGGTTTGCGCCCCGGCCACCGGCGCCAGCCACACGCCGGCGCACAGGCCGAGAAGGAGCTGAATTCGACGCACCTGGTTTCTTTCCAATATCACTCCGCACTCTCCAGCAATACCCGAAGCCGGGGAAGCGATGCTTTCGCCGGCAATGTCATTTCAATACCAACCACTGTTCCGGATCGCCACCAAGCCGTTGCGAATGCAACGAGATCGGCTGCGGCCATTGCAGCCGGCATCGGATCGGCGCCTGCCCATGGTGTGCGCAGTTGCCTCGTCACGCCGGCGGATCCGCCCGGTTATGCATCGCATCGGCCGGGAAATGGAAGCCGTCGATCGTGTCATCCGTGGTCGCATGCTCCCCGGGACCGGCCTCTGGCTTGCTGTATCCATGAACGTCGGACAATCCGCCGGCGGCCATGCGCCCGGCCGTCCCGGTCCGACACTCCATTTTGCAATTCATGTGGCTGCAAATCATGTGCCAGGCAGCCGCCCGCCAGGCCCGGGCACCGGCGGTTGCGTGACGATGCAGTCTCACCGCCCCGGGTCCCGTCACGCTTTTGCGTCCGGCTGCAACCGGTGTCCGGCCAGCGACTCTTGCCGGCAGGTGACGTGAGCGTCATCGTCTTCAGGGAGTTCACGTCCATGAGCCCTTCCACGCAAACCGGCGGCGCGCTTGCCGCCCTGGCGACCGTCCTCCTGCTGGCCTCCGGATCGGCGTCGCCGGCCCAGAGCGCCTGCTCCGGCGACGCCGGCGGCCTTACGCTTTCCCCGGGCTTCTGCGCCACGGTTTTCGCCGACAACCTCGGCCACGCCCGCCACATGGCCGCCGCCGCCAACGGCACGCTCTACGTCAATACCTGGAGCGGCCGGTATTACGGCAACGACACGCCGCCGCCGGGCGGGATGCTGGTCGCCCTGAAGGACAGCAAAGGCAGCGGCAAGGCTGACCAGGTCGTGCGCTTCGGCCCGGCGCACGCCGAGGGCGACGGCGGCGGCACCGGCATCGCGCTGTACAAGACCTGGCTCTACGCCGAGACCAACGACCGCATCGTCCGCTACAAGCTGCCGCAGCAGGGCCTCGCCCCCACCGGCCAGCCGGAGGTCGTGGTCACCGGGATGCCGATGGGCGGCGACCATCCGATGCATCCGTTCGCGATTGCCCCGGACGGCAGCCTGTACGTGGACATGGGCTCCGCGACCAATTCCTGCCAGCAGCAGAACCGCATTCCCGAATCACCGGGCAAGAAGCCGTGCACCGAACTGGAAACCCGCGCCGGCATCTGGCGCTTCGACGCCAACAAGGTGGATCAGCGCTTCTCGCCGGCGGCGCGGTTCGCCACCGGCCTGCGCAACGGCGAAGGCATTTCGTTCGACTCGGCCGGCCGCGTCTTCGCCACCCAGCATGGCCGCGACCAGTTGTGGGAGAACTGGCCGAAGCTCTACACGCCTGACCAGGGCCACAACGAGCCGGCCGAGGAACTGGTCCGGCTGAAGCAGGGCGCCGACTTCGGCTGGCCGGAATGCTATGACGACTATGACCAGAAAAAGCTCGTCCTGGCCCCCGAGTATGGTGGCGACGGCGGCAGGACCCAGGGTGTCTGCGCGCAGAAGCAGCCGCCGGTCGCGGCCTTTCCCGCGCACTGGGCGCCGAACGACATGCTGATCTACCAGGGCAGCCAGTTCCCCACCGCCTACAAGGGCGGCGCGTTCCTGGCGTTCCATGGCTCCTGGAACCGCGCCCCCGCGCCGCAGGGCGGCTACAACGTGGTGTTCCAGCCGATGGCGGACGGCAAGGCCTCGGGTCCGTTCGTGGTGTTCGCCAACGGCTTTGCCGGCGCCCACAAGCAGCCCGGCCGCGCCGCGCATCGCCCGAGCGGCCTGACCGTCGGCCCGGATGGCGCGCTGTACGTCTCCGACGACGTTCACGGGCGCATCTGGCGCATTACCTATCAGGGCGGCAACAAGGGGGCCGGCATCGCCGCCCCGGCGCCGGCGCCGGAAGCGCAGCACGCCGCGGCCTCGGGCACCGCGCTGCCGCCGGAAGGCATCCATCCCCAGGCCGGCCTGGCGGCGCTGCCGACACCGCCCGGCGCCTCGCCTGACCAGGTCGCGCTGGGCGACCGCATCTTCCATGGCCAGGCCGACAACGGCAACTGCGCCGGGTGCCACGCCGCGGACGGCAAGGGCACGGCAACCGGCGCGGACCTGGCGGACAACCACTGGCTCTGGAGCAACGGCACTCCGCAGGGCATCGCCCGGACCATCGAAACCGGCGTGCCGCATCCGAAAGACCATCTCGGCGCGATGCCGCCGATGGGCGGGAGCCAGCTGTCCCAGGCCGACGTCGCCGCGGCGGCCGACTATGTCTGGGCGCTGGCGCACAGCAAGACGCAGTAGTTCCGGGGCGGGTGACGCCGCGGTATGCCGATCAGGTCAAGGTGGCGATGGAGACGGCGTTGGCGGCCTGGCCCGTTGCCTCATCGTCGTGCCCAGGCGTATCAGAATATGGCGGCGGCTGGAGAAGGATTTGGTGCCCGGTCCGGTGCCTTCCCGTCATGGCCGGGCATGTCCCCACAGGATGCACCGATCTTGGAAACGGTCCGTCGCGGCCGTGACCCATGCCGTCACGGCCGGTGCGGGTTTCACCGGCAGCAATCAAGCGAACACGGAGTTTCACGGGGTTGGCACGGAGTTCCGCAGAGAAAGGGAATATTGCGCTTCGCGCGAAGCGCATGACATCATCGGATGCCGCCAAGGAGGCGACCATGTTGCGGGTGCCCCGGAAGACTCTGCGGAACTCCGTGCAACCCCGTGGAACTCCGTGTTCGCTTGATTGCGGAGACAAATCCACCCCCACCCCATCCCGGTGGGCACGATGCCCCACACCCGATGTGCGGGTCGTGCCACGGCGATGTGGTCCGGCGCATCCTGGGCCGTTAGCTTGCCGGGCAAACGCGGGCCCGCGACGGCGGCAACGCTCCCGCGCATTGGCGAGCGCCTGCTTCTGCGGTTGTTTTCAGGATGCGTGCATGCGGTAGGGCGTGTCCCGGCCATCCACCCCCCGCCGTCGCAGCGCAGATGGCCGGGACACGCCCTACGGGATGCACACATCTCGGAAACGGTCCGCCGCGGCGTTTCCCTTTCGTCATGGCCCGGCTTGTCCGGGCCACCTATTCCAGCACTTGTGCCGCGACAGGTGGCCCGGACAAGCCGGGCCATGACGATGGGGGAACGCTCTTGGCGCCCAGGCAAGCACTTAATTTTACGGTCATTTCCGACTCGTTTCCAGGATGTGTGCATTGCGTAGGGACACACCCGGCCATGACGAGGCAACGGACCGCGTCCCTTTTCCGCCACCGCGGCACCGGCCCCGCCCGCTGGCCAACTCTGTGGCCCTTTGCGGCCCTCAGTTCATTCTCTGTGCGAACAGATATGCGCCATCAGCCACACAGCCCCTACCGGGGACGCACCCCGTCGGGGAGCACCCCGCCAACCCCTCCCCACCCGATAACGCACCACACCTCAAATCGCCACCGCCTCCCGCTCACACACATGCACACTCCCCGCCGGCAGCCGCGCCGACAGGTCCAGCACGTGCCGGTGGTGCGTCAGCAGGATGACCTGCGTCTGCCGGCTGAGATCCACCAGCACCCGCATCGCCGCCACCGCGCGCTCATCATCGAAGGTTTGCAGGATGTCGTCGCCGATGAACGGCAGCGGCGTCGCGCTGTGCAGGTGGCGCTCGATCTCGGCGACGCGCAGCGCCAGGAACAGCTGGTCGCGCGTGCCCTCGGACAGCTGGTCGACGCTCTGCCGCTCCTCCGGGAACGCCTCTTGCAGCAGCACCAGCCGCGCGGCGCTGTCGCCGTCGGCCTCGCTGGTGACGCGGGTGTAGGCGCCCAACGTCAGGTCCTGGAAGATCGCGCCGATACGCCGCAGCAGCGCGGAATCGCCGGTTTCCTCGACCGATTTCAGCGCCAGGTCGAGCATCGCCGCGGCGGCGTGCAGCAGCAGCGCCTCCTCCAGCGTATGCGACGCCGTCGCCACCGCCGCCTGCCGATCGGCCGCGGCGGCGTGGATGTTGGTGTCGGCGTCCTGCTGGGCCATCAGCTGGCGCAGCGCCGACAGGCTGCCCGAGGCCGCCTGCGCCGCCTCCCCGGCCGCGCGGCGCTGGGTTTCCAGGGCATCGATCCGGCCCTGCAGCTCGTCCGGCGGCACGGCGGCGAGCTCTTCGCGCAGCTGCGCCGCCGGCAGGGCGTCGCCGGCTTCCAGCAACTTCCAGTCGGCGGCGTCGCGCTGGGCTTCGTTGCGGGCGCGGGCCTCGGCCAACGCCAGGCGATCCTGCGCCGCCTCGATCGTCGCCGCGCCGATCTGCGCCAGGATCGCGGCCAGGGCGGCGTGGGCCTCGTCGCGGGCGGCGCCGGTCCGGGATGCCGCGGCGCGGGCTTCGTCGCGCTGGCCGGTCAGGACCTCCCGCTGCTGGCGCCGTTCCCGCTGCGTGGTCAGGCGCTGCGACAGGTCGCGCACCAGGTCGAACGGGTCCGACTCTCCGGCCGTGCCGGCGATGCGGGCGGCAACGGCGTGGACGGACTGGCCGAAGCGGTCGATGTCGCGCTGCATGCCGGCGATCCGGTCCGCCAGCAGGACGGCGGCCTGGTGCTCGCGGTCGATGTCGTTGGCCAGGTGCAGCACCTGCTCGGTGACGGCAGGATCCTCGCCCGCCGGACGCCGGAGTTCCGTCAGCAGAGCCTGCCAGTCGGCCTGCCACGCCGCCAGCCGCCGTTCCGCGTCGGCGGTGGCGGCTTCGGTCCGTCGCAGTTCCTTGTCGGCGGCGGCACGCTGGGTTTCCAGGCGGTCGCGGGCCTTTTCCTGCTGCCGCCCCTCGTCCAGCGCCTGCCGCGCGCGGGCGAGCAGGTCGGGCAGGTCGCCATGCGACAAGTCCCCATGGGGCGGCAGCATCGGCTGCAGGCGCGCCACCCAGGCGGCGTGCCGGGCGGTGACCGCAGCCAGCGCCTGCGCGGCGGCCGCGTGCCGCGTCATGGCGTCCAGCACGCGCTCCCGCGCCACGGTGAATGTCTGCACCTCCGACAGAGTTGGCGACTCGCCCAGCTTCAGGGCGGAGCAGAGCTGCGTCCAGCCCCGCCGCGCCGCATCGGCAGCCTGCTGCGCGATACGCAGGCGCTCCACGGCGTCGGCCACCCGCGTTTCCTGCGCGGCAACCGCCCGCCGCGCCTCATCCACCCGCGCCAGCAGATCCGACTCCTTCACCCGCCGATCGGCCAGGGAGTCGGCGGTAATGGTGGCGCGCTCGAACATCAGGGGAAGCGGGATGCCGCCGGTGACGGCGCGTTCTTCCGCGGGCGAGGGTTTGTCGCCGGTGAAGGCATACCGGTAGATCAGCCCCCAGGCGGCGTCGCGCTGCGCCCGGGCGTGCTGCAATGCCGCCTCGTCCGGCACGGTCTCGCCGCTGGCCAATGCCTGGAGTTTCCCTCGTGCCACGTGCAGTGCCTCGTCCTCCAGCGCATGGCGCTGGCGGGCCTCGGCTTCCTCATTGGCCGCGACCAGGACATCGGCGGCCTGCCGCGCATAGAGCTCATCGGTCAGCGGCTTCAGCGCCGCCAGCGCGGCGGTATCGGCCGTCCAGCCCGGCACCCGCGCCAGCGCGGCGGCGAGATCGGCGGCGGTTGCGGCGTGCGCCCGTGCGGCGTCCTCCTGCTGCGCCAGCGGATCGCCGATTTCGCGCACCAGCGCGTCGAGCGCGCGCAGGTCCTGCGCCGCGGGCAGCGCCGCCAGGGCGCGGTCGATGCCGGCGAGCGCCTGGGTCCGCTCGGCCTTCCTTGCCGGCGCCTCGCGCATCGCCGCCATCGGTTCCGCGCAGGCGTGGATCAGCTGCCTTGTGCGCACCTGCAGCGTCCGCAGCGGCACCGCCTCGGCCGCGCGATCGGCCGGCAGGTCGCTGCCGAGCTGGCGCAGCAGGTCCGCGATCCGCGCCGAGGTCGCCGCGTGGTCCGCCGTCACCGCCGGCAAGTCGGCGACCGCCTTGCGCGCGGCGCCGGCCTCCTGCACCAGCGCGTCGACCGCGGCGGCTTCGTCCAGCAGGGCGGTGTCGATGCTGATGCCGCCGAGTTGCGCCTCGATTGCCGCCAGGGCTTCGGCGGCGTTGTTGGCGTCCCTCTCCGCTGTGGCACAGGCGATGTGGGCGTCGGTCAGTTTCCCCGCCAGGCCGGCGGGCAGGCGCGGCGCATCGGGGTTGGCCGCCAGCCAGGCCTCGGCCGCATCGCGCTCGGCCAGCAGCGGGCGGACGCGGCGGACGCGCTGCAGCCGGGCGATCTCGGCCGAGGCCGCCTCGGTCGCGGCATTGTGGTCGTGCAACTGCTGTTGCAGCTTTTCCAGTTCCTCCTGCTGGCGGTGGCGCTCGTCCGGCTTGAGCTGGGCGGCGTCGATGCGCTTGCGGGCGTCGGCGTAGCTGTCCAGCGCCCGGTAGTACGGCCGCTGCGCCGCCCGCCGCGGCGGGGCCAACTCGTCGCGGTCCTTTTCCAGCGACCGCAGCACCTGCCGCGCCTCGCGGATGCCGCCGGCGGCCGAGAGCAAGGCGCTGGCCAGGTCGCCGTTGGAGTCCAGCAGGGCCTTGCCGCCTTCGCGCAGGCGGTCGGTATCCAGCGCGAACAGCCGCTCCAGCAGGGGGCGGTCGCGGTTGCCGAGCAGCGCGCCGGCGAGGCCGGGATCGAGGTCGCCGCCATCGGCCGCGGTCAGCGAATTGCCGCGGGCCTTGCGGCGCGCAATGGTCAGGGTGGCGCCGTCCGGCAGGCGGATCCCGGCGGTGATCCGCATGGATGGGTAGCCGAAGCGGAAGCCCATCGGCGTCTGGTTGTGGATGCCGAACAGCAGGTCGCCGAACGCCGTCCGCAGCACGGATTTGCCGGCGCCGTTGGGGGCGATCAGCAGGTTCAGCACGCCGGGGCCGGGGTCGAAGGCGATCCGCTCGGAGTCGAAGTTGCCGTAGCGGGTCAGCGTCAGGGCGGTCAGGCGCATGGGTCAGGCTTTCCCCGCCATGGTCCTCTCCCGGCTTGTTCGGGGGATTGTCCGCATGGGGGCGACAGGAAACCGCACGTTGGTTGAGACGGTTGAGACGAGGCGGCGGCGCGCCTTCACCGTCATGGCGGCCGCAGGGCCACGCCCCCTTGGCATGGCCGGCGCAGGCCGGCCATCCACGCCTTCTGCTGATATCGGCACCGCAAGGCGTGGATGGCGGCCCCGCGGCCGCCATGACGAGGGGGTAGAGCGCACCGCCGGTGTCCTGATGGCCATCTGTCTTACCCCTCGGCGATGCGGGCCAGCAGCAGGTCGCGGGCGCGCTCGACCAGGTCCGCAGACACCGTTCCCTCCGCCGCCTGCATCACCGGATGCTCCTTGCCGAGCTCCTGCCGCGGCCAGGAGGCGTGGCCGAGCATCCTGTCGGCATAGGTCTTCAGCGCCGCGGCAAGCTGCGCCGGATCGATCGTTTCCAGGGCGCGCACCAGCCTGCCGGTCGCGTCCTCGCGCTCGCGCAGGGCGCTGGTGTCGATCATCGGCCTGGTGGCGAGGGTGATGGTTTCCGCCCAGATCGCGTCGGCTCCGGCCGCGGTCATCGCCTCGGCGCGCAGCCGCTCCCGCGCGCCGTGCAAATCGGCGCTGAAGGCGACATGCGCGGCGCAGGCGCCGGAGAGCACGATGCGGGTCGCCAGCAGGCGGCCACCGGCCTGCCGGCAGGCGTCCAGCAGCGCCGCGCGGGTCAGTTCCAGCGCGGCGTCCTCATCGGCGTCGTTCGGCAGGGTGACCTCGACGCGGTCCCAGCGGACGTCGTCCAGCACCAGCGGTTCGGCGGCGGTGATGCGGTCGTCCACCACGGTGACCAGGGTGGCGCCCTTGGAGCCGCGTTCGTTGATGTGCCGCCCCTGCAGGTTGCCGGAGAACACGATCCAGGGCGAGTCCGACAGCACCTCCCGCCGGTGGACATGGCCGAGCGCCCAGTACTGGTAGCCGTGGCCGCGCAACTGATCGACCGAGCACGGGGCATAGGTGTCGTGCCCGACCCGGCCGTCGATCGAGGTGTGCAGCAGGCCGATGTTGAACCGGTCCCTGTCGGCGGCGGGATATTCCTGCGCCATGTTGGTGGTTTCCGCCCGCGCGGCGAAGCTCTGGCCGTGGATCGACACCGGCAGGTGCTTCAGCCGGACGGTTTCCGGGCGGCGGGTGGACAGCAGCTGCGCCGTCTCGTGCGGCATGCGCAGGCGGCGGGTGATGATGCTCTCGGCGTCGTGGTTGCCGCGGATGGCGATGAACGGGATGCCGGCAGCGCACAGGCGGGCGATCTGCGCCACCAGGAACTGGCCGGTGCGCCAGTCCTGCCAGTCGCCATCATACAGGTCGCCGGCGGCGACGACGAAATCGACCTTCTCGCGCAGGGCGTAGTCCACCAGGTTGGTCAACGCCCGCCGCGTCGCCGAGCGGATGCGCTCGGCCGGCGCGTCCGGGTTCGCTTCCAGCCCGCGCAGCGGGCTGTCGAGGTGCAGGTCCGCGCAGTGCAGAAAACGGAACGTCGCCATCATGGTAGCGTTACATCCGCACCCGAGTCGGGACAAGGCGGGCGCGGGCTGGCGGGGCAAGTCGTCGCCCCATCGTCCATGGCGGGGCGCGTCCCCATGCGTATCAGGATTGAGACGATGGCTGGAGCAGGATTTGGCGCCGCGACCGTTCTCTCACCGTCATGACCGGGCGTGTCCCGGCCATCCACCCCCCACCGTTGAAGCGCAGATGGCCGGGACACGCCCGGCCATGACGGTGAGGGAGAAGCCCTTGCTCCGCCAGCTCACCTATCCTGACAGGCCTGGGCATGACGGTGAGGTACGTCGGCTGATCCCGATACCTGCAGGGCCTCACCGCTACCGGCAGGGCCTCACCGCCGCCGCGGCCGCCCGAGATCGATCGCCCCCGCCAGCCGATCAACCAACCCACCCACCAGCGCGACCACCTCCTGGTCCTTCGCCACCGGCCCGGTCGCCTCGAACCGCGCCCGGTCCCGCCGGATCGGCTGCTTTTCGTCGTGCGGCACGATCGTCCAGTCCGCTTCCAGCGTGGCGGTGCCGGCGGCGGTCACGTCAAGGCGGTCGATGTTGACCAGCAGCCGGTATGTCGGCGCCTCGGCCTGCGCCCGGTCGGTCACCAGCGCGTCCGGCCGCCGCGCCGCCAGACGCGCCGCCAGCCGGGCGGTGATGGCAACCGACAGGCGGCTCGTCCAGCGGCCCTTCTCGCTGCGGTGCAGGACGTCGCCGGTGCGATAGACGATGTCGGTGTTGTCGAGCTCCTCCGGCACGGTGACGCGCGGGATCTCGATCACCACCGGTTTGCTGCCCAGCGGCGCCGCGCCCGCCGCGGGGGGCGACACGGTCAGCGTGTACAGCGTCAGCGGCGGCCCGGCGCAGGACGCCAGCAGGGTTGCGACAGCGCCGCCCAGGAAGGCACGCACGGGAAGGATCATGGCCGGCGTCCGGTCAGCAGGAGTTGCGGGTTGCGCTCGATGTCGCCGGCAAAGCCGCGCAGCGAGGCCGCCGCGGCGGCGATGTCGCGCAGCGCCGCGTCCAGGTTGGTGCGGTCCGGCGCGCGGCTGGCGGTGGCGCGGCGGACCTCGCCCAGCAGGTCGCGGGCCTGCGTCATCGCCTGGTTGGTGGTCGCCAGCAGCGTCCGCAGTTCCGCCCCGCGCTGGTTCATCTGCGTGTCGGTCGAGGCGCTCAGCCGGCTGACGGCGGCCAGCGTCGTATCCATCCTGGCCTGCAGGTCCTTGATCGCCTGCGTCGCGGCCTGGACCATCTGCACCGACTGGTCCGAGGTCGTCTTCAGGCTCGCGACCAGCGGCGGCAGGTCCTTGTCCAGCTTTTCCGACAGGGTGCGCAGGCTCGCCAGCGTCTTGGTGGCGTCGTCCGCCAGTTCCCGCAGCGGCAGCTGGCTGAGCTGTTCCTTCGCCTTCTGGATGGTCGATTGCCGCGTCGGGATCTCCGGCAGCGTCGAGATGTCGGGGTGCAGGACCGGCTCCGACCCCGGATCGAAGTCGAGGTCGATCTGTGACTGTCCGGTGACGAAGCTCTGCACGTTCAGCTCGGCCCGCAGGCCGCGCTTGATCAGCTCGGGCAGGTCGAGCCCCGCCGTGCCGCTCGGCCGCTCGATCTTCGCCCGCTCGGGCTCGATCCGGACGATGACCGGGATCAGGGCAATGTTGTTCCTGGGGTCGAACTGGATGGCGATGCTCTCCACCGAGCCAATGGGCACGCCGCGGAATGTCACCGGCGAGCCGACGGACAGGCCGGCGATCGAGTCCTGGAACACGATCACCGCGCGGATCGCCGGATTGAAGATGTTGAACTTGCCGAAGAAGATCACCGCCCCCAGGGCGAGCAGCAGGCCGCCCAGCACGAAGGCGCCGACTGTGGCCTGTCCGCGCGCGCTCATTGGCTCACTCCCTTGGGGCTCGCCCCCGTGGCGGCCAGGGCTTCGGGACGTTCGCGCCGCATGAAAGCCTCCACTTGCGGGTCCGGACAGGTGTCGCGCAACGCGGCCGGTGCGCCATGCGCGATTGCCGTCCGCGTCTGCGCATCCAGAAATATGCCGTCGTCGGCGATGGCGAACAGGCTCGGCAGTTCGTGGCTGACGATGACGATGGTCGCGCCCAGCCCGTCGCGCAGGTTGAGGATCAGGTCGTCCAGCCGGCTGGAGGTGATCGGGTCGAGCCCGGCCGAGGGCTCGTCGAAGAACAGCACGTCCGGGTCCATCGCCAGCGCCCGCGCCAGGCCGGCGCGCTTCTTCATGCCGCCGCTGATGTCGGAGGGGAACTGGTCGATCGCGTGCTCCATGCCGACCAGCGCCAGCTTCAGTTCCACCAGGCGGCGGATGGCGGTGGCCGGCAGGCGGGTGAACATCTGCAGCGGCAGGGCGACGTTCTCGCCGACGGTCAGCGAGCTCCACAGCGCGCCGCTCTGGAACAGCACGCCGAAGCGGCGGCCGATGGCGGTGCGGCGGGCCTCGGACGCCGCCCAGTAGTCCTCGCTATCGACCAGGATGCGGCCGGCGCGCGGGCGCAGCAGACCAATCAGGGATTTCAGCACCGTGCTCTTGCCGCAGCCGCTGCCGCCCATCAGCGCGAAGATGCTGCCGCGGCGCACGTCGAACGACAGGTCGTGCTGGATCACCTTCGGGCCGAAGGCCAGCGTCACGTTCCTGACCGCCAGCAACGGCGCCTCGCCTCCCCTGTTCAATCGCGGATCGGCCATGGCTTCAGAAATCGAATATGGTGGCGATGACGGCGAACAGCGAGTCGAGCGCGATGACGCCGACGATGCCGGTGACCACCGCGCGGGTCGCCGCGGTGCCGACGTCGGCGGCGCTGCGCCCGGCCTTCAGGCCGATGCGGCAGCTGGTGACGCCGATGAAGATGGCGAAGGCGACGGTCTTGCCGAAGCCGAACAGGAACTGGCTGAACGGCACCGCGCCGAGGATCTGCTGGATGTAGCCGGCGGCGGTGACGTTCAGCATCGACACCGCCACCACGCCGCCGCCGATCATGCCGATCAGGCAGCCATAAAGGTAGAGCAGCGGCATCGTCAGGACCAGCGCCAGGATCGACGGCAGCAGGATGTAGTCCTCGGTCGGGATGCCGATGACCTGCAGCGCATCGATTTCCTCGTTGCCCTGCATGGTGGCGATGCGCGCGGCGTAGGCGCCGCCGGTACGGCCGGCCATGACGATGGCGGTGATGACGGCCGACATCTCGCGCACCAGAGCCAGGCCGACTAGGTTGGCGACGTAGATGTCGGCGGCGAAGCGCTGCAGCTGCACGGCGCCGACGAAGGCGAAGATGGCGCCGAGCAGGAAGTTCACCACGCCGATGATCGTCAGGGCGGCGGGTCCGGCGTCGCGGATGTTGTCGAGCAGGTCGACGGGCCGCATCCGCGCCCGGCCGATCAGCGCCAGGAATCCGCCCTTGGCGGTGCCGCCCAGCAGGGTGCTGAGCGTGCCGGTCTCGGCCAGCAGGTCGATGGTGGCGCCGCCGAGCCAGGCCAGCGGCTCGAACCGGCGGCGGGGCGGCGGGCCGGGTGGGGCGACGCGGCCGGGCAGCAGGCCCAGCAGGGTGCGCGCCGATGGCGGCAGGGTGTCGCCGGCGATGCCGATCCCGGCGGCCGTCGCCGTCCGCTTGGCATCCCATAGGAAGGCGACGAGGCCGCTGTCCCATTGGCCGACGCCGGAGATATCGAAGGCCAGGAGGTCGCCTTTCGCGATCCCGCGCAGCGCGTCCGGCGGGAATGGCGGCACGCGGCCGGACTGGGCCATCCAGTCGCCGCTCAGGGCAAGGACGGGGCGGCCGTTCGCCTGGTTCAGCTGCCAGGCTGGCGCCGATGCGGTCCGGGTTGCGGGTTCCAAGCGGTCCACGGGGGCATGCGTGTCAGAAACAAAACGGTTGTTGCCTGCGATTATGGATACAGTCAACCACCCTCGGTGGTCTCCGGAGGGCCTGATGGTGATCGAGGAGGGCCGGCGTGGGTGGGAAGCGGCCCTTGACCTTGCCGAAAGCATGGCGGTGCGGCGGCTGCCCGCGTCGGCGTGGTTCTCCGGGATTGAGACTGTGTGACAGGCGGCGGGACAGCGGGACAGGCCGCGCGCCCATGCCCGTTACGCCAGGGCCGGCCTGATCCGTTGCGTATCTGGATGGGTCGGACGGAGCAAGGTCTTCTCCGTCACCGTCATGACCGTGCACTGACGATGAGGGGGCGCCATCGTCCTGTCTCGACCGACCTGCCGTTTGCTGTAGTATTGTGGAATGCTGCTAAGAGTGCGGACGCCGTGAGCAACAACAACCGCAGAATGGGAGGAAAAATATGCACGCGACCGATTCAGCGCCTCGGCGAAATTTATTCGGCCGGCTGGCCGGTGCTTTCACAGTCGGAATGATCGGCCTGACGTCCGCTCACGCCGAGGCGGACACGGCGCAGGCTGACAACACGGACTGGCCAGGCAAGCTTACGGGGCGCCATCGGCAGTTGGTGGACGCTTATGGCATCAACGCCGGTTTCCCGCTGGCATACGCACTGACGTTCCTGCAAACCAACCCCGCACCGGGTTCAGCGACGTCGGTCGTCGTTCTGCGCCATATGGGGTTCCCCATCGCCCTCAACAGCGAAATCTGGGCAAAATACAAGGTCGGCGAGGCATTCCACATCGTCGATCCCGAGACCAAGGCGCCAGCAATGAAAAATCCCTTCCTGAACCCAAAGCCCGGCGTCCTGATTGTGGACGACATGGCGATTGACCGGCTACTCGGGAAGGGCGCGGTTTTCGGCGCATGCCATATGGCGCTCGTTTTCATGAGCAAGATGCTTGCCGGCAACGCCGGGCTGAGCGCGGACGAGGCGGCAAAGGAATGGACCGCGAACCTGGTGCCGGGCGTTTCGCTCATCCCGTCCGGCACCTGGGGCGTAAACCGCGCGCAGGAAGCCGGCTGCACCTATTGCGCCGGCGGCTGAAAGCCTGAAAGTCACTCGGCTACAGCAGACCGCAGGTTAGTTGGGACGCAGACGGCCTGTCTTCATCGTCATGGCCCGGCTTGTCCGGGCCACCTGTCGCGGCACACGTGCTGGAATAGGTGGCCCGGACAAGCCGGGCCATGACGCGTGAGGTGCGCCGTCGCCGTGTCTCAACGAACCTGCGGTCTGCTCTAGCTGGACGATTCCAAGGACCAACGCCAAATTTTACCTGGACTTTGGCGATCCCGATGCCTGTCAGGCGGCATAGGCCATAAGCTCCGCCAACCGCTCGCTGATCGGCCTCGGCTTTTGCGCGGTTCGCGGTCGCGACCGCCAGGTCGGATAATCATCCCGCCACAGGATCGGGCGCACCGCCTCTTCCGCGCACAGCCGCTGCCGGACGACGGCGAGGGCGTCGGCGAACGTCGGGTCCGGGTTCTTGTACCAGGCCGCGCCAAGCACCGGGAGCTTGCCGGCCCGCGCTGCCAGGTCACCGGCCCACAGCGTCACCAGCGAAAACAACCCGAGCAGCAGCGGCGTGGTGCGCTGGATCGCCAGATCCGACCACTGGCGCTGGGTCTCGATCCCGAGATGGCGTCGGGTTTCCGCGACGGTGACTTCCACGCCCTCCGCTGCCATTCCACGCGCGAACGCGCGCGGAACCTTGGACAGCGTCGCCCAGCGCATCGCGTACCACGTCAGGATCTCCAACGCCGTTCGCGCCGGGTCGGAGCAGACGAAGGCGCGCGTCTTGGGCGTCAGCTGCCGGGTGCCGAGCACACGCGAGCGGCCTTTCTGCCTGTCCTTGCGCGGCCGCGGCGGGTTGAAGAACCGCGCGTCCATCCGGCACCGCGCCACGCATACCGCGCGGTCCTTCAGTTTCTGGAAAATCGTCAGGCTGGCGAACGCGCCGTCCCCGACCATCACCAGCCGCCGGTGCGGCAACCAGCGGGCAATCAGGCGCATACCCAACATGGCCTTCTGCGGCACCGTCCGGTGCGGTCGCTGTCGCCTGGCATCGGCCCGTTCCGAGGGGCACAGAAGCGTCAGGAATGGCAAGCCCTCATCTGGCATTCCTTCGGCGTAGCCGATGGAACCTTGGCCAGCTTCGCCCAGGTGCGCCTGGCGAACCCGGGTTTGGCCAGCAGATGAAACGACAGCCAGCGCAAACCCTCGACCTTGACGAAGAAGCCGCGGCTGGAGCGCACCGGATCACGGTAGATGCCCTTGTCGCGGATCTTGTCGCCGCGCCTTCGCTCGATGCTGTCATCCACGCCAATCACCAGCGGCTGGCCGTCCGGCACGAACGCCTTCACCAACAGGCCAAGCAGGATCCTGGAGCCTTGCAGGCCTGACCAGGCTCCGCGCGAGAGGAAGCGGTGGAACCGGCTGAACCCCTGGTCCGACGCGCCATCCACCGCGCGCAGCGCCGCGCAGACGGTGCGGCGGTTCAGGCACAGCAACGCCCCCGTCGCCAGAGCCAACGCATTCAACCACGACGGCTGCGTGAACAGCGCCGCGAACGGCGCCAGCCAAATCTCCATCGCCCGGGCGTTCCCGGGCTGCGCAATCTTCGCCACGATCTGTTTCCCGTACGACCAACACAGGGGAAACGTCGTTCCTGCCTACAGGATCTCCTGAGCCCGGCACACGCAGCCAACTATCCGGACGCTTCCAAGCGGTCTGGAAAACGCCAAAGTCCAGGTAACGATAAGTTGTGATTTGGCTGGCAAATCCAGGTGGCTCTTGTTGGATTTCGGGGTGGTGAGACGCTTCACCGCCCATCCGGAACCCGGCAGGACCCTTGAAAACCGCAACCGAGCGCCCTGGCAACGATCGGCGCGCGGCCAACAGTACGTTCGGAGGTCCAGTTCACCACCGGCCCATCTGCGTTCATCTGCGTTCATTTGCGGGTCTTGCATCAGCGTGGCGGCGGGAGGGATGTTCCAACGCATGCGTGCTGCGCCAAAGCAGAAATGGAACCGCAGATGAACGCAGCTGAACGCAAATGCAGCGGGGCTGTTGCCGCAGCGGGGGCGCACGTCATCCGACAGGGCAGTGTCGTGGACCTTTTCAACACGGTTCTGGTTGGATTTCGCGGCCGTGGAACGCCTCACCCGACCACCCCGGAACCCGACAAGAGCCATCCGGGTTAGCTGCCGGTTCGAGATCCGATGCGCGTCCTCACGCGCACTTGCGGAACACGGACGGCAGAATCAGCTCACGTTCAAATATTTGTTGTTACTCCAAAAAACGGAATTCTTCGCCGCCCATCTGCAACCCGGCGCAAGGGACATAGATTTGTAGGCGCTTGCGATCGCGCGCCATTCGGCACCATATCGCGTGCGCTCAATAGTCATTGACCGCGCCTGCTCGGCTCGCAGCGATGTTGAACGTCTCCGCCTTGTGGGAATAACCCGACGTCCGGTCCCGGCAGCGAGCTACCCCAGCTCGTACTCCACCTCCGGCGTATAGACAGACGCCTCCTTCCCCAGCTGCGAGCTGAACAGCGTGAAGTGCTCGATCGGCAGCGGGTCCGCGCGGAACAGGTTGTGCGCCTGGACAAACGACACCAGCTTGCCCTCGGGCACGTTGTCCAGCCGTGCCAGCGTCACGTGCGGCTGGAACCGCCGCCGCTCGGGGTCCAGGCCGCAGCGCTGCAGCGCGATCTCGATCTTGTTCTGCAGGTGATCCAGCTGCGGGTTGCGCTCGACGCCGATCCACAGGGCGGTGCTGCGGCCGCCCTTGGTAAAGGTGCCGACACCGGCCAGCGTCAACGCGAACCCCCGCGCCCGCAGCCCGGCCAGGGCCATGTCGATGTCTTCCGCCTTATGGCCGGGAGTCTCGCCGATGAAGCGCAGGGTCAGGTGGTAATTCTCCGGCGGCACCCAGCGGGCGCCGGGCAGCCCGCCCGCCAGGGCCGACAGCCTCTCCCGCAGGACCCAGGGCAGATCGAGGGCGACAAACAGTCTCATCGGGCCACCTCATGCGGGTTTCGCTTCCGCCAGCAGTTGTTCCACAAGCGGCAGGAGTCGGGCAACGATCCGCCGCACGCCTTCCGGATTGGGATGCATCCGGTCCGCCTGGTTCAGATCGTCCACCGTCGCCACGCCTTTAAGGAAGAAGGGGTCGTACAGTACACCCGGCCGCTTCCCCAGGCGATCGAATACCGCGCGGAACGCCGCCTCGTAGTCCGGGCCGAGATTGGGCGGCGCATACATTCCCGTGAGCAGCACCGGGATGTGCCGGTCCGCCAGCGTGTCCAGGATGGCGGTCAGGTTCGCCTCCATTTCCTTCGGGTCCAGGCCACGCAGCCCGTCATTGGCGCCGAGTTCGACGATGGCCGCGTCCGCGCCGTCGGCCAGCACCCAGTCCAGCCGCGCCCGCCCGCCGGCGCTGGTGTCGCCCGAGACGGCGCCGTCGATAATGGTCACGTCGTGGCCGTGCGCCTTCAGCGCCTGCTGCAGCTGCGCCTCGAACCCCTGGTCATGCGGCAGACCGTAGCCGGCGGACAGCGAGTCGCCGAGCACCAGCAGCCGCGGCGCCGCCGCCCGGGCGGCCGGCATCGCTGCCACAACGGATAACACCATTGCAACCGCGCACCAGGCCTTTCGCCAATGCGCCGCGTGCCAATATAGTTTGCCAATGGATGCCATCCCGCCTTCTCCGTTCCCACCCGGCGTGCCACTTGTGCGGATCAGGGACCTGCACCTCACCGTGCCGTCCGCCGCCGGGCCGGTCAACATCTTACGTGGTGTCGGCCTGGACATCGCGAAGGGGGAGGCGGTCGGGCTGATCGGCCCCTCCGGCTCGGGCAAGACCAGCCTGCTGATGGTGCTGGCCGGACTGGAACGCGCCACCGCCGGCAGCGTTTCGCTGGCCGGACAGGAGATCACCGACCTCAATGAGGACGCCCTCGCCCGCCTGCGTCGCGCGCAGATCGGCATCGTGTTCCAGGCCTTCCACCTGATCCCGACCATGACCGCGCTGGAGAACGTCGCGGTGCCGCTGGAGCTGGCCGGCCTGCGCGACGCCGGCGGCCGGGCACGCGCCGCGCTGGACGCCGTCGGCCTCGGCCACCGCCTGACCCACCTGCCCGGCCAGTTGTCGGGCGGCGAGCAGCAGCGCGTCGCCCTGGCCCGCGCCTTCGCCCCGGAGCCGGCCCTGCTGCTGGCCGACGAGCCGACGGGCAACCTGGATCACGCCACCGGCCAGGCGGTGATCGACCTGCTGTTCGAACTGCGCCGGCGCACCGGGACGACGCTCCTGCTGATCACCCACGACCGCGACCTCGCGGCCCGCTGCGACCGCCAGGTGCATCTGTCGGACGGGCGGGTGGACGAGGCGGTGGCGGCGTGATGGGTGATGGTTGGCTTCTTCGCACCACGGCAGGTGTCGTATGTTTCAGCGTCGCGGCGGGCGCAGACTTTCCCGACGTCATGGCCGGCGAAGGCCCAATGCAGTTCATTTGAGCATTTTGGTGCGATATAGGGCGTGTCGTCAATTGGAGCCAGCCGAGTGAGTCTGGGCTGCAACAGTGCGGCGGAATCGTTGATCAACAAGCGGCTTCCCGATTCCAGCAGCCCCGGTTCTTCGATGCATAGGCAGTCAGCTTTGGAGAGGCTGACCGATGCATCGACATGCCTTGCGCGACGACCAGTGGGAGCGGATCAAGGACCATTTGCCGGGCCGTCCGGGGTCCGTTGGCGTGACCGCTGCGAACAAC
>NZ_NHRY01000218.1 GCF_002937115.1 Rhodopila globiformis | reverse complement strand
TGCTGGGCTGCGAGACCGGTGGCATCGCGCCGGCGTTCTCGGCGATCACCCAGGCCGGCGGGCTGACTCGCGCCGCCCGCGCCTGGCTGGCGGTCAGCGGCATCACCGCCGAGGAGGCGCTGGCCACCGCGCTGGCCGGCGGCCACCCGATCCCGTCGCATGGCGCCGCGGCGCATGCGGCGATGCATGATGCGGTGGCGCCGTACATGCACGCCATGCCGCCGCGCCCGGTGCCGCTGGCGGTGAAGGCCGCCCCGGCGCCGCGTCGCGACCTGCCCGGGCGGCGCAGCGGCTACACACAGAAGGCAGCCGTCGGCGGCCACAAGCTGTTCGTGCGCACCGGCGAGTACGAGGACGGCTCGCTGGGCGAGATCGTCATCGCCCTGAACAAGGAAGGCGCCGCGTTCCGTGGGTTGATGGACACGTTCACCCAGGCGGTCAGCATCGGCCTGCAGCACGGCGTGCCGCTGGAGCGCTTCGTCGAGGCCTTCACCTTTACCCGCTTCGGCCCCGCCGGCGTGGTGGAGGGCGACCCGGCGGTGAAGGCGGCGACCTCGCTGCTGGATTACGCGTTCCGCCACCTGGCGGCGAACTACCTGGGGCGGCACGACATCCCCGAGGCGGAGATCGAGGAGCCGGATACCGTCGGCCACGGCGCGCGCGAGCAGT
Organism: Rhodopila globiformis; assembly: GCF_002937115.1. Taxonomy (GTDB): domain Bacteria; phylum Pseudomonadota; class Alphaproteobacteria; order Acetobacterales; family Acetobacteraceae; genus Rhodopila; species Rhodopila globiformis. Next base: position 4,975 of record NZ_NHRY01000218.1, on the reverse strand, counting down.
CGCCGCTGCCGCTCGACCTGCCGGACGAGGCCTCGCCGCGCGCCCGCCGCCGCGGCTTGCGGGTGGTGTCGCGCTGAGCTGGGGACGTTGCTGCGCTGGCTTGGCGTGGCGTGCCGGCATGGGCGCTGAGGGCCTGATGCAGAATAACGGCTCCAGTTGCCGCACGGACGCCTCAACCGCCATCCACGCAGGCTGCGGTTATGAGCACCGCAAGACGTGGATGGCGGCCCGTCGGCGGGTCCCGAAGGCCAGCGCCATCTGCGCGAACCGGGAGAACGCCCGTCAGCCTGACGGTCACGCTATTTCTTTGTGGCTTAGCACTCCATTACATCAATTCGGTGACGTATTGCGCTGTCGCAATCGAACCCGGGAAGTTCGGCAGGCCTTGAGTTTGGCGATCAGAATGTACAAGACGCGGCGGATGGAGGACACAAACGGACTGCGTTTGGGAATGACGCCTCCTCCGCCTGAGCATGGAGCCTCTCACGCCGCTTCGAGCCATCCCAAATACGTGACTGTACTTATGAAATGGAGTATTAAGTCTCCTCTTATAGATCCGCCCCTCATTGATCAGAACGCCAACGCCTGCATTTACAGGCATAAACTGGGCTTTTCTGCGCTTTGGGATTCAAGACAATGAGGGGCGGCTCTATAGCTACAAAAAGTCCCAGAAGTAACTTTATGACACCATAATGAGTGACCTGAGGCTCCGCGGTTCGCCGATGCAGTCACGCCAAGATCGACATCAGCCTGATTCCCCCGGCCGTCTGTCTCCTGTATATGCCACCTGACGAAAGACAGGATGGCGGCAATGGTGGATCGAGCGACGAAGCGCGGGCGCGGACGCACCACCGTCAAGCTCGGAAGCGGTGCCAAACCGCCCCAGAAGCTTGGGCGCGGTCGGCAACCCAAGTACGACGAGCCGATGACCAGGGCGGATCGGCAATCGCCCTACGTCAGGGCCCGGCAGCGGGACCAGGCCGAGGTGGCCTATGCGCTGCGGGACACCTTGTGGCGTTCCAAAGCCACCCAGGCAGCCGTCGTCGCCGCCTACCGTGACACTCCATCAGGCGAGCGGCTGCGGCGCGGCCTCGCCCGCCTTCTCAATAGTAAAGCGACAGACGATCCGGCGGAGCAGGAGACGATGAAGGCAACGCGGGCGTTCTTCGATGGGCTGATGTCGTCAGATGACAGAAAATAGGCCGCGCCGGATGGTGCCCCCGGTCAGGTGGGCGACCAGAGTTTCGCGTCAGCCTCTTGCATTGAAAAAGCATAGTCGAATCAACGGGCCGCCGTTGTTGCGAACGTCGTGAATTCCGACGATCGCGCACGACCGTCGGGCGGGTTCACGGTTTCGGGGGCTGGCCGTCAACATGGATTGCCAAGAAAGGTCGAAAGGGTTTATTGTAGGTTTCAATAATATTGGGAGGGTTGTCACGTGACTGGTAAGACGTTCATCAATCGAAGAATATTCGTTGTTAGTATTCTTGGCGCCGGCACCGCAATCGCTACGCTCTTGCCGGACGTCGGCCATGCACAGATGGATCGGATCAAGGTTTCGATGGCGGCTTTGAAGGCCAAAACGGCGAAACTAGGCCCACCCAAGATCGAAGGGACCGCCCCCGTTGCCGGCAAGGATGTCCAGGCTTTGTATTTCGGCACGACCAAAATGAACAACTTCTTCGAAGTCGTCGATGAGGTTGTGAAGGAAAACGGTGGAACGGCGACTCTTTTCGTGAAGAACGGAAACGATTTCGTGCGTGTTGCGACAAACGTGAAAAAGGACGACGGCTCCCGTGCGATCGGTACGGTTCTCGATCCAAATGGCCCGGTATTCCCCATGATCCAGAAGGGTGATGCCTATTACGGTGATACGACCATCCTCGGGAAACCCTATATCACGGGTTACGATCCGATCAAGGACGCATCTGGTAAGGTCATCGGCATCTACTATGTCGGCTATCTGAAAGGCTAGGTTATAGCCGTGTCATCGTCAGGCCCGCACCGTGCATAGATCTTGAATTCTGCACTGCGTCGGCTTCGCGACCGTTGACTGCATGATGCAGTGTCCGCGCGGGCTGCGCCGAATGGCGCAGCCGCATAATCCATTTTGCGATAAAGCGAGCCGCTGGCACGTTCCATTACATGGGGTGCGTTCGACGCGGCGACGGATCAGGATCGCTGTCTGCGGGGCCGCTGCGGCGCCTTAGTACTTTCATTTCATAAGTACGGTGACGTATTTGGGACGGCTCGAAGCGGCATGAGAGGCTCCATGCTCAGGCGGAGGCGTCATTCCCAAACGCAGTCCGTTTGTGTCCTCCATCCGCCGCGTCTTGTACATTCTGATCGCCAAACTCAAGGCCTGCCGAACTTCCCGGGTTCGATTGCGACAGCGCAATACCTCACCGAATTCATGTAATGGGGTACTGAGTGTCTTTGTGTTGAAGCAGCAGAAGAGGCCGCACGGGCCTGTCCGTGCCCCACAGTCACCGTCCGTGCCGCTACAACCGTTGGCGTTAACACAAAGACATTAAGCCACCAAGAATGGTGTGTCCCGGCCCCCGTCTGACGATGGCCTTGCCTGCCACGGCGACACGGGGTGAGGCTTCGAACGTGACGAAACCAGTCTCATCCGGCTCCGAACCGCGGGAACACCCGCTGGGAGGCGGATGCCAAGGTGCATGCGGAAGCCGTCATTCCGGCGCGGCGCCCTGGCGCCCATGGGCTGGTGCCGGCGCTACTGGCCGGGACCGTCGTTGGCCAGGCGCAGCCGCGCGGCCTTGAAACCGGCGACGAAACGGGCAAGCGTGTCCGAGGTCGTGCCGCGCGGCAGCATCGCCTCGACCAGGCAGAAGCGCCCGCGCGTGGCGTGCGCCTCGGCCAGCGCGGCGGCCAGCTCCGCCCGCGTGGTTGCGCGCATGCCCCGGCCGCCGAGCGCCTCGGCCAGCCGCGCGAAGCCCCAGTCGTCCAGGTCGTTGAAGCGCGACTCCGGCTGGAACACGCGCAGCATCTCCCAGCTGGCGTTGTTGAACACGATCACGATCGGGTCCCAGCCGTAGCGGCGGCAGTTGCCCAGCTCGAACCCGGTCATCTGGAAGGCGCCGTCGCCGACGAGTATCAGCGGCCGCTCGCCGGTCGCCACCGCCACGCCGAGGCCGGCGGGCACGCCGTAGCCCATCCCGGCATAGTAGCCGGGCGCGACGAGGCGGGAGTTGGCGATCTCCATGGCGGTGAACAGGCAGTCGCCCATGTCGCAGGCAATCGGCATCGGCCCGTGCGCGGCGAACAGGTCGTTGACGGCGCAGGCGATGTCGGACGGGGTCAGCGGCGCCGCGTCGGCCGCCAGCCCGTGCGCATAGCGCGGCGGCGGGAACTGCTGCCCGGCCCGCTGCGCCGGCGCCGCGCGGGCCAGCAGCGCGTCGAGCAGGTCCGCGAGCGGCACGTCGGGATAGACGTGGTGGCCGATGCGCACCTCGCGGTTGGTTGCCAGGATCGCGCGGCGCATGTCGATCTTCCGCTCCGACACGGCGAAGTTGGTGTCGGAGAGGATGACGCCCAGCAGCAGCGGCGTGTCGGAGTCCTCGACCAGACGCGTGATGGCGGGCTGGCCGGCGGCGCCGAGATAGGTGCCGGCGATCACGTCCGGGCCCTGGCTGAGCAGGCCGCGCCCCATGAAGGTGGTGACGACCGGCAGCCCCAGCCGCCGCGCCAGCGCCGCCGCCGCACGCTCCACGCCGTAGCGGCGCAGTTCCACGTCCACCAGCATCACCGGCTGCTTCGCGGCGGCGAGACGGGCGAGGATCTCCCCGGCGCATTCGGCCAGCGCCTCGGGGTCGGCGCGGCGCGGCGGCAGGGGGGTGACGGACGCCGCGCCGGCGGTCACCAGGTCGCGCGGCAGTTCGAGATAAACCGGCAACGAGTATTCCCGCGCGGCCCGCAGCACGCGCGCGATCTCGGCGGCCGCGGCCGAGGGATCGAGCAGGTTGGCCTGGGCGCAGGTGATCTCGGTGAAGATGCGCATCTGGGTGTCGAGCGTGCGGGCCATGTGGTGCAGTTGCCAGCCGCTGGCGCGCTCATGCAGGCCGGGGGCGCCGGAGATGACCACCAGCGGCACCCGCTCGGCATAGGCGCCGGCGGTGGCGTTCACCAGGTTCAGGGCGCCGGCGCCCCAGGTGACGACGGCGACCGAAAGCCCCCCGTGGAAGCGGGCCGCGGCGTCGGCCGCGAAGCCCACTGCCGGCTCGTGGCTCAGGGTGTAGAAGGGCAGCGTGGCGCTGTCTTCGATCATCCGGCAGAACGGCAGCACGAAGTCGCCCGGGATGCCGAAGATTTCGCCGGCACCGTGGGTCTTCAGCGCATCCAGAAGGACCTGGCCGAGGGCTGGCATCCGATCACTCCTCGCTGGGGAGACAGACGTCTTGTCGCCGCATCGAAGCGCGTTTGCCGGGCGATGGATAGGGCCTGGATGATGCTGACGCGCGTGGCCTCTGCCCCGGCCTGGACATGCGGCCCGGCGGGTGCCGGTCCTCGCTCCGGCGTCATCAGCGGACCGTCCATTGCCGGATCGAGCCAGGGCAGAAGTTCTCCTTGAATATGCAGCCAGTATGTGGATAGTGTCTCCTTCAGCGACATCGCCTGCATCTTTTTTGTCTTCGTCGGTATATGGTCGTTTTGCAACTCCATCATACCACGAAACGGATGCAGGCGCCTCGCGAAATCCACACACTTTGCGGCGGAAAATCACGCTGTCAGCGTGATTTTGCAAGTGGCTCCCTGGCGACCTCGCTGCCGGCTGAGTTCTATCCGGCGCAAGAGGTACTGGCGGTGTATCGCTTGCGCTGGCAGATCGAGATCTGGCCGTCATGGTGCGTCTCAAGACTCACAAAAGGGTTGCGGGATAGTCATGCCATGCCGAAGCTGGCGCAGGCGGCTGAATTCAGCTTCATCGACGCGGATCAGCCACAGGCTGTGGCTC